>JBIKYV010000217.1:0-4966 GCA_044355075.1 Prosthecobacter sp.
ATGTTCGCCTCTACGAAAGCAAAGACCACTTCCGCAATTTCATCGACGCGATTCGAGATGGCACACGACCCGCAGCCCCCATCGAGTCAGCACATCGCAGCATCACCATCGCTCATTTGGCCAACATCGCGCTACGTTTGCACCGCAGTTCCCTGGACTGGGATCCTGTCAATGAAACGATTCGTGGGGATACTGAAGCGGCGACCCTATTGAAACGAAAGATGCGCCAACCTTGGCAGCTTTGACACCTGGGTCGAAGCTGCCTTTTTGTGGAAGCCTTTGATTACTTCACAAACATAGGATCGTCAGGATTGCCTTTGCTAAGCAGATAGGCCATCAGGTCCAAAATATCGTCTTCTTTGAGCATATACAAAAGTCCAGGAGGCATCATACTGACTTTGCTTTCCTCAGTTTTCACCACCTGACGTGCATCCACATTGGTGAAGTTGTTCGGATCCATCATGTTCGTGCAGACCATCATGATGTTCTCCTTCATATTGGCGATACGACCCACCACCATGCTACCATCCTTCTTGGTGAAGACCGTGCTACCATACTGATCGCTGATCTCCTTGCTTGGCTCGATAATGTGCTCCAAAAGATCACGCGGGCTGTATTTGCCCGCCACACTGGTTAGGTCAGGCCCGACAGCTCCACCTTCGCTATTAAACCGATGACAAGCAAAGCAAGTCGCAGCCCCAAACATGTTCCGACCATTCTGGAAATTGCGATTTCCCTCCAGCCCCACGCCAAGTGATTTTTCGAGGTCAGCTACGGTCCACGCTTTAACGAAGTTCATCGGCTTCGCGGTAAAACTCGGTGCTTTGGCTTCAGGTTTGGCATCCAATACTTCTTTGATCGCCAGCTTCTCCTCCTCGCTCATCGTGGTGAGCGCATCCTTTTTGATTTCGCCGATGAAGAGGTCGAATGAGGCGCCGCCTTTGTAATTCGCGGCACGCAAGAACCAGCGGAAGTAATCGGCACGCAATTCCTTCGTCCAGCCGGTCTTTGCCAAGCGGAGGATGCGAGCGTAGTCGATCTGCTCCTCTTGCATGGGCGAGTCATTCACCAGCGGTGCCGCCTTGGCCACGATTCCGGCATCACCGAGGAAAACGAGCACTTCCGCGAGGTCGCGATTCAGGCCCGTGTCGTTCGTAGGGAAGAGCGGATTGAGTTTCGCGATGAGAGCGGACTTGGTCTCTGCATCCGGCTCACCGAGGCGAGTGAAGGCGAGCATGTAATCGCGAATGAGCGTATTGCGATCGAGGCCTTTCAAGGCTTTGAAGTCGATCTTGCTCAGTGAATCGAGAATCGGTTTCAGCAGGGCTTTATCCCCACCACTACTGCGAGCTAGCGCCATGAGAGCGGTCAAAGCCGCACGCGGATTGGCTTCGGAGAGGGCTTTGTCCTTCCAAGAGACCACCGGCTGATGCTCTAGAGCAATACGAGCAGCAAAGCGGGTTTGGCGGTCAGGGTGAGAGAGATGAGGCCAGGCTACCTCCACGGCTTTGGCATCCTGTTTACCGTGGAACGCCTCCAGAGAACCGCGGACACTGGGTGCCATTGGATTCATCGGTTTGTTCAGAACGGACTGCGTATTCTCAGCACCGACATAGGTCACTCGGTAGAGTCCTGACTGCACCTTGCGACCGCCCACGCTCACATACATCGCTCCATCCTTCTTCGAGACCTCGATGTCCGTCAGCGGCAGCGGAGAGGCGCTCATGAATTCCTCAGCAATGCCGGTATAGCCCGCACCGTTCGAGGCGAGATGCACCGCATACATTTTGCCGTAGCTCCAGTCGCAGATGTAGAGGGCGTCTTGGTATTTTGCGGGAAATTTGGCTCCGTAGCCGAAAGCGACGCCCGTGGGCGAGCCAGGGCCGATGTCCACCACGGCAGGCAGGCTATCTTCCCAGCGTGCAGGCCATTTCTTGCTGCACGTGCGCCAGCCAAACTCACCACCGCTTTGCATGAAGCACACGCGGGTAGGGCGATACCATGGCATGCCTGTGTCCCACTCCATGTCGGCATCGAAGCCAAAGATGTCGCCCTGGCGATTGATAGCGATGTCGTAGGTGTTGCGGGTTCCGGTGTTGATGAGTTCCCATTTTTTGCCATCGAGATCTGTCTTGGCCAGCCAGCCGCCGGGGGCCAACACATCGCGCATAAAGCCGCGACCGAGCAGCATTGGGAAGAGCTGGTCTTCACCCCAGTGCCGCGGCACACGGCTAGTCTCGCAGCTTGGCTCCGGCGTCTGATTGCCGCACATTACATATAGATTCTTGCCATCGGGCGATGCAACCACGCCATGTGGCCCATGCTCACCGGCCTTGCCGGGAAAAGCGCGCAATAGCTCGACTGCATCGAATTGATCATCTCCATTCGTGTCTTTGCAGCGGTAGAGGCCGCGTCCCTGATAAGCATCGTCATTCACCACGCCATACAAAGCACCGGCATGGTACAGCAAGCCCTGGCAGTGGCCGAAATCGATACTGAGCTTTTCCACCCTGGTATCAGACGCCCTCATCCCCGGCGTGATGCGGTAGAGTGCTCCATATTGATCGCTACAAATCAGCCTTCCCAGATCATCCTGAGTCATGGCAACCCACGAGCCTTCAACTTCCTTGGGCACGGAGTAAAGAAGCTCCACCTGAAATCCTTTCGCAACCTTCACCTTGTCCACAGGTGTAGCCTGGGTGGCAATTTGTGCGAAGGCGGCGACAGTCGAACTACCAAGCAAGAATAGAAGAAGGAAAGATTTCATGCAGAGATCAAAAAGAGAGCGCATCAAACGTGACCACGACGGGACTGCTTGCATTTGTCGAGCGAGCTCCCTGTTTTTTGGCATCAGAGCATCCGAGGTAAAAAGATTCTTTAGCAGCCATCCAAATCACAACAGGAGAACACTCAGGCAGGCCCCTCACGTCAGACATCTAATACGACAAGTAGCACTTACAGGAGCGACTACTAGCCGACGCGGAGCTTTCAAGCGTGCCATGAAGGAAGTCTTTGCCGTGCCTATCAAACCTCAAGATCTGCGTAGCATTCATATGGGAATGAGCCTAGACCAGATCTTGGCATGAATGATGCTCATGCAGTGTCGTTTCGAGCAAAGCACCTCAGGTCTAAGCCAGCAAACACGGGATAAAGCCGAAAAAATGCTAACTATAATTCTTCGGATTCGAGGAAAATACTTCAGCGAGATCTCAACACACCCGCAAATGAACCCTTTGCTGCCACAATATGTGAGTTGAGCAACTTCTCCCCTCAGCTAAGACTGAGGGCCACTCATCTTCACTAGCGTTTAAGGCGATCGTTCAATGCATTGATTTTGAACAAATAAGCCACAATAATTTTTCCAAATTTCAGTGTATCTGATCACTTTTTTGACAGATTATCTGAAGGTCTCTGTGATCAGTATGGGTTTGAGGCTGGCAATATTCGGCAAACAATAACCAGCATAATAATACGCAAACAGGGCGCGGAAGGGATGGAAGTCTACTAGTATATATTATATGATATCTTATGCCGTTGATTTGCTCGTAGCTTATTGATTTTTAACAAAAAAATATGCAACACTAACTGATTTTCGATTGTTATATCTATTGTCAAAACACCTAAGCACGAGACTTTTCCTTACCCCTCTAGATTTTCTACCCTTTGCTATCAGTAGTGATGGCCCATCCAACAACCTCAATTAGTACCAATACCGTGAAATCAAAATTATTCATCCTCGAAGATCAGCCAATAGTGCTGGAGGGGCTGAACCGGATGCTCGAAAGCCAAGACGATCTCGAAGTGATTGGCATTTGCGGCAAGCTGGAAGAAGCCCTGGAAAAAATGAAACTCAATCCCCCCAACCTGCTCCTGATGGACTTTGGACACGGGGAAAAGCCACCGCAGGACATCGTCAAGCAGATCAAGGATGAAGTGCCAAGTACGCACGTCCTGATCTTTTCCTGCCATGATGAAAATCTCTACGCCGAACGCTGCTTGCGCGCGGGTGCCATGGGCTACCTCATGAAAACTGAGCCGGTACAACGCCTGCTGCTCGCCATTCGACAAGTATTGGGCGGTGGTTTTGTCTTTAGCGCAAACCTCCTCAATAGCATTGTCGCAGGCAATGGGCTACGTGGTGCCGCAGGTGCGCGTGGAGAACCTGGGCGTCTGTTAAGTGATCGTCAGCTCGAAGTCTTTGAGATGGTCGGTCGCGGCATGGACTCTCACTCGATAGCAGAGAAGCTGAGCCTCAGCTCCAAGACCGTCGATGCCCATAAAGCGAACATTCGCCAGAAACTGGGCCTGGATTCAGCTCGTGAGCTTCTCATGGAAGCTGTGCGCTGGGTTGAGAAATAGGCCATAACCTCATCCACCTAGCAACCGTCCGGCATCCCAACCTGCCGGACGGTTTTTTTATGCCCTCACGGTCGGGATTTTCGCAAATCGCTTCGTCGCAATCGCGTTGATGTTGTCGTATCTATGATCATGAAGTCAGTCACCCTTTATCTTTTGAATCTCCTCATGCTGCTCTCACCCGTTTTGGCTGAAGAAACCAGCAAAGCATCCCCCTCCGCACCTACCATGCCTCAGCCTCAGTTCACCCTTAGCGAAGAAGAATGGAAAAAGCGCCTGACGGAAGAGCAATACCGAGTGACTCGCACCGCAGGCACGGAGCGTCCTTATGGCAAGATCTATGAAGAATTCGAGAAACAGGGAGAAGGCACCTACTATTGTGTGTGCTGTGGTGTCGAACTCTTCACCTCCAAAGAAAAATTTCATTCAGGCTGCGGATGGCCGTCTTTCTATGACGCTTCGACCGCAAAAAACGTACTCGAACGCTCCGATATCTCACATGGCATGGTTCGTGTCGAGACGTTGTGCAAACGTTGCGGCGCCCACTTGGGGCACGTGTTTGATGGTGAAAGTGTCTCAGCCAACACGCCGACCAAGCGCCGTTTCTGCA
>JBIKYV010000071.1:0-16749 GCA_044355075.1 Prosthecobacter sp.
TGCTTGCTGACTGCACCAGAGTGGCTTGTCGGTGATGCGGTCCCAGGCCTGAGACAGGAACCAGAGCAGGGGATTGCGCTCGCGTTGTAGGCGCTTTAGCAGGCGGGCGCTGTCGCCGAACCCGGGTGTATCCCACAGCCGCAGCAGGCGAGCTTCCTGCTCCAGGAGGGTGTAGGAGGTGTTGAAAAGAGTGACGTGCGCGGCATCCGCCACTTCACCGACATCTTGACGCAGAAGGGTTCGCGCGAGCGTGGTTTTTCCCGCATTGGTGTGGGAAATCAGGCTGAGGGTGATGATGTCGTTGGCTGGCGGCACAATGCCTGGGGGAGGCGGCATGAGCTGAGTTTAAGCAGCGTTTGGCTGCTGGCAACGTGCGGCTCTTTTCCTGTGAAAGCATGGCCGGGGTTGGCTGAGGTGTGCTTGCCTGGGCAGTTGACCTGGCTCTGTGGCTGTCTTTGACTGCGCACCGCATGTCCCCGACCTCCAAGCATTTCCTCCTCGATCTTCTTTCCACCCCTAGCCCGACTGGCTTTGAGTTTCGCGGTCAGCGGAAGTGGGCCGACTATGTGCGCAAGCACGCAGACCGTGTCGAAAGCGATGCCTATGGCACGGCCTGGGCTACCCTGGAGGGTAGTGGGAAAAGGCCGCGCCGCATCATGCTGGAGGCTCATGCTGACGAGATCGGTTATATGGTGAAGTACATCAGCAAGGAAGGATTTCTCTGCGTGGATCGCGTGGGCGGTAGTGATGTGGCTACGGCGCGTGGACGTCGGGTCGATATCTTGGGGGATCGTGGCACCGTGCGTGGTGTCATCGGCAATGTAGCGATCCATATTCGTGAGAATCGTGAGGATGAAAAAGCCCCGAAAGTCCACGAGCTATGGATCGATATCGGTGCCATCAGCGCTCAGGAGGTGGCTGAGGCTGGCATCCGTGTTGGCCACCCGATTGTTTATGCTGACACCGTTGAAGAAATCGGTCCGCATCGACTCGTCGGTCGTGCCATCGACAACCGGGTCGGCGGCTTCATCATCGCCGAGGTCATCGCGCGGCTGAGTCGGGCAAAAAAACGCCCTCTGGCTACAGTGATCGCGGTGAATGCCGTGCAAGAAGAGATCGGTGGTCATGGGGCCAAGATGGCCGCGCATCGCTTGATGCCAGATGTGGCCGTCGTTTTAGACGTGACCCATGCCACTGATACGCCGGCGGTGGATGTGAAAAAGCATGGTGAAGTGAAACTGGGCGGTGGTCCGAGCCTGACCCATGGCAGCGCGAATCACCCCGAGGTCGTGCGTCGTCTGATGGACGTGGCGGCGAAGGGGGAGATCCCCATCCAGCACGAATCATCTTCACGCTTCACGGGCACGGACACAGATGTCATTTTCACCCAACAGCATGGCATCCCCAGCGCGCTGGTCAGTCTGCCGCTGCGCTACATGCACAGCGTGGTGGAGATGGCGGACCTGCGGGATGTGGAGCGGGTGATCGACCTTTTGACTGCCTTTGTGCAGAGTGTGGGCGAGAAGGATGAGTTCAAGGTGAAGCTCTGACTCTGGAGATTGTCGTGGCTCGCTTACCCATCTTGAGGCAGCATCGATTTGGGTTGGGAGATGACGCCATGGCATCCAGCCAGGATCAGTGCGGCTCCCAGCGCCTGAGTTTGGGTGAAGGTCTCTTCAAACAGCAAGCACCCCCCCGCCGTGATCAGCATGGGCAGCAGCATTTGAAAGGCTCCACCGACGCTTACGGGCAAGAAGCGGAAGCCTTCGGTCATTCCCAGTTGGCCACCTGCAGCTAGCATCGCAGCGAGCGAGAGTAAGGCTAGATCAGGCCCATAAGGTAGTGGCAAACTGATGCAAAAGGGCAGGGCGAGTAGCGCGCAGTAGATGCACTGACTGGCGAAAATGGTTCCGCTAGTCTCGGTCTTCGTTAGTTGGCGAATCACGACAACGACGCAGGCTGCGATGATGGCCCCAAGGATGGCGATGCCTTCATGCAGGCCCAGATGCCCAGAAGCTCCGGGTTCCAGCTCCGTGATCAGGGCGATGCCTGCGATGGCCAGCAGCATGCCGATGATTTTTCTCGGGGTCAGCTTTTCTCCCAGCATAGGCACGGCCAGCAGCGCTGCCCAGATGGTCCAGGTATTGCCGATCAGGGTGGCTTTGCCCGCGCCTAAAACGGGCAGCGTCAAGTAGTAGGCGGCTGTGCCAAACGCACCCAGAACACCGCGTGAGACGAGCATCCGTCGGGTGGCCGCGCGGCGAAAGCTGACTTGGCCGCGTGGAGCATACAGCACTGCCACCACGGCCAGGCCGACCCAGGCGCGGAAAAGCAAGGCCCACCAGGGGCTCACGGCGCGTGTTTTTCCCAAATGCATGACTAGCAGAGCCATGCCCATGAAGCAGGCCAGGGAGGCCAGCATCCATGCCATGCCACGTTTGAAATCGTAGGCATGATCTTGGGATGCTGAGGGGGGAGACACGGTTCGTCTGTGCGGCAGCTGTCGTGGGATTGCAAGGAGATGGCGGACGCGCCATCGTGACCGATATTTTCCATGAAGAAGCTCGCACTCTTTCTCACGCCGCTGGGCCTTGCTTGGCTCCTGCTCACGGGTTGGTTGGTTTGGGCGTTCTGGCATAGGCGGCGTGGGTTGTTCTGGCCTGCTCTTGCATGGCTGGTGCTGAGTGTGGGCACCTGCACCCCGCTAGCCTCTTGGTTACTGGCCGACCTGGAGAGTCGTTTCCCGCGTGTCTTGCCCATGGAGGTCGCTGTGGCCGATGCCATCATTTGTCTCGGTGGAGGTGCAGAGCCCTCACTGCGTGAGCCGACTGCGGTGGGCTTTAACAGCGCGGCGGATCGGGTGATGACGGCACTAGCGCTGCTGGGCGCTGAGCGTGCTCCTGTAATGGTGGTGGCTGGCGGAGATTATCGGGACCAGACGCGCCGTTACTCTGAGGCCGATGCCGTCGTGGGATGGATTCAGGCTGCAGTGAAGCCACGCCAAGAGGTTCTTAGCCTGGGCATCTGTGCGGACACGCATGATGAGGCGCTCAAGGTGGCTGCTCTGGCACAAAAGCGAGGTTGGCAGCGGCTGATCCTCGTGACCTCGGCGGCGCACATGTCGCGTGCTCACGCCACCTTTGCAAAGGCCGGCTTAGCCACACAGGCGGTGCCGTGCGATTATGTGTCGAGTTATCATCGGATCGGCAGTGTGCGTTGGTTCCACCTGCCGGGTTACGGTTCCATGCACGGCTTTGATGTCTGGTTGCATGAGTTGCTGGGCACGCTGCTGTATCGGCTGCGTGGTTGGATGTGAGCTCCTCAAATCAGTGCCCTTGTGGGTGGCCCACCCCCATGGCACGGCTGATTTCCTCAGCGGCTTGGCTGCGCCAGGGGATGATTTTGCCTGGAAAAAGTCCGCCGAGGATAAGGAAGGCCACACAGGCAGCTAGAGGCCAACGCTCGCGCGGCAGAGCATCCGGAATGTCGATGACGTGCTTGGGGAGCACACCCAGGAAGAGGAGGCTGTAGAGGCGCAGCAGATTGATGGCATTGAAGGCGGTGGCCACGAGTAGCGCTAAACCAAGGTAGGAATGACTGCTGAGAGCGCCATGAAAAAGCAGATCTTCCGCGCAGTAGCCGAGCGTTCCTGGTAGTCCGATCAGGGCTAGTCCGCAGATGAGGAAAAAGGCAGCGAGCCGTGGGGCCTTCACGGCTAGACCGAGATTTCCTTCTGGATTCGTCACGTCCATGACGCGGACCTCTAGGATACGAACGATGGCCATGAGACCGCTACTGGCAGCGGTGACGACTAACCAGTGCGTGAGACTGCCGGTGATGCCTTGCGTATTGGCCGTGGCCAGACCCGCGAGAATGAAGCTTGCCTGACTGATGCAAACGAAGGCCAGCAGGCGCCGCGGTTTTTTCTCCGCAAAACCACGCAGGCTGGTGATCAGGGCGGTGAGCAAGGCTGCGATCGCGAGTCCATCCAGCAGTGAGTGAGCAAAGTCGGGTAGCACCACGGCCTCAGAGCGGGCGATTAGCAGTGCTCCGAGATGGCCATTGAAAAGCAGTGCCGTAGGCAACAGCGGGCCGTGTTCGAAACTCGCCACCACCCAGGAATGCAGCGGGAATAAGCCTTTCCGAAAGGCGACGGCCAAAACGACCAACCAAAGCGATAAATGACCGATGTGAGAGAGATCTTCCATGGCGGTGGCATGCAGGGCCACAACTCCGCCTGTGAGGGCCAGGGCACTGATCGCCAGGAAAAAAGATACTGTGCGGCGTGCCGGTGGCTGACCAAAAAAGGGCAGGGCAAAGGGCAGCACAGTCAGCCACCAGCCGATGGCGAGGGTGGCCAGGTTTGAGGCCGCGTAAGCGATCTGCGTAGCCGCAGTCAGCAGTAACATCCCGGCGAGTGCTTTGCCCTGGGTATCTCGTCGCGGAGCCAAAAACAGCAGTAGCAGCGTTAGCACGGCATAAAAGATCATGGGGACTGCATCCAGCGCATCGGACTCTAGGCCGCCGATCCAAGGATCGAGCAAGCGCGCTCCAGGCTGGCGATGTACCTCATAAGCTGCGAGGGCAAAGCTCACCAGGGCCAGGGCCGTGGCGCTGATGGCCGTGCGGCGGCCTTTGCCTGGCTGGGCATGACGGAGGCAGAGACCGCAGCCCACGAGCAGGCTACCGATGCCAAAGGTGAGATAGGGCAGAGAAAGGGTGGTCATGGCAGGCTTGAGGATCAGGCTTTTGGCTGAGTGAGGATCTGGGTCAGAGCGCCTGGCGTTTCTGCGGGTTGCCGACTCGGCGTTGAGCTAGGTTTGACCCAGACAGGCTCTAGCCGTGCTAGCAATCTCGCTAAGGCCCGTGCGGGAGTGATGAGGAAGCGATCCACCAGCGCATCATAAAAGCCACGCCCGAGCGCGATGCGATAAAGAGCGATTTGTACCGACTTGGGCAGCAGAGACTCATAGTGCTCACCTGTTGGGTCCAATTGCCCGCCTGCTGCAGCGTGGACACGGTGATGATCCCGCAGCATGGAGGGCGTGCGTAAGATCTGCATCGTGCGCACCGCAGCGTGTCCAATGATGTGAATGAGCGCCAGCGTGGTCCAGCCGAGTCCGATTTCGACAAAAATGATGCCCAACTGAGTCTGTGAGGCATAAGCCAGGGACGTTTTCGCATCCGCGCAGGTTCGGTGAATCATGGTGCTCAGCATGGCCGTGGTGATGCCGATGAAAATGACGAGCCCTGTAGTAAACGTGGAGGTGCGAATGAGCGGCTCGATGCGTAGCAAAAGGTAGGGCCCCGCGTGAACCGAGATGGCTCCGTAAAAGATCGCGCTGGAGGGAGTCGGTCCTTCCATGGCTCGTGCCAGCCATCCACAAAACGGTCCCTGTGCTGCTTTGCCGCTGGCGGCAAAGACCAGCAGTACCGCAATGACGCTCGCGCCGGTGCCACTGATCTGCGTGACATGGCTAGGCCACTCTCCAGTGAATAGGCCATTCCACGAAGCGGTGTGAAACTCGTGGTGGGCTAGAAACACGGCCACAAGCATGAATAGATCCGCAATGCGGTAGGTGCCGAACACTCGCAGTGCATTGCGCACAGGCTCAGGGCGATATTGGAAGAAACTGATCAGTAGCACCGAGGTGATGCCCACGATCTCCCAGCCGCCAATCAGCAGGTCCAGTGAATCTGCGCAGAAGACTAGCAAAGCCCCAAAGGCAAATAGGTGCAGTAGAAGAAAGAAGCGTAGAAAGCCCGGATCACGGTGCAAGTAGCTGACAGAAAAGGCACCGACTAGTCCGACTAAGACGACGGTGACGCCCACGATGGGAAGAGACAGACAATCCACCATGAATGACAACGGGAAGGTATAGTCGCCAACATGAAACCAAGCGCCGAGAGTGACTTGCACACGAGACAGGTCTTGCGTGAACATTTGCCAACCCAGTGTGGCCACGATGCAGGCCAGCGCCGCGTAAGTGAACTTGGTGATACGGGAAATGGCCTTTTCCGTCGGCTGAGTGCCGAGCAGCCAAGTCAGGCTAAGCAGCAGGAAGATAGTGCCCGGTAGGGTGACGAGGGCGAGAAGGAGAGTCTGACTTTGCATAAAAATGGGGTTGCAGTGCGGCTCAGAGGTCAGGCAGCTCGGCTCAGCTGGGGATCGATGCGGGCTACGGGTAGATGTTCCATTTGACCCGAATAGTAGGCCTTGGAGTTCGGCGCGACAGGCAGGGGTTCTTCATCGCCTAGCAGCGGTTCGAAGCTGCCCTGACCGCGATACACCTGAATGCCACCCTTTTCCGGGTCCATGGTAGCTAGGCGGATCCATCCCTGCTCCAGAAATTCAGTCAGCAGTGAATTCGCCCGGATAACTCGTAGGACGCGCTCCGGCGTGGTTTCCACGATGAACAAGATGCGCACCGGTTCGTGGATCTCTACAGTTTGTAGGGGCAATCCCGTGCGCAGGTCGCCTTGGTAGCCATTCATGACGCCAATCAAGCCCGTGATGTTGTGGGGCAGCTTCGTGCCGCTGCCATAAGCTTCATTGTCCACAGTAGAAAAGTAATATTCCAGGCTGATGCCGCCGCAGACAGGGATCACTGCGCCAAGTACGGCTGCCAGGGCCTTGTCCTCCGGGTCTTGCGTCGCATCGTAGCCGACCAAAAAGGCACGGCGATCAAAGAACAGGCCTCGCGTGGTCTCGCGTCGCCCCACAAAGGCTACGGCGTTTGTGCAGTGTCCATACTCGGGTCTTGGTTCGCCCAAATTTTCCGCACGTTCTTGCACATGGCGCAGTCCTTCCTCTGGAGTGAATTTGGGACTAGCGCTGGCGAAGCGGCGCGTGCGCTCATGAGCGCTAAGCGTGCGTGCGGCATCCAGCGATTGCTGCACTCTTGCAAGATCGCCGTGGTGACTTTCAGGCATTAGATCGACATCGAAGTAGTCGATGTTGTCATTGCAGGTGTCGTGGTAAGCCCCCAGAAACCAAGTGTCTTCGGGGATGAGGATGCCTTTGCGCACGCGTAAGTCTTCCCGAACGGCGGGGCGGTTCGCCATAAGAGCAAAAAGCCGCGCGTTCGGTGCTCCTGACCGGCCACCGCAGGCACCGCAGCAGTAGGCAGACTCATAGGGATTGTTTAGGCTGGTACTGCCATGGCCGATGACTACCACAAGGCGAGCATGAGCTTTCTTCAAGCCAATCGGACCCAGCACATTCGCGATGCGATCAGCCATTTCCTGCACGCTGAAACCTTGCATCAGGCCTGTCGTCGCATCGCGTGATGCATCATCATCACGCGTGAAGGCCAGCTCCGTTCTTGGCTCGGGTAAAAAAATGGCATTCAGTCGCTTCATGAGCCGTGCGTAAGCCAGCGGGCTCAGCAAGCGCAAGGCCATGGGGAAAAGCGTGAGAAAACCGAAAAAGGCCGTACTCAGCGATCCACGCACCAGAGTGCGGGTAGAGATAAAGCCGTTGCGCACGATTTTCGCCCAAGCGCGCCTCAGGCTCTGGCGTCGGCGATCCACGCGTGAGGCATCCTCCACCGGCACCTCGCGCACAACATGCGCAGGTTTCACCACGACAGGGCAAAGCGACACGCCACCCGCGTCGTCGATGCCGGCGTAATCAATCGCCACGCCGAAAAAGCCGGCTGCGCCATGCGTCTCGATGGCTGGATCGACTTCTTCCAGTGCGCGGCGGATGGATTCCTCGCGCTCATCGATGCAAAAGATGGTTTGGGCTGCGAGGCAATCTGTCGCTGACTTGACCTGCGGGAGCGCACGGTGTCTGGCTAGCGGGATCAGGATCTGGCGCTCATGGCGTCTCTCATAAGCTAAGTGTAGCAGCCTGCGGCGCTCAAGCTCGTGACAGGTCTCCAGCTCATGGCACAGCGCTTCGAACTGAGACAGTGGTAACTCCCGAAGTGCAGTACTGCTGAGGCCAAGTAGCTGCGCAGCATCATAAAGTCGTGCTTGGTGGGCGAGCGGATCATGAGCGACCGATCGAGCAGGCATGGAGCGCCAGGCTTTTGCATCCCCCAAGATGTCTTCCAGGGCTACAACGGTGTAAGTCAGGCGCAGTGCCAGGAACTCCATGAGTGAGCAGGTCACTCGATCGTGCGGAGCTAGGCTGGGCTCTACCTCCAGCACGCGTACCATGCCTGCCCAGCCGGGTAGGGCAGTGAGTTCAGCGGTCAGGTATTCCTCCCATTCAGCTTCGGGCACACCAAGCCGGTTCAGCATGGTCAGTACGGTCTTTTCGGGGCCCATTGCCTGCACGATTTGAGCGCGGAACTCATCGCCGATTTTCGACAGATGTGCTCGATACACGGAGAGCGGCTGCGCCATGATCTTACGGGATGCATTGAGTAGGCCATCCTCGCGCAGCGGCATCGGCCAGTAAGCCACGCCCTGATCAAGGTAGGCGCCGACCAATCGGATCAATGGAGGATGCACCACGCTATCCAGATCCAGTCCACGTGTGGCCATCAGTGCCTCGTGGGGGCGACGAGGTGTCGTTGCGGAAGGTGCCTCTGCTGGGTGCAAACGCTGCGAGCATACCTGCCAAAGTGCAGTTGGAGAATCCGAGGCTAGTGCTCGTGATGCGGTGGCGTCCAGATCCATGCGGAAGCGCTCGAGCCAATCGCCTTCTTCCACATGCCAGGCGATATTTCGCCCATTCACGCGTCGCACGCCGGGAATCAAAAGCGCCCGCCGCAGATGTCGACGGGTCAATCTTCCTGGGATGATCTCTGCATCAGGCTCGCGATCTAGCACCGCATCTACATCAGCATCCAAAATGCGACCTCTTGCGCGCTCTTCCTGATAGGTCTGCTCCGACAGATAAGGCTCTGCCCCAAAAAGACACCCTGCCTTTAGCACCGCTTCCTCGAAACGCAGATGTTGAAATGCGTGGAGCGTGTTGTGGTGCACGAAAACCCCCATCGGTCCCTGCGCGGGTAAGAAATGACTTGCGTGTTCGACCCGATCCCTAAGGCGGCTGACCTCATCGGGGAAAGCGAACTCGTGCCCTGGACAAGTGCAGGTGTGCGTGTGGCTAGGTGAACTCATGTTGCCATCCTAGCCCGTCTTCAGATCTGGAAACCATCCCCTCCTTGGGGGGTATTGTGCTCCCGCTTTCTGGGGCATTCTCCCCAACTCCATGGGATTACTCCTGCGACCGCACCTTTCCTCCAGTGAGATGTCGGTCGATGGATGTCTCTTTTCGAGGCGAAAAGTATGCCGTGACAGGATGTTTAGACGCCAACCATTGCCAAAACCACGCATCCCAGCCAAAATCGAGTTCAAATCATGCAGACTCTCATCCGCTCTCTCCAAGAAGGCCACCCACTCCAGGAACGTGAAGTGAGGGAGGCTGCCGCCTTCCTCGTGGATACGGAGGAGTCCTCCGAGACTAAGGCGGCCTTTCTCCGCGCGCTGGCCCGCAAAGGCGAGACCCCTGAAGAAATCGCTGCCTTTGTGCGCCACTTTCTGACCCTCGCCGTTGACCCTGGCCTCGATCGTCTCCAGTTGCCTGGCCCGTCGCTGGATGTCGTCGGCACTGGCGGTGATCAGCTGCACCTGTTCAATGTTTCCACCACGGCCATGTTCATCTTAGCTGCCGGTGGTGTCTGTGTGACCAAACATGGCAATCGTGGCGTCACTAGCAAAGCAGGCGGTGCGGATGTACTGGAGGCTCTTGGCATTCGCATTGATCTGCCGGTCGAGCATGTCGCGCATGGCATTCAGAGCTTAGGGCTAGGTTTCTTCTTCGCTCCCCTTTATCATCCCGCCTTCAAAGCAGTCGTGGAAGCACGCAAAATCCTCGCCGCTGAAGGTCAGCGCAGCCTTTTTAACCTCATCGGCCCTCTGCTCAATCCTGGTCGTCCCGATTATCAGCTGCTCGGTGTCTTCGATCCCTCTCTGACACGTACCTTTGGTGAAATCCTCCGCACTCTTGGCCGACGTGGCGCCTGGGTCGTGCATGGCACTGTGAAAAAAGGCGGCGGTATGGACGAACTCTCCACCCTCGGTCCCAACCAAATTTGTAAAGTCAGCGGCGCTGTCTTGGAAAGCGCCACGCTTGACCCCACTGAATTTGGCTTTGCCCCGGCCCAACTTCATGACCTAGTCGGGGGCGATGCCACCCACAATGCTGCGCTCATTGAGGCCATCCTGAGTGGTCGCGATCAAGGTCCCCGCCGCGATATCGCCGTGCTAAATGCCGCTGCAGGTTTTGTCATCACCGGGCTCGCCGCCACGATCAGTGAAGGTCGAGAACTCGCCGAAAAAGCCATCGATCGCGGAGCCGCCCACGCCAAAATGATTGCCCTGCGTGATTGGTGCTAGAGTCGAAAATTAGCGCTTTTTCATGTGCAGAGCGATGCAATTTCCCTCGGAGTCCTCGAACTCTGCGACATAGCCATAGCTGCCAATGTCCGTTTTTGGGTAGAGTAACCGTCCACCGGCCTCAATCGCGCGTTGTAGGGTGGCATCTAGGTCTGTTGTGGTAAAATAAACGCGAGTTCCCTTGCGCGATGGCTCATAGCTCTTGCCATAGGCAAGCGCCCCACTCGCGCCTGAACTCATGCCATCGTCGGGGAAAAGAGCCATCGCATGTCCATCGATCGTTTGCCTTTCCAGAGTCACTCCGAAGGTCTTGGCGTAAAAACAAACCGCACGATCCAGGTTCTTCACTGGAATCTCAAAATAGACCACCCTAGCTAGGGGTGTAGGAGACGTTTTAAACGCCGTGCAACTTGTCGCCAAAACACCCAAAATCAGGGTGCTTCGCTGAAGTAAATTCATCATGAAGCTCCGCATACGAACTTCAATTCATCCTCAAAAACGAAGATCACCATCCGAAAAATGACGATTTTGAATGAATCGACAGCTATTCGCAAAAAGCGTGACCTTTTCGGTCATTGTACCGTGTTCGCCAAAGTCAAAACTCAAAAAGACATGCTCATGGGGCTGCCGCAGGAGCCGTTTCGATAGAGACTTGGATGTCGTCGAAGTAGATTGGGGTTTGGGAGTAGGGAGTTCCCCAGAGGCCAGCTTTACCTTGGCCCTTTAACCCTTTGTCTTCAGCCTTGATCATCGCTAGGGCGGGCTCGCTACTCTCGGCGGGCCAGGCTTTGCCGGTGATCATCCAGGCACCGCCTTCACCACGCATGACATCGAGCTTGAGATTCAGCCACGCATCGCTGGTCCAGGTGAAGGGCACGCTGGCCATCACGCTGTCAGATTTCACTAACTCGAGCTGCTTTTTCGCTGCATTGACTAGTAGGCGATAGCCACTCATGCCGTGCACACTGACCCCGAATTTGGGCACGCTGCGAGCGCGTTTGCTGGCAAAAACACGGGCCTGAATGCTGGATTCTCCAGCTGCGGAGCTGGCGACCTGGGCACAGGCATCAGCGAGTTCAGCGCCAGGGTCGATGACGATGGCTTTGTTGCCGTCTTTAGCCGTGATTTGGATTTTGCCCTCGACGATGAAGACTTCCTTGGGGGGGGCGCCTTCCGGCCAGTTGTCTGCGGTAATGGTGAAGGTCTTCTTTTCTACAGCGAAGCTATGGCTGAGCGTGGTGAAGAAAACGAAGGCAGTGGCTAGGCGGCGGAGCTTCATGGAGACAGAGAGGGGCCGGACGGAACAATTTCAGCGAAGGGGTTCTTTCAAAAGAGCCAAGGCTTCAAGTGCGGAAGCTTCTTCATGCACAATGGCGGCGAGACTGCGGGCAATGGCGGCAGGATTTTTGTGCTGCCAAACATTGCGGCCGATGGCGATCCCCGCAGCTCCGGCGTCCATGGCATCTTCCACCATTTTCAGCAGGCTAGCGTCATCGTTCATGGCAGCGCCTCCGAGGACGATGACGGGAATGAAACAGTTCTCCGTGACCTTACGAAAGTCTCCAGGATTAGCGTCGGTGGGGTAGGGGACTTTGACCACATCGGCCCCAAGTTCAGCAGCGAGACGCGCGGCGAACTGGACTTTTTCGACGGTGTAATGGGCGCTCTGGCCGAGGCCAATGGGGAGCGCTTCGATAATCGTCGGAATGTCGAGGTCGAAGCTGCTGCGGATCAGGTCAGCGACTTCCTGGTAATTGATGCGCTCGTTGGGGCCACCTGGGTAAAGCATGTTCATGACGGCATTGGCACCGACCATCTCCGCTTCTTCCACCCCATACACATTCACGGAACCTGCGCCTTCTCCTGTAATGCGTGTGTTGTAGCTGTCGGTGCGCAGGCAGATGCCTTTGCCTGCCATAGAATCGGCGGCACGCATGGCAACGCCGAGGTTGATCACGTAGCCATCCACGTAGGGGCTAACGCGGTCAATCATCTCAAACGGATTTTCGAGGCCAGGGACGGGAATAGCGCAGCCATGGTCGAGGGGAAGAATAACGGTGCGTCCGTTACGGAAGAAGGTTTCCAGGTTTTCTTGGCGGGTCATGTGTGGGGCCGATGCATGGCTGGGGATGGCTTCTCAGGCAAGAAAGAATGCAAGGCCTTGCCTGCGCAGGATCTTTAGCCTCAATTTTTAGACGGGAAGGCCGTTTCTGTGAAAGCGGCAAAAACAAGCTTCAGGGAAAGCTGATTCTACGAAGAATCGATGGCTTCCCCCAACTCTAGTACACAATGACTTCTGGCCAGTTGTGAATCGTGTTGTTAGTGCTGTGTTCATTGCATAAACCCTGTAATGAAAATCTCTTTATTCAGAATTGAATAGGTTGGTTTACGTTTGGGGTAGTTTCATCCAACGAAATCGACGCCGTCTCTCCAAATTCTGTGAAACAATTTTCATCGTTTCTTACGCTGGCTTTTGGCATGCTCTGTGTGGCATCGCTAAACGCGGCTACCTTCACTGTCACGACCGTTTTGGATGAGTTCGACTTCCCCTCAGGCGTCAACCTCTCTCTGCGTGAAGCACTGCGTGATGCCAGTGCTGCGGCTGGGGATGATACGGTGGTTTTTGCTGATGCACTCAGTGGCCAGACACTCCTTTTGAATGGTCAAATTGCGCTAAATCTGAACTCGGTAGACAGGGTGACCGTGGATGCTAGCAGTCTGCCAAGTGCTCTGACGGTGAGTGGTGGCGGAGCCTGTCGGCTTTTTTCAGTGACAGGATCGAATGGTGCTTTGTCGCTCGTGAAACTGATCCTGACTAGCGGCAATGGCGCGGGAGGTGGCGTCAATGGCACAGGGGGAGCGATTCTTTTGAACGTAGTCACTTTGAGCCTCGACCGTTGCACGCTGATTAATAATGCCACTAATGTTGGTGGTGCAGTGATGAACAATGGCGGTAGAGTGATCGCTGATGACTGCACTTTTGCTGCCAATCGCTCGGAAACGGGGCAAGGTGGCGCGATTTACCAAGGAGCGAGTGGTAGCTTGATGGCGCAGCGATGTTCGTTCATCGGCAACTCCTCAGTGGATAACGGTGGCGCTCTCTACAGTTCTGGCACAGCTAATCTGACGCAATGTTCCTTTGTTGGTAATTCTGGAATGAGTGGAGGTGCTGTTTTTAATGCCATGAACAGCAGTTTGGTTATCAATCACTGCACGATAACAAACAACAATTCACAAAATTCGGCCGGAGGTATCACCTGCAGTTACGCTTCATTGACTTTGGCAAACAGTATCGTTGCGGGCAATAACAGCCTCTCTGGTAGCGCGATGGATATCAGCAATTTGGGCAACTCACCTTTTGGGGCCTCAACAGTGACTCGCATCGGTGCTAACCTTGTTCAGTCATCGGCGAATAACGGTAATCTCGCTTCTGACACTGGCCCGGAGGCGATCTCACTTGCGCCATTGCTGTCACCGCTCGGTCATTATGGTGGTCTTACGCAAACGGTGGCTCTTCTACCTGGAAGCCCTGCTCGAGAGAACTCCATCGGTAGCAGTATGACCAGCGACCAGCGAGGTTTACCCATCGTAGGCACCCCTGATCTGGGTGCATATGAGTCCGGCACGATCACAAACTTCGAAAATTTTATCTGGGAAACCTTGCCTGCGACTGCAACCACACTTCAACACGCCAGTAACTTTGATTATGATGGTGATGGCCAAAGTAACGAAGCTGAATGGATCGCCTTCACTGATCCCGTCGATCCCTCGAGTTGCTTTGCAGCCATAGCTCAACGCCATGGTGCTAGTCTAACCATCACAGTGCCGACAGCTTTGGGGCGTGTTTATAACCTCAAGGAAAGTGCCACAATGAGCAGCAATAGCTGGACCTCAGTGAACGGATCTCTGTCAGAATTCGGTACAGGTTCACCCATTACTTTTTCTATTCCTATGATCGGCGAAGGTAGGTTTTACCAAGTGCAAGTGAGCCTGCCGTAACTGCCGATACGCTTAATTTCCGATTCCTACTTGCGAGGCTTTCGTGCTATGACTGCCGTTATGTCCAACTTCACCAACCCTGCCCACCTCCGTGAAACTCATGGTTTTTTGCGTGTGGCTGCGGTTTCTCCAGAGTTGGTGCTCGGCGATGTCCCGGCTAATGCGGAGATTTTGAAGCGGGAGGCCGAATCCTTGGCCGCACAGGGGGTGCGGCTGGCAGTGTTTCCTGAGCTTTCTTTGACCGGCTATTCCTGCGCTGATCTTTTTCATCATACATCACTCATTCAGGCTGCTCGCGAAGCTTTACTGAGGCTGGCGCAGGTCACTGATGGTACAGGTATGGTGCTCGTCATCGGTTTGCCCCTGCTGGTGGAAAGCCGCCTTTACAATGTCGCTGCGGTGATTGCTGCTGGTCAGGTCCTGGGGTTTGTGCCAAAGACTTTTCTGCCTAATTCGGGTGAGTTTTACGAGCGACGCTGGTTTTCCCCGGCGACGACCTTGGCCGTGACAGAAGTTGACGGCATTCCTATCGGCACGGATTTGCTCTTCTGCGCTACGGATCGGCCAGATTTCGTGCTCGGTCTGGAGATTTGCGAAGATTTATGGACTGTAATCCCGCCTAGCAGCCATGCCGCACTCGCTGGCGCTACCGTGCTGGCCAATCCCTCTGCGAGTAACGAGGTGCTGGGCAAAGCGCCCTACCGCCGTGCGTTGGTCGCCCAGCAGTCGGCTCGCTGTCTCGCCGCCTACGTCTATGCCGGCGCCGGTGCAGGGGAGTCGAGCACGGATGTGGTCTATTCAGGGCATGGACTGTTGGCCGAAAATGGCATGGTGCTGGCAGAGACAGAGCGCTTTTCTTTTCAAAGTCAGATCGCTACGGCAGATGTGGACCTGCAGCGCTTGCAGCATGAACGGCTAAAAAGCGCTGCCTTTCGCGATGATGAAGCTCGCCCGATCTTTCGCCGCGTGCCGTTCATGCTTGGAGCTTCTCTTGATGGCAATGATGAGCTGCGCCGTCCGTTAAGTGCGCATCCATTTGTGCCACCGCCAGGCGCTGATCGTCGGGCAGTGTGTGAGGAAATCTTTGCCATTCAAGCTACGGGACTTGCTCGAAGATTGCGACAGACACGGTGCCGCAGTGTCGTGTTAGGACTCTCGGGGGGGCTCGATTCTACGCTGGCGTTGCTGGTTTTGATCGAGGCATTGAAGCGTGCCGAATTGCCTCGTAGCGCCGCTTTGACCGTGACGATGCCCGGCTTTGGCACTACGCAGCGTACCAAAGGCAACGCCGAAAAGCTATCGGAAGCCCTGGGAATCATGCTGCGTACCATCCCCATCCGCGCTGCGGTAGATCAGCACTTTGCCGACATCAGCCACCCGCCAGGTTTGCATGACATCACCTATGAAAATGCCCAGGCTCGTGAGCGCACGCAGATCCTCATGGATGTGGCCAATCAAACAGGAGGCCTGGTCCTGGGTACGGGTGATCTTTCCGAGGCTGCGCTGGGCTGGTGTACCTTCAATGGCGATCACATGAGCATGTATCACGTGAACGCTGGCGTGCCGAAAACGCTGGTGAAGTACCTAATCGAATGGGCGGCCGCTGAGCTTTATGCCACCGAAGCTGGTCCGATCCTTCATGACATCATCGACACGCCCATTTCGCCTGAACTTCTGCCGCTAGGGAGTGAGGGCCAGATGCAGCAGAAGACCGAAGACGCTGTCGGCCCCTACGAGCTGCACGACTTTTTCCTCTTCCATTTCGTCCGTCACGGATGCTCTGCGGAAAAAATCCGCTGGTTGGCTGGCATCGCCTTTCAGAGGAAACACGCCTCTGCGGTGATCGATCAATGGCTTGCCGTTTTCCTGCGGCGTTTCGCGCAAAATCAATTCAAGCGTTCCTCAATGCCCGATGGTCCCAAAGTGGGCTCGGTGGCGCTGTCTCCGCGTGGCGATTGGCGGATGCCAAGCGACTGGGCAGGCGCACTGCAATAGCTCGCTGTAGCTGAGAACGGGTTTCAGGAACGGCTCAAGGCAAAAAAAAGGTGTCAAACCGGCTGGCATTGCTAATGCTGAGACTCCTTTTTGACCTCCCCCTCAATGAACACCCCTCAGACCTTCACCACTGGTTCCGGCGCAACAGGCAAATTTTACTCCCTCCCGGCTCTTGAGGCCGCGGGCATCGGCAACGTCTCGAAGCTGCCGGTTTCCATCCGCATCGTGCTGGAGTCGCTGCTGCGCAATTTGGACGGCAAGAAGGTCACCGAGGCCGATGTGAAGAACCTCGCGAACTGGAATGCGAAAGCGCCGGGCGAGTATGAAATCCCGTTCACCGTCGCCCGCATCGTGCTGCAGGACTTCACGGGCGTGCCGCTTCTCGTCGATTTGGCTGCG
>JBIKYV010000218.1:0-4932 GCA_044355075.1 Prosthecobacter sp.
CGGTGGGCAATAAGGATCATCCGTCACGACAACCACCTTTTGCCATGCTGAAATCTATTTCCGTTCTCCTCACCGCCCTGATGTTCTCTCGGCTCGCCCTGCTCCACGTCACCTCGCTCCTCGCACTCACCCTCCTGCTTCCCGACATCGTTCGAGCCGAGGGTGATAAGGTCATTTTGCCGGTGAGGGTGGCAACAATCCATGGCGATGGGGCGCATCTTGATGGCACGCTGATCGAGAATTGGGATGACATCGGAACCTTTGTTTCTTGGCGGGTCAAGTTGAGCGCGGGGGAGTTGGAAGTTGTTGTGCGACAGGCCTCTGGAGCAGGTTCTGTCGGTAACTCCTATCAGATCGAGATCGCAGAACAGACGTTGTCAGGCACGGTCAAGGGCACTGGCGGATGGCGGATGATTGAAGATGTGTCGCTTGGCCGGATGCAATTAGACAAGGCCGGGGAGTTCGAAGTGATATTGCGGCCACTGAAGAAAAAGGGGCAATCTGTCATGAACCTGGCGGGAATCGCACTTCGCGGTCCGGCGGCCAAAAAGGCGGAGCTCATGATCTCGTCGGATTTACGTTTGGGTGAGTATTTCGCCAAGAAAGAATATGTTCCAGAACCGCTGCCCATCTTCGAGGCGATCAAGGACCGCCTGCCAGAACCGGTCATTGATGGCCATGCCGACTGGCTGCCTATGTATTGGAAATGCTGGCAACTGGCCTTTGCCCATCTCAAGAAACCGGCGTCCGGTTCGCCTTTGGTGTCCAATTGGCTGGATGAATCGTTCAGCTCGAATATTTTCCAGTGGGACACCTGTTTTATGATGATGTTTGCGCGTTACGGCCACGCGGAGTTTCCGTTCATCCAAACATTGGATAATTTCTACTGCCTGCAGCGTAACAGCGGATATATCTGCCGAGAGTATACTGAGGGAACTGGACGAGAGATCAAGTTCGGTCACCATGGTGGGTTTGACGATCCGCATGGTTGGGCGAATAGCATAAATCCTCCGCTATTTGCCTGGGCGGAATGTGAATCGTTCAAGATAACCGGGGACAAGTCCCGCTTCGCGATGATTTTGCCAGTGCTTGAGAAATACCTTGAATTCCTCAACCGTGATGGTGATCCAGAAGCCTCGCCGGACAAGTGGCTGGAACAAGGACGACGCTCGGCAGGCACCCCCCACCAGTTGTATTGGAATACCGCCCTTGGCAGTGGAATGGATGACATACCCAAGCCGACGAAAAAAGGTTCCGGCTGGGTGGACATGTCCTGCCAGATGGTCATGCAATACCACGAGTTGGCGTTGATCTGCCGGGAGTTGGGTCAGCCGGAGAAAGCAGCCAAGTTCGAGGGGGAAGCCAAGACGATCGGCGAGCGCATCAATAAGTGGTGCTGGAACGAGGAAGACGGTTTTTACTATGACGTCTTAGCCGACGGAACCCAGTTCAAGAAGAAGACCGCCTGTGGTTTTTGGCCAATGATCGCCGGTATTGCCTCACAGGAGCAGGTGCGCCGCATGGTGGCTCATTTGAAGGACGACAAGGAGTTCTGGAGGCCGTTCGTATTCCCGACTCTGGCCGCCGATGAAAAGGAATACAACAACCCCACTGGAGGTTACTGGCGCGGAGCGGTTTGGGCGCCAACCAACTACGCAATCATCAAGGGCTTGGAGGCCTGCGGTGAAGAGGCGTTCGCCACCGAGGCCACAGAGAAATATCTGGCTGGGATGAACACGGTCTTTCAAAAGCGCGGGACGGTTTTTGAGAACTACATGCCAGAGAAGATTGAACCGAGCAGCGGGAAGGGCGACTTCGTCGGCTGGACAGGATGTGGTCCCATCGTCCTACTGATCGAGAATGTATTGGGATTTCGTCCCGATGGAGCGCGTAACCGCCTGCACTGGCGACTCGCCCGGACCGATAGGCATGGCATCCGGAAATTGCGCTTTGGCCAAATCACGACGGACGTGATTTACGATGGCAATGGTCAGGTTAGCGTGACGACCGACAAGCCCTACAGCCTGGTGATCAACGGCCAAGAGTATTCCATTCCTGTCGGGGTTTCCTCATACAGAACCAAGCCATGAATTGCCTGGGGTCGGTCAGTGTTTTGCAACATCGAAGCCAGGAAACTGGACCGACCCTGACATGCTCATCGTCGGCTGGGAAGGCTGCGGTAAGCCCCATCCGACAAGCCTGACCCAGGATGAACAATCCACGCTGTGGACTGAGTCGGGATTACATCGGCAAGCTGGCAGCGATGAGGCGGCTCTCACGATCCTTCACAAAGAAGAAAACGTTGGGCTGCTGATCAAACATGAGCCTGAATGCCTGTGGATCGGTCATGCTGGCAAAAAAAGCGTTCTGGATGGATTTGGGAGACATGGCAGGATAATGACAACTTTTGGCAGATTTAGGTCATGTATTTCCGAATGGAAAGGCGTTTCACTGTTGTCATGAAATCCCGCCGTTTCTTCTGCTTCCTCACGCTGCTGCTCGCGCCGCTCGTCACGCTTCACGCGGCCAGTCCTGTGCCATCGAAGCCCAATATCATCATCCTGCTTGCCGATGATCTTGGTTATGCCGACCTTGGATGCCAGGGATCCAAGGAGGTCATTTCTCCGAATATCGATTCCATCGCGGCGAACGGAGTGCGATGCACGGCGGGCTACGTGACCGCTCCCCAGTGTTGTCCCTCGCGGGCGGGACTCATGACCGGCCGTTATCAAAATCGCTTTGGCTTTGAGGCGAATCCACCGCCTTCGGTTGAGGCCAAGGTAGGCCTGCCCGTGAGCGAGCGCACCCTCGCGGACCGGATGAAAGCGGCGGGATATGCCACCGGGATGATTGGCAAATGGCATCTGGGTCATTTGGAACCCTTGAAGCCTTACAATCGGGGTTTTGACGAGACCTACTGGCATCCACATGGCGGTGTTTTGTTTCCCAATTCCAAGACCGGATTCATTCCCAACCTTTATCGCGGGAAAAATCCAGTCAATGAACCGGAATACTCCACGGATGCGTTTGGGCGCGAGGCGGTGGCATTCATTGATCGTCATCAGCGCGAGCCGTTCTTCCTTTATCTCGCTTTCGTCCCGCCGCACTGGCCCATGCAGGCGAAGCCGGAGCATCTGGCAAAGTTCGCGCACATCCCGGACCTGCACCGGCGCACGATGTTGGGCATGATGGCGTCGCTCGATGAGAATGTTGGACACGTCCTCGCGAAGTTGCGCGAAACGAAACTCGACGACAACACGCTCGTCTTTTTCCTCAGCGACAACGGCGGCCCGACCGGCCACGCGCGATCGCAGCCCGATGCCGATTTTGAATATGGTCAGAACACCTCGAAGAATGATCCCCTGCGTGGTGTGAAAGGCGACCTGTTTGAAGGCGGCATACGCGTTCCGTTCCTCGTGCAATGGAAGGGCCACATCCCCGCAGGCAAGACCTATGACAAGCCGGTGATCAGTCTCGACATCGCGCCGACAGCGCTCGCGCTCGCCGGTGTGACCCCACAGCCCGAATGGAAGCTCGATGGCACCAATCTCCTGCCTTTCCTCACTGGCGAAGACGCTGCCGCGCCGCACGACACGCTCTTCTGGCGCTTCCGCTTTCCTCCTGCCAACCCCGGACGCTATCGCTGGGCCATGCGGCAAGGCGATTGGAAGCTCGTGAAGAACGGTAAGGAGTCTTTGCGTGTCAGCGACATCGGCGGGGACTCTTTGAGTCTCTACAATCTGGTCAGCGACATCGGCGAGACCAAAGACCTGTCGGCCGAACAACCCGAACGCGTTGCCGCGATGACAGCTGCCTACAAGCAATGGGACGCGCAAAACATGGAACCGCTGTGGAGATAAGGCTCCCTATCCAATGAAGCTCACACTCAAACTCCTCACCACCCTGATGCTCGCGCCGCTGGCATACTCGATTGCTGAATGCGACACAACTGCTGCCGAATGATCTCGCGCCCACATATGCTTTTCTTTCTGTTATTCCCCACCCCAACCCCAATGCTCCGACACTTCTTCTCTCTACTCGTCCTCGCCTCCATCGCGGGCGCTGCTGAACGCAAACTCGAAATCAACGATGGCGACCGGGTGTTGCTCATTGGCGACGTGCTTGTCGAGCGCGAGAACAACTATGGCTACATCGAATCAAAGATGCGGCGGGAGTTTGCGGGCAAAAGTTTTGCCGTGCGCAATCTGGGTTATAGCGGTGACAGTCCGCTGGGGGCTTCACGGGCAAGTTTTGATCCGGTGGAAAAGGGTGTGGATGCACTGAAGGAACAGCTCGCTGTGGTGAGGCCGACGGTGGCGATCCTGGGCTATGGCATGGCGGCGAGTCTGGATGATCTGACCTATCGAAAGAACGATCCCGTGCTCAATCCCGATCCTGTTCGCTACGGATTGGATCACAGTCCGGCGAAGTTCCGCACAGAGCTGCTGGCGCTGATGGATCTGATCACGGCAGCGAGTCCTGAGGGCAAAGTGCACTTCGTATTCGTGGGGCCGATCAAGCATGAGGACCTGCGTGCGACACGACCCGGCTTGCCTGATCCGGCGGAACACAATGTTTTACTCATGGAGTATGAAAAGGTGATGGAGCAGCTGGCAGCGGAGAAGCAGTCACCCTTTGTGCGAGGTGAGTGGCAGAAGGCGGCGGGCATTGATCTGGCTCAGGGCACGGACAACGGCATTCATTTGAATCCGCGTGGCCTTCAGGCGATGAGCGAGAGTTTTGCAGCGCAGCTCGGCTGGAAAACGGATGCGGCCAAGTGGGATGCTGAGACCGCCGAACAACGCTCGTTGCGGGAGGCAATCCTGCGCAAGAACTCGCTCTTCTTTCATCGCAGTCGTCCGGCGAACTACACCTACATCTTCGGCTTCCGCAAACAGGAGCAGGGGCGCAATGCGGTGGAGATTCCGAAGT
>JBIKYV010000072.1:0-16577 GCA_044355075.1 Prosthecobacter sp.
GGCGGGTGAGCTGCATGAGCTGGCGCTCGAAGTGGCTCAGCATGGCGCGGGAGTTGTCATCACGGAGCTTGAGCTTGGCCTGCACCTCCTCGTCGAAGTTCTCCAAAAGCTTCTGCCGCGTAAGGCTCAGTGCTTCATTGATCTCGAAGTTCAGCTCCAACTGAAGCTGGTCGAAGGCCTCTTTAATTTGCTGCGGCTTCCGGCAGGTCTGGTAGATGGCGGCGATGCGCATCTCAAAGTCCACCCCGGACTCGATGGTGCCGAGCACCTCGTCACTGGAGCCGAAGACGCCGGTGAAGAGCTTGAACTTCTCATCGAGGAGCTGGAACACGCGCAGGTCGGCCTCGTTCTTCTGGTTGAGGAAGTTCACCACCACCACGTCATGCTTCTGGCCGTAACGATGGCAGCGGCCGATGCGCTGCTCGATGCGCTGGGGATTCCACGGCAGGTCGTAGTTCACCACGAGGGAGCAGAACTGGAGGTTGATCCCCTCGGCCCCGGCCTCGGTGGCGATCATGATGCGGCCTTCCTCGCGGAAGTAATCCACGAGAGCACTGCGCATGTCCGCCGTGCGGGAACCGGTGATCTTGTCGGTGCCTTGGTGCTTGGCCGCCCACTTGGCGTAGATGGCCTTGGAACTGTCATCGGTATTCGTGCCATTGAAGAGCACGATGCCGTCCGCATACGGGCTGTCTGCCAGCAGACGGAGCAGGTAGCTTTGGGTCTTGCGGGACTCGGTGAAGATGATGGCCTTCTCCGCTGCGCCGAGTTCGGTAGCTTTGGCAAAGGCGGTCTTCAGCGCTACGAGCAGCGCTTTCCCTTTGGCATTGTGATCAATGGAAAGGGCAAGGCGGGTGAACTCCTCCAAGTCCACGATTTCCGCCTGCATGGCCTTGCGATCCTCAATGGTCATCGGCTCGGCGGCTTCCTCGTCGTCCCATTCCTCGATGGTTTCATCAAGGGCCTCGTAGTCTTCGTTGAGTTCTTCTACCAGCGGTTGGCCGAGAAGGTCCACGCTCCGCTCATCGTCCGCCTTCAACTGCGCCCTCATCCGATTGGCAATGGAGGTGAGCGCGCCAGCAATGGCGAAGGAGGAAGAGGCGAGCAGCTTCCGCAACACCAGCGTCATGAGCTTTCTCTGACTGGGCGGCAGGGCCTGCAAGTTTTCCCGCTGGAGGTAATCGGAGACGAGGTGATACAGCGCGTCCTCACTCTCACCTGGATCAAAAGGCTGCACGATGGCGTGGCGCTTGGTGTAAGGCACATAGGCCGTGACCTGCCTGCGCAGGGTGCGGTGGCAGATGGGTTTTAGACGGGACTTTAGCGCTTCGAAGGTTTGCTGGTTCAGATTCGCGAACTGATCTCGGAAGCTGCGCACATCGCCGAAGGTGTGGTCATCAATGACGCTGACGAGGCCGAAAAGCTCCAGCAGCGAGTTTTGCAGGGGCGTGGCCGTGAGCAGCAGCTTGTGCCGCTGGTTCAACGCCATCTTGAGCAGGTTCGCGATCTTGTTGTTGGGCTTGTAGACGTTCCGCAGGCGGTGCGCTTCGTCGATGACGACGAGATCCCAATCCGTGTGATGCACATCGGCCGCTTTATTGGCCGCGAACTGGTAGGAGCAGATGACGATGGCGTCCTCCTTCATCTCGAAGGGCCGGAAGTTCCCCTTCTTGATCGCGGCGTTGTAGGACTTCGTCTCCAGGATCTCGCAGGGCAGGAAGAACTTCTCCGCCATTTCCTGATGCCACTGCTTCCGCAGGTTGGCCGGAGTGATGACCAGCATCCGCCGCTTTCGCTCCGCCCACTTTTGGGACAGGACCAGCCCCGCCTCGATGGTCTTCCCCAAACCCACCTCATCCGCCAGGATCGCACCCTTCGACAGCGGCGACTCAAAGGCAAACAGCGCAGCATCCACCTGATGGGGATTCAAATCCACCTGCGCCCCCGCCACCGCCGCCGCGAGCTTTTCCTCACTGTCCGAAGCACAGCGCTTCGTCAGCTCGTAGGCGAGGTATTTGGATTGGTAGTCGGTGATCTTCACGCTGCTAAAGTGAGGTTCAGTTGAGGGCTAAATGTTTCTTCGGGAAGTTTCAGTTCGAGGAATCTGATGAAAGCGAAGTGGCGGGCATTTTTGTTGGCGAAGTAGACGATCTGGTTGCGATTGCTGACAATAAAGAGCTGGGGGAAGCGAAGGAGTGTCTTGGCTGCGGTGAAGACATTGGGCGTGATGATAAAGCCAGACTCGATGCCTTTCTCACTAAGGATCGCATCGGGACCGTCGGGGGGTAAGTCGTAGGTAGACTTGGGCAGCGGCATGGGCAAATGTATAAGTTGGCAGATTTTTCAGCAAGCGGCGTGTCAGTGTATGGTAGTTCTGCACCGCAGAGAAAGGGCTCACGATTCACACAATAGATGATTTTAAAATAGAACCATGCGCACGAAAAGTGCCTAGAAATCAAGGTTACTCTCTCAAAAAGAAGGCCGAAAGAAGATGGGTTTTCGCTGGAAATACCCACACATTTCAGCTTGGAGTTCGGATATAAGAGTGGCGATTTTCAACAGCGCCCCATGCACAGACACGGACCTTCATGAGAGTAATAGAGTCGCATGAATTTAAAACCACCGTGAGCAAGAACACCGTCGAACGAGCCAGCTCCTAGGTCGCTGATAAGGCATTAACGCGGCAAGAATACCCGGTGGATGGGTTAAGGCGGGGACACCGGTTAGGGCCGAATGATCATCATTTGGATTGAAGCACCAACATGAGAGCATCCAGTCTCAATCGCGCCGAGCCGAGGGCTTCTTCGAGCTCCGTCATCTGACTGCGCAGAACCTGGATTTCTTCAGGGCGTACGTGGTCGTTGATTTGGCGAAGGGCTTCCAACCTGGTGATCTCGGCTTCGATCTGGGTTTTCATGGCCTCGGTGGCCTCGGTGACGCGTTTTTGCAATTCATCCTCCGCGATCTGACGAGAAGCCGCCATCATGGCAGGAAAGAGCTTTTTCCGCACAGGTGCCTTTTCGAGCAACCGGGTAGGATTGCTCTTGTCGAGCTTGGCGTGCAGGTAGGCGGTGTTTTGGCGCATGTCTTTGTTCGCATGATCGACGACGATGCGAATGGGCGCGGGGGCGAGGAAGCGATCGGCGTGCAGCTTGGCAGGAGCCACGCACTCGACAACAAAGTGAGTCTCCAAGACGAGTCCTTCAGCACCAGAACCACGCCAAGCGGCAAAGCTAGAGTTCCCCTGCTCTCCGCCCAGTAGCAGATCCAGAGCACCCCGCACGATGGGGTGATCTATGGTCAGGAAAGAGACGTTTTCTCGGGTGATGGCACGCTGGCGATCGAAGGTGACAGTGAGCCCTTCCTCTGGCAGGGAGGGAAAGGCATCGGTGATCAAGTCACCCCGCTTGAAGACGTAGCTACGATTTTCCATTTCCTCGATCTCGAGCCCGAAATGATCGGCGAGACGAATGAAGAATTCCTCAAACTCATCGTCGGCATCCTGATGTCGGATCAGCTCGATGACGCTTTCGGCCTGGTCGGGTTTGCAGGAGTTCAACTCGAGAAGTCGGTCGTGTCCTTTTTCCAGCTTCTTCACGACCTTCGCGCGAAAGGCCTGGGTTTCTTTGATGAAGGCGTTGAGAGCCTTGGCATCAAAGGTAGCAAGCAGGGGCTGAAGCGAGTCCTGGAGGCCTTGGGCTATCTCAGTGGCTCCATGCAGATTCTTCTCCAAAGCATTCAGGCCATCATCATACCAGCAGGCGAGCACTTCCTCTGCGGTGCCTTTGAGATAGGGCACATGGACATGGATGGTGCTGGTCTGGCCGATACGGTCGAGGCGACCAATACGCTGCTCTAGCAGCTCGGGATCCTGAGGCAGATCAAAGAGGACGAGGTGATGGGCGAATTGAAAATTTCGCCCCTCACTGCCGATTTCTGAGCAGAGGAGGATACGCGCACCGGCTTCTTCATCAGCAAAGAAGGCGGCCTGGCGGTCACGTTGGATCAGGGTGAGGCCTTCGTGGAAAAGGGCAGCCGTGACATTGATCTCGCGCAGCAATCGCTCCTGGATGTCTTCAGCGAGTTTTTTGGTGCGACAGATGAGTAGCACTTTTTGTTCGCCTAATTTCTTCAATAGGCCGGCAAGCCATTTCACCTTGGCCTCAATGGGGTCCGCTCCTGCATCGATGGCGGCGAGCTGAGCCTTGCGCTGAGGAAAGCCACTGAGGGCCGCACGGGTATTGCGGAACATGACGCGCCCAGTACCAAACTCGTCCAGCAAGGCAGCGATGAGCTTTTCGCGAGAACCTTCGACACCCTCTTTGGATTCAGCAGCGAGGGCTTGTACATGCGTGGACTTTTTCGCAAAGAGCTTTTGATCAGCCGCCGTGAGGTTTTTGCCCGCCAGCAGACGATCGACAGCGCTAGCGACTTCTTCGTAGTGCTTTGTTTCTTCGAGGAACTGGGCCAGATCGGCGTAGCGGTTCGCATCTAATAAACGGAGTCGGGCAAAGTGTCCCTCTGGCCCGAGCTGCTGTGGGGTGGCGGTGAGCAGCAGTAGGCCTGGAATCTCGGCAGTGAGGTTCTCGACTAGCGTGTAACTGTCGCTCGCCGCTTCTGCACTCCATTCCAGATGGTGGGCCTCATCGACAATCAAGAGATCCCAGCCTGCGGTCTGCACTTGTGCGGCACGCACGGCAGCCTTGGCCAGGAAGGCGGTGCTACAGATCACGAGCTGACTTTCCAGGAAAGGATTCGCGCCCTCCTCCTCGGTCTCGACTTCATCGCAGCGTGCTTCATCAAAGATGGAGAAGCGCAGGTTGAATCGACGGTAGAGCTCGACAAACCACTGATGGACAAGAGCATCTGGAACCAAGATCAGCACACGCTCGGCACGACCGGTGAGGTGTAACCGATGTAGAATGAGACCCGCTTCAATGGTTTTTCCCAGGCCCACCTCGTCCGCCAGCAGCACGCGGGGAACGAGGCGATTGCCCACTTCATGGGCAATGTACATCTGGTGCGGCAGCAGATCGACCCGCCCACCACAAAAGCCACGCACAGGATTTTGGCGGATCTGCGCGCGGCGCTGGAGAGCCTCTACGCGCAGATCGAAGGTATCGAGGTCATCGATCTGGCTGGCCATGAGCCGGTCCTGCGGCTTGCTAAAGCTGATGGTATCTGCCAGCTCAGCCTCGCTGATCTCAGTGCTGTCTGCACCACGGTAAAAAAGCATGCCATTGCGTTCCTCGGTGCTCTCCACCTCAACCTGGCGACCTTCATGCGTCTTGATGGTGTCTCCTGGCTGAAAGCGAACTCGGCGCAGAGGTGCTCCAGTGAGGGAGTATTGACGCATCTCGCCTGCGGCAGGAAAGAAGAGTTCGATGCGGCCATATTGGGCCTTCATCACCACACCGAGGCCGAGCTCAGGCTCGTTGTTGCTGACCCAGCGTTGTCCAGGAAGAGGTTGATCCATTGTCTCAGAAAAAAGGGTCGCGATGGTAGGAGCCCAAGCAGGCTCTGCAAGCAGGATTCAGCCAAGATGGTGAAGTTCCCAGCGTGGCGAAGCATATGGAGGTTTGAGGCAGGAAACTTGGGCAATAAGCAGGCAACGCGATGGCATGAGCAAAGCGTTAGCGGACCTTTGCAAAGCTCTGAATCACAAGCCATTTCCGTTGTCTTTGCAGCATGAAACACAGCCACTGATCATCACTTCAACCTTCACAGATGAACGTTTCCACACCCACCAAAATGCAAGCCTAACTTAAACGCAACATCAGGAACCCCGAGACAAAATAAGCCACCGACTCATTCATCCAGATCAACGTAAGCAATCGACTGAGCGCACCTGACTGTGCAGCTGCTCCACATGAGCGACAGATAGCCTCAAAGAGCAGGTATCGACTTCATGAGTCGGTCGATCACCTGGTCGATGGTGATGCCGTCCACCTCGGCTTTGTCATTCAAGAGAAGACGATGCTGCAGCACAGGCACCGCAAGCGAGCAACCGTATTCAACTGACATCAGAACTCCATGAAGAAGGGCGCGGGTTTTCGCCCCCAAGACAAGGTTTTGACACTCACGTGTCCCAGCACCCCAGCAAATCCATTCATTGATAAAATCAGTTACTCCTGGACGCCAAGGCCTGAGACGGCCAAAAGGCGCACCGCGAACGACGCGATTTCTTCCGCCACAGGCAAAGGATAGGTGCCCTCCAGCTTGATCGGATTTTGCGTCGCCAAAACAAAAACAGCTGGAGCAAGGCGGAGCGTCTTTCGCGACACAATGAGTTGATGTTCCTGGATTGCTTCGACGAGCAGCCTGGGTTTTCGGCGGTGTTCGATTGAGCTCATCCGCGAAGATCATGTTGGCTAAACCTGTTGCATCGATGAGTCACCCATGCTCCCGCTACTAAGCTGGTCGATGACATTCTAATGCCCCAGGATCACCTTCCCTAGATCCGCCATGATTTGGTGACGAGTGCCAGCGAGCATCTCAGCGGCCTGCTGATCCGAGACAGGAACAGGGGCAGAGGCGCATTGAGACATGACTTTGGTCGTAGCAGAACAGCACCCGATATGCCAAGAGGGGTGTTCTTGTGACACAAGGTGCGGCAAGTCTTGTGCAATCAAGCTTCTAAAGGCCTGGCAAGGCTCCTTACCAAGTCAATTGAAGGAACTTCAAAAATAGCACCTAAGAGAAATGCGAATCTGGCAAGAATGATGCTTGCCCGCACTCACACAACCTTGTAGAAAGACACAATCGGCATGATTCCTCCATCTTCTCTTTGGCGCAGCTTGGTTTGCATTTTAGTGACTCCCCTCCTTCTCACCCATTGTGGTAAAAAAGCCCAGCTCGAAGTAGAGACTAAGCAGTATGAAAATGCAGCCAACGAGCAAAAGGCCCAGATCGCAATGATCCAAGCCGAATCGAACTCGATTGGAAATCTGGGGCACTACAATCTGCCGCAGCAGATGCACCTAGACCACCTACGGAATCGCATCAAAACGCTAGGACAAGAAACCCAGAGCCTCGAAGAAGAAAAGGCAACAGCCCTGAAGGACGTCGAGATTTTGCAAAAAGAACTGGATGAGTATCGCGCGCATCATCTGCGCTAATTTTTCAAATTCTGAAATCTTCCCGAATTCTCAGATATGGACGGAAAAATCATCATTTATGGCTTCTGCCTTGCCCTCGTCGCCGCAGGCTCCTTCTTCTGGAAATACACGATGGACATTGACGAGGTGCAGAAAGAAATGTTGCTCGCTAGGCAGCAATTGAATGCCAGTGAAGATGGGGTCAAGCAGGCGAAAGGATGGCTGAACGCCCGCAAAGAAGCTGCGGCTTTGATCGCAGCAGGATCAGTCATCGAAAAGAAAAACGAAGAACTGCGCCAGGCCATTCAAAAGCTCAAAGACAAGCGCAAAGAAGTCGCCCGAGTCTTTGAGAGCAGCATGCAACGTGTGCGAGATGAAACACAGGGCATGCAGCTGCAAGAAGTCATCCTGACCACAGGTGCCAAATTTTTGAACGTGAAGATTCAGTCTGTGGATGAAAACATAGCCGTCCTGCAACACTCCCAGGGCGTGAGCAAAGTACCGACTGAAGATCTTCCCAACGAAATCCTCGACCGGTTGCGTTTTGGTTTCATTCCCGGCGGTGCAGGCACCATCAATGCATCCAGCAAAAAGAGCGGTGCGTTTCTCGCGCCGTCAACGAAGCCTCTGCGCCATGAGCGCTCTCAGATTGAGTCGAGACTGAACCGGTTTGCTTAAGATCTTTTTGTTCGATTCCGCCATATCATGAATGCGAACATCACGGTTTACGCCTTCTGCCTTCTATTGGTCATCGCAGGTTCCTCTTTTTGGTCTTACACCATGAAGATCGATGATGCTGAAAAAGAGCGCGCCTTGGCGGCGCAGCAGTTAGCGGCTTCTGGAGAAGCGGTCAAACAAGCGAAAGCATGGCTGGCAGCAAGGAGGGAGGCCCTAGCCCTCATCACCGCCGCTGGCATCCTTGAACAGAAGAATGAAGCGTTAAGGACTGAGGTCGCTATTCACCGTCAAAAGCGCCTTGAAATTGCCAAGAATTTTATCTCTGCGATTGAACGTGGACGGAGTGATTTTCTCGGAACGATGATCCATGATTTGGCCTTAGCAAATGGAGTTCGTCTTCGACAAGCACGCATACAGGCAGCGGATTCCGAAACGGCTGTGCTCGTTCACTCAGGCGGGATTACCAAAGTTTCGACGGCTCTTCTTCCCGAAGTTATTTTGGATCGTTTCCGATTCGGCTACCTACCGGGTGGGGTAAGCACCTCAGCGTCCGCGTCTAGCCCAGAAACCGCGCATACGATTCATGCAACGTCTGCCCTACAAACCTCCAAACTAGGGACAACAGCGAGTGATTCGCTAGCTCGGTTGGGAATGGATTCGAACGTGGCAGCCATCCAGAAAAACAAGAAGGCGAAAGCTGCTCTCCAAAGCAGTGACCCTGAACGCATCAAAATAGAGGGAGATCCCGCCTTATGGAAAAGTGTAAAGCGCACTTCCATCGGGAGAGCTTACGTCCCAGGGCAAGGCTGGCTAAAAATCGGGGTCAATGGCCCGATCCCAGGAACTGGACGTCGTTAAGCATTCGTAAGGTCTCTGCGCGCAGTGAAGGTATGATTACCTCACGCCCCTAGTTGCCATGCAATTCACGCCTCATTGTTTTGCTTCAGGCTATGGCAGATAAATCTTCCCCCGAGACCCTCTGCATTTCGCGCAGCCCAACGCGCTGCCAAATCAGCACACTCCGACACCGATAATCCACACAGCCAACCGTGCAAAAAAGCCCCATGAAAGACATCCCCACAGCCGGTGGTGTCTACGACATGTGCAGCGGGATAGGCTGGTTGATGAAAGATGGGCTCTCCAGGTATGGCGATGTAACAGCCTGAGGTTCCCGCTGTCACTACGACCAAGCGCGCAGGGGGAAGCAGCAAAGCCTCTGCCATCTGATAAGGGTCTTGAAGACCCGTCATCTTGCGGGCGAAATCAACCGAGACAATCCTCAGATGGCTCGCTTCGACCAAATCGCGGATGGAATCCCTGTAACGCCCTGCCCCGCCATCCCATGAGATCGTCACCCCAGCACGCTGAGCCTCACGAATGGCCAAGCGTGCCGCGTTTTCGTGGCGACCATTGAGGTGCAACAGACGCGCCTTAGACAAAGCAATGATGAATTCGTTATGAATCTCGGGTTCACGAGCTGTAGAAGGCAGGTAATGAATCTGACGCGCTCCATCTGTCTCACGAACTAGAACCACTGCACGCGCGCTCATGGCGTTTGGCCTTTTTTGTAGCCAAGCGGTATGGACCCCATGAGCCTGCAGCGATTGGATGATTTCAAACCCGATAGAGTCATCGCCACAACTGTCCAACAACGCACAAGCATGGCCGAATCGGGAAAGACAGCACAGTGCAGTGGCCACGGGCCCTCCACCCATCACCACACGATCTAAAGCTTCGGTGACTGACTCCTCCGCTTGAAAGGAGGACACTCGCCAGAGTTCATCTAAAGTGGCCGCACCAATCCCAATCACCTCGGGTGTCTGATTAGCGCTGGTGTCTTGAGAGAGACTCATGCCCAAGAAAAACCCCGCCGAGATGATCGACGGGGTTGAAGTTGTTTCTTTTCAACGGCTCTGCATGCGCAAGCCGATATCCATCAGAAGCCACTGCCACTTTTAGCCAAGAAGTTCAGCGCAAGCACAGCGACAGATAGCAGGAATACAAGGAGAGAGATGAGCATAAAAGGTTGGGTTGAGCAGCGGTTCCGAAATCGAAAAGTTTAGCAATATGTCGCTAAATTTTTCATTCAGGGATGGCAGGCAAATGACGAGCAAAGTCATTGCTCCATGTATGATCCTCATTCAAGCGCTCCCATTTCACAGGATTAGCACTCGGCACCATGATCGGAGAAGCATCGCTAGAAGAAACGCGATCACTACCAAACATTTGGATCACGAGAAGAATGGCCGAAAAGACCAAGCATACCACAGAGAGAGGCACTAGACCTTCTTCAGGATCTTTGTCTTCATTGTAGAATTGCTCGGCATCCGCAGAAGCTGCACGCTTTACCGGAGCACTTGGGGGAGCCGAAATGCTAGGGCGCGCCATCGGCTGAGTTTGCTGGAGCTTTACGGTCGCCTTGGGAAGACCTCCTGAGGCAGGCGCAGCCCCCCCTGGAGAGGCCACCATAGGCGCTGTAGAAGAAGCCCCTGGACGTGCGGCCGCTGGAGCCGGCTTCAGGGCAACGGTTTTGGCAATCGGAGCAGTCGTGGCACCTGTTTCAATCTTAGGTGGAGCGCCTGGGGCGGGAGCTGCTACAGGTGGACGAGGAACTGCTGGCGGGCGCGGAGCTGCCATAGGAACAGTCGCAGCTGGCGGTGAAGGCGCCGCAGGAGGCGCAGGAGGCGCAGGAGGCGCAGAGGGAGCGGCTGGACGCGGAGCAGGAGGTGCCATCGGCGCAGGTGCTGCTGGAGGCGGTAGCTTCACTGGGGATGAAGCAGCCTTTGGCGCAGGAGGTGGAAGAGGAGCTGATGGAAGCTGAACGGGAGCCGTCGCTTTGCGAGGAGCTGGAGGAACGACCGGAGCCACGCTAGATGCCACAGGATTGACAGGAGCAGTGGCTTCACGGGGCTGAACAGAACCTTCACCTGGACGTGAGCGCAGGGTAATGCGCACAGTTTCCTTTTTCAGCGGAACCGCCGAAGTTTTCGGGGAGCTAGGTGGCGGTGGTGTTGGCAGATTTTCAGATTCGCTCATGGAGTGGGGGAAGCTTTATTCGGAATTGAGAAAGGTTTAGCGGGGAGAGCCGTCAGGCGTCAATTTTTTTATCTCTCCACGCTGGGTTTATTCACATTTTAGGAAGTGATTCATCGAGGTTAGTAAAGCTCAACGGGGGAGCGCTTGCCATCTTCGACACTGAGCACCTTGGCCTTCTCCTCACCCAGCGTCGCGACGCGGAGATTCCAGATCTCTTGGTTGATGTTTTTGAAGCGCTCCAAGCTAAAGACGTCAGGGCGCACAAGGCGCTTTTTGGTTTTCTCAATCCTGACCAAAGCATCATGCAAAATCGGGTGCTCGACGCCTTCTAAATGCTGACGGGCCAGTTCCACCATTTCCAGTCGGTGGCAGATCATCACCACATCGTTTCCGGCTCTGACAGCTTCCTGGATCGCTTGCTCGAATGTCACTTCATTGAGAATGGCCCCCATGTCTAGATCGTCCGTCATGGCCAGTCCTTCAAAACCCAGTTGGTCTCGCAACAACTTTGTGCAGATGTTGTGGCTCAAGCTCGCAGGCCAGCGCCCGCGGTCAGGATCATATGCCGTATAGTTGCTGTGGCAGGTCATCACACTGTCGATTTCGGGAAGCAAGGCCGAGTAGGGCATCAGCTCTGAAAGCTCCATCTCCGCACGGCTCTTGGTAATCACCGGAAGGAATTCATGCGGATCGCACTCAGCGGGGCCATAGCCTGGGAAGTGCTTCGCGCAGGATAGAATACCTTCCTTGCGCATGGCTCGGTTGAACAAGCCTGCGTTGCTGATGACTTGCTGAGGGTCTTTTCCCCAGCAGCGGCCTTTCAACGAGTTATCGGCCGTGTCGTCATAAGAGATGTCGAGAACAGGGCAAAGATCGAGATTGAAGCCGAAAAGACGGAGGATTTCGCCCGTAAGCTTGCCGTGCTTTTTGATCAATTCAGGGTCTCCTTTGTCCCGGAGAGCCTGGGCATTCGGTGGCTCTTCACCGATCAAACGAAGTCTCGACACGCGCCCCCCTTCCTGATCGATCGTGATCAAAGGCTCAATCTCCGAAAGATCACGCAGGTCATCGATCAGCTTACGCAATTGCTGGGGAGATTGGATATTGCGACCAAAGAGGATATAGCCCCCCGGCTGTAGCTTTTTGAAGCGAGCCGCAGTTTCCGAATCAAGTTCGGTTCCAGGAACACCGGTGAGGAGAAGTTGGCCAAGTGACATGATGAAATCAGATCGAAGGAAGAAGAGGAGATGTTGTGAAGTCGGTCGCTTCTTGAGCTACGGCAGGGTCTTTTTGCTGGGAGTCGGGGATGGCTCCACAAAAGAAGCGATGCACAGCAAAATCGCAGCGCACACGACGCAGGAATCGGCCACATTAAATGAAGGCCACGGATTGAAGGGAGCGAAGCCAAAATCGAACTTCAAAAAATCGACCACGTAACCGCTAAGAAAACCGCCCCCGAAAAGCACCCCATCTTCCCCACTGCGGAAAAGTCGATCCGTCAGATTGCCCAAAATTCCGGAAATCAGCAGTGCCACCGCGAGCCGACTGAGTTTACCAGGAAAGATAGACGTTCGGCATCCCCAAATCAGAAAAACCAGCACCGAAAGAGAAATGGCGGTGAATGCATAGTTGGCATACGCCGTGCCATTGAACATGCCAAACGCCACACCCGTGTTCGAGGCGTGATGCAGAGCAAAGATGCCAGGAATGATTTCTTGCTCATCCACATAGAGATGAAACTTCCCTACAATCCAGCTCTTGGTCCATTGATCCAAGAGATACAGCGGTAAGCTAAGACAAAGAAAAAGACGCCACATGTGAGTCGATTTGCCAATCATCTTCAAATCACCGATTCTGTGCCATCAGATGATCCACCACGATCTGCGACCAAGTCTCCAGTTCGTCTCGCCGCGCGATCAATTCTTCTAGCGTGAAAAAGCAAAGATCCTGAATAGCTTCTTCATTGGATCGAACCTCTGCGCCGCTTAGCTCAAAGCGATGCACCACACCCAAGTGGACGCTTCCCACTTCAGTCGAGTCGTCGTTGATTAGACCAATCACTTGCTGGGTATGGGTGCCTTCAATGGCTAACTCTTCGGCGATCTCACGCTCGATGCTGTTGTAATACATCGTTTCTCCTAGACCATCGTGATCTTGATCGATGGGATTGATGTGTCCACCGATCCCCAAGGAACGTTTGGCCACCAAGCGCTTTTCACCACTTTTGCCGCCTCGCTGATAGCATAGATAGCGCCCCTCATGATGAAAGATCGAATACGGGATCAGCTGCTTGTGCGTGGGATCTTGCTCAGCAGCAGGACGATCCATGAAGAAGTTCGCTCCATCAGCCAGCATTGGCGATAAATAACGACTGACCTCCGGTTGAAATCCTTGAAAGCTGCCAAGCTGGTCGAGCAGGCTACGGGGAATGACGAGCACTTGTTCCATGATCAAAAGAATGAGACACCACGACAAGTGGCGAGAGCCGACAGTGGACAGCCCAGCCCAGTGGTCAAACTTCCTTCACGAGATTTCGATCCCCTACCCTTTCAGCGTCATGAGATACGCGAGCAAATCGGCCACTTGCTGATCCTGCAAACCATCGAGTAGCCCTTCAGGCATCAGTGAGCGGCGGATGAATCGAGTGTTGCGGACATCGGCTTTGGCGACGCGGCGGTCAGGCAATCCCGCTTGGCGGATAACGACGGCGTCTTTGTCTTCGCTGACAAAGAAGGCGTCGATGAGGTCGCCGTTTTTCATTTCGACGCGGTAGATGCGGTAGCCAGGCTCCATGGCGGCGTTTGGCGTGAGGATGTTGCGCAAAACAGCCTCCAGGCCCATCGCGCCCGCTCCGGAGAGGTTCGGGCCGATTTGACCGCCCGCGCTACCGATCTGATGGCAGGCCATGCAGAGGGCACTGAGGGCTTTTCCAGCATTCGCATCGCCTTTGCGGGCCAAGGCAGTGAATTTGGCGAATTTGGTGTCGAGAGCCTTCGACGCTTCTACGGTGAGCAGCGGCGGGGTGTCGATGGTTTTAGCGATGCGGGCACCTTGGCCGAGTTTTGCGTCCTTTGCGAGATAGGTCGTGTAGGTCTTATCCGGCCTATATGACCTATCAAAGCCGTTCCGAATCTCCGCAGCGCTACGAGCCACCTTCCACACCCGAAACTCCATCATAGCTCCCTCGGTGCCTTTTTTGGGTCCGCTCCAGGCGATCTGGCAGTTTTCCCATTTCGCGGGCGCAGGCTTAGTGCCGGTGGCGTCGAGTTCGCCGTTTTGGTAGATGCGGATGATGCCCTTGTCATCGCGGGTAACGGCGAGGTGGGTCCAGAGGTCGGGCGTCATGGGTTTGGTGGCCACGCAGACGTCGTGCAGCGTAGAGCCGGCATAGACGCGGAATTGGCCGCCGAAGAAATTCATGTCCACGCCGCCGCGCACGCCGAGGAGGCTGTCTTCATTGCTGATGCCGGGCGCAAGCCGCACCCAGGCCTCGACGGTGAAGGGGCCATCAAGCGTGATCTTGGAATCGAGCCACGCGGTGTCCTGGCCATCGAGCAGCAGGACCTCACGGAAGATGCCGCCGAGCTGCTGCTGGAGTTTCGTAATGGCTGGATCATCGCCGAGCACCGTGGCGAGTCGCTCGACAGTGGGGCCGTCGAGGTCAGCTTGCGGCAGGGTTTTGTCGAGCAAGGCGGTGACGATGGTCTTGGCTCCGGCTTTGCTGCTGGAGAGCGCGTTCAGTGCGGTCTGACGATCTGATGAGGTGAGCTTGGGATACAATTTTAAGATCGAAGCCCCTGCGTCGGGTGAACTAGAGGCAGCGAGTGCGGCGAGTGCTGCTGAGCGAATCTGAGCATCGGGGGCTGTCTCAGTGATGCTTGCCAATAGAAGCGTATGTTGAGTGCGCAGTTCCTTCAAAGCCTGCAGCAATGCCAGCGTGCGCTCGCGTTCCGCTGGGAGCCCACCCGCTTCCTGTGCGCGGCATGCGATGAGACCAGCGACCACTTCGCGTTCCAGGTCACGAAGCTGAAAGCCGCCGATGAGCTGCAAAGCGACCATTCGAATTGCGAGGTCGGCATGACCTAGCATGGCGCGCGCAGCCTCCGTCAGCAGCGGCGCGATCTGCTTCGCATCCAGCTTCGTGCGTTGCGCCAGCAGCTTCTCGGCGACGGCGGCGCGGGATTTTTCATTGGTCAGGAGTGCTTGCAGAGCCTCGCCGACACCGGCTTCGGCGGGGAACTGGGCGAGGCGGAGAAGTTCCTCGTCGTTCGGAGCACGGTCGAGCTGCGGGAGCAGTTTGGCGACGCGGGAGGCGCTGGCCTTCGGCTCCAAGGCGAGCGAGGCAAGCACGCGGGCCTCCACGGGAAGCTTCGTGGCGGCCTCAGAGTCCAGGAACTTTGCGACGATCTCCGGATGACGCTCCAGGAACATGCGGACAAGAAAGCGCTCGAACTCGCGGTCATAGGCCTCACGCACAGGGAGTTGCTTAGCCCCCCTTGAGGAAGCGATGGTAGGGCCATTGGGGAGGCTGGGACGGGCAGCTGCAAGTAATGCCTCAATGATGTCCTCGTCCGTAGGAATGCTAACATTCGCACTCAAACCAATCTTTGGGAGACTTTTGAATGCCATCTTGGAAAGCGCCTGAATCGCTGCTTGTCTAACATAACTCGATGTTTCCTCATTGAGCACGGCGCGAACTGCATCCAGCGGCTTGCCGTGAACAGATAATCCCATCCGCGAAGTCGTCCATAATTCTCCCGATATCCGGGTGATTTCGGCTCGCACCGCCGGATTGGGATGCTTCAACAAGTCCTTCAGCATTTCGGTAGTCACATGCTGAGCCGCTTCAAGACACCAGAGCGACTGAACGACACTCGCTGCGTTTGATGGCGAACTTTTTACTTTCTCATTCAGTTTGGCGGCATCTACGTTCTTTGACGCAGTTTGAAAGGGCGTAAGCCGATCCGCCAATGTCTGCCAGGCGAGATGCGCCTGTGCGGCTGGCTCTTTGCCAAGAGACACGATCAGATCCTCGGCGCTCATCTTGGTAAAATCAGCCACTTCGGTCTTCGCGGCTTTGGGCTTCACTCTCCAAATACGGCCCCGCGTCTTGTCGCGATCCGGATGCGCTCTTGGCACCTCATTGTGGGAGATGATCTTGTTGTACCAATCGACGATGTAGATGCAACCATCGGGGCCGTTGGTCATTGCGACCGGGCGGAAAAAGGGATCGTCGCAGGTGATGAGGTCAGGGAGCTGGGCGAGCTTCCAATAGGCGCCGTCGCGATGCATGGCGATGGTTTGAATCTTCGAGATGATGGGATTAGCGACGGCCATGGTGTGCGCGGCCTGTTTGTCTTTGAGCGATCCGCTTTCGATCAACGCCAAGCCACTCAAACCCGTGCCGCCCATGCGAAAGTCAGCCTGAGGCGGGAAATCGGGCTGGTAACTCTTCTTCAATGCCTCCATACCACCAGGGTAGTAGGCGTATTCGTGGAAGGGCATGATGGGGTAGCCGTAGTCGTTGGCTTCCTGGATGAAGGTCTCGCCTTCGCCAGTGATCACCAACCCCCAGATGTTGTTTGGGCCGGTGCTGATGACCTCGAATTCGCTGCCGTCCGGCCTCATGCGAGCCATGCTGCACTTCGGCCAATCGACGACGACATCACTGCCGGGTTTGTGGACTTTGCTGTTGTTGAAAAGGCCCTGCGCCATCCAGATCCAGCCGCCGGGTGCCCGCGTGAACTGATGCGGAAAGAGATGCGA
>JBIKYV010000219.1:0-4873 GCA_044355075.1 Prosthecobacter sp.
TTCGTGGAAGGTCGGGTATTGGAAGGAGTGCGGCGACTCGAAGCGGTATTTGCGCTGCCAGGTTTTGCCGTCGCGGGAGACGTCCACGTTGAAGACGCTGCGATTGCAGTTCTGGATCTTGGTGTTCTCCTGCCAGCCGAGGTAATAGACGCCGCCGAAGTGATCGAAGGTCGGCTTGGAGTTCAAGCCGTTGGGCACGAAGGGCTTTGGCTCGGCGACGGTCCATGTTTTGCCGTCCTGGCTGGTGGTGAAGTGGTAGTTGCCCGCGTCGTTGCGCACGATGGCCATCCAGGTGCCGTCGGGCAGCCGGTTCACGGCGGATTCGCTGAGCTGCTGCGACTGCGGCTCGTTGTAGTGGCCGATGACCTCAAAGGTGGCGAAGTCGTCATGCAGCACGGCGAGGGCGTTTTGTTTGCCGGGAAAGTTGTTGAGCGCGATGTAGCGCTTGCCGTCGAACTCCTTGAACGAATCGAAGATGTAGAGGCCCTGATTCACGGCGGGCCGCTTAAAGCCCAAAGCGGCTGCGTCCGCATGAAAATGACGCGGCTCCATGTCGAAGGTGCCTGCGGCAGTCTTGAGCTTGGCTTTGTGGATGCTGTCCTCGAACGTCTGCGTGCGAAGGTCGAAGTCGCGATACCACGTCACTGCCTGCTCTTTGGCCGGCTGGCTGCAAAAGTAGGTGCGCAGCGTGTGCTCGTCCTTGCGGATGATGCGCGGCACAAAGACCTGCGCGTCCGGCAGCGTGATGTTGGCGAAGGCCTGGCCAGCCTTGGCCAGCGGGTGCGTTTTTTCGACCTGGAGCGTCTTCAAGTTCACCACCGACAGCACGCAATACATCGCCACGCCCGCGCCATGTCCAGGTGACACGTCGTTGTCATGCTCGACAATGTAGGTCCGTTCGCCGACACAGACGAACTCCGCATCATGCGCCCCCTTCACCTGTGGTGCCGAGACACGGACGAGCCGCCGCATGACGATGTCCCCCGCGAGCGCGGGGTCCCAGTTGGTGGGGAGAAGGCTTCCGGTGGATGCGCTGGTCTTCTTTGCTAAAGCATCCGTCTCGCTGAGCTTGAAGCGAGTGCTGACGACGCTGCTCTTTTCAGAACCTGCGGCATAGTGGATGTAGGTGGTGGCGATGATTGTGCCGTCGTCGAGGAGTTCGAGATCGGAATAGCCGCAGTCGGTGTTGCCAGTGCCTGGCGCATCGGTGGGGCTACGCTTGGTGTTGTGGAGAAGTTTGATGCGATACTGGCCTTCGCAGTGGTTCACAATGTCATCGAAGGTGCCGACCCATGCGACGTAGTGTCCGTAGGTGGAGCTCGTCTTGGCCATGTCGCGGAAGGCGATGATGAGTCGGCCATCGGGTGTGTGTTTGATGACATGGCGATCTCCGGTGAGCGCGGCAGGGAGTTCCTTGGGCTCACTCCAGGTGCGTGCGTCGTCGGTGCTCACCGAATACAGTGAGTGATGCTGGCGGGTGTTTTCGCGCAAGAGCATGACGAGCTGTTTGCCATCATCGGAACGCGTGACGCTCGGCTGTGCCCATTGGCCAGGGACGACAAGGATGACGCGTTCCTTGCTCCACGTCAGGCCGCCATCGAGTGACTCGCTCTGCCACACGACGGGATGCAGATCCTTGGCATTTTTTGGATCGCGACGATCAGACCACATGATGAGCCGCTTGCCGCCATCGAAGGAAAGGATGCTTTTGGGAGCGACTTCGCCGACAAGACCAAGCTCCTTCATCGGTGACCACGTTTTGCCGAGGTCCGTGGAAAACGCGCTGCGCAGATTGCCCGGAAAATCGCAGCCGCCGAAGATGAAGAGGCGCTCGATGCCCTGCGGATCGGTGAGGCGATGCAGCACTGGCGTGGTCATTTTCACAAGCTGCCAGTCCGGCGGCGTCGGCAAAGGTGCGGTCCAAGTGAGTCCGCCGTCATCGCTACGGGCGAGCGGTCCGAGGTGTCCCGCGTGATTCATGCACCACGCAGTGAACATCGTCCTGCCATCCGCCATCAACACGGTGTCGCTGTGACCTTGGTATTCCTTTTCCGTGCCACGGGCGATGATGACATGCCGCGCCGCATCACCGGAGATGTCCACGGTCGGGATGGAAATGCTGCGCAAGGTGCCCGGCGTGGGCCCAGCGAAGGTGGGCACGTCTGCAGCATGGAGAAGCGTGCTGCATGAGATCGCAAGAAAGCAGGAAAGGGATCGAAGAGACATGATGCGAGAGAACGGCAGCGGAGACTGCATTTCGCAGCATGAATGAGTGCATGGCGTGTTATGCTAACACCAAGCCGACCTATTTTGGGCGAATGCGCAAACGCATTACCCTTGTGAGGGCACGTCGAAGCTTGGCAGGTAGAGCGCAAAAGGAGCTGATCAGAAAGTGGACCATGAACCACACGCCACTTCGATAAGGTGCCGCGTTAACCATAACACCGAAATTATGATGGCAGTTTCTGCCATCGGCGCAGCCATCGGCTTTAGCTGTTCTCACAGATACAGCGATTTCAAGATTCTCTGCGCGCAAGAACTCTGGCAGGATCTCCTGCGAAACCAACTGTCGCGAAGCCACCACCGACAACACCTTCTTCAATGGTGCTCAAATCAGGCTGCCGATCGAAAATTTCAGGTATCTGAATATGATCGAGCACACGATCCTGCGGGACATAACCGAGGCGTGTTGCATTTTGATTGTCAAAAAAGGGCTGAGGCACCTCTGAAACACCATAGACTATTTCATGATGAAGTTCAGGATGCGTAAGACCGATGTGGATTAACTGCGCGAGATCACGCGCACTGACCCAAGTGTGCAATCGACGCTCTTTTGAAAGGTCATCGCCCATGTAGCCGATGCGGATGCTAAGGATCTCCAAGCCAAACTTATCTGCATAGTAGGAAGCAGCAGCCTCACCAAAGGCCTTGCTGAGCGCATACTCTCCATTGGGTCTTGGCGCGCTGCGATGATCGAGGCATGAACCGCGCGGAACAAAACCCACCACATGATGGCTACTGGCATAGATCACACGCTTGACTCCTTGACGCATAGCGGCCTCGAAAAGGTGGTGCGAGCCAATGATGTTCGGTCCAAGGACGTCTTCGAAGCCATAGGCCGCTCCGACCATGCCGCCCAGGTGAATAATCCCATCCACCTGAGCACAAAGCTTTTCTAAAGCATGCAGTTCACGCAGATCGGCTTGCTGATAGCTCTCGTTCGGCAGGAGGTCCTGAATCGAGACAATGTCCGTGAGCAGCACATGGTCATAGCGTGTGCCCAAAATAGGTCGCAACGCCGTGCCGACAATGCCAGCCGCGCCAGTGAGGAGAATGCGCGAGGGAGTGTTCAGCGACATGGCTCAATGATTTTTCGGAAATCAACAGCACATCCACGACCACCTAGCGATTCAATACGAGATATTACTTTAGGCACATAAGCAGCCGAGATGCTTTCCTGAAGTCCATTGTCCATGGCGGTGGCTTTGAAGTCAGAATGGGATGGATCAAGCCGTGCGCGATTCTGATCAAAATACGCAGCGGCAGCGGTTGAACGAATCAAAAGCGACTCAGAGGACCAATTAACCTTCACCACGCCAGCAGCGACTCCAGCGGCGAGTTGATCCAACGTTAAGCCTGACGAGCCATGAAGAGCAATGCCAATGGGACGTCCTGCCAGTTCTGAAGCAAGTTCAGCATGAGCGCGAATCGCAGCGGGACTGAAGCCGTCAAGATCATTGCCCAGCCCATGTTTGGTTCCAACCCCGGGTGCCCAAAGCGCAAGATACCCTGGCATTCGCTGCTCAACCTCACCAAAAAGCGTGCGCGTTTCCTCCAGCGGAGTGACACCATCATCCACACCAGCTTCCATTTCGAGCGTGACCGAGAGCTCTTCCTGCATGGCAATTTCTCCCAGATGAATCATCGTGGCGATGTTCTCCTGTGCGCTCATAGCCGATGAATCCAGAGAGATGCTTGAGGCTTTTCGATGCATGGCATGTCTTAGGATACCCACAGTTGCTGGTCCTTTGATGTGATCTGTGTGATAAATGACCGGCACTTCTCGAAAGCGCTCGCTAGCAGCGAGTGTATGCAATTCGTTAATCAAACGATCCATACCAAGCAGCGGGTCACCGGCACCAAAGCTATGTCCCGTCAACTGCCATAGACTGGTTTCGACAATGATAGGTGCAGCGCACGCTTTTGCTGCAATCAGACAATCGACGATAGCAGCGGGGCTGTCTGCATTCACCGCCAGCACGGCATAGCGATTGGTGGCAGCGTGTTCATAAACAGCACGTGCTTGTTGGGGAGTCAGTAGCATATGCAGCTAGAGGGGATCGGTTTTAGTGACCTGGCAGGATACATACCTTCAAAGCCTCTCCACTTTCCATGAGAGGGAAAGCCTCGTTAATGCGCTCTAAAGGAAGCGTGTGCGTGATGAATTTTGCTGCTGGAAAGCGACCGCTGTGAAGCAAGGCAAAGGAGGCTTGGAAATCACTTTTCTTTTCGGAGTAACTCCCGCTGATGACGAGTTCTTTGTAATGAATATGGTTAACATCCAGCGGGGCGATGGGATTCGACTTGGGCAACCCAGCAAAAAAGTTTACACGTCCTGCTTTGGCAGCAATCTCGAGCGCATCATTTTGAGCAGGAGCAGCACTAACTGCAACTATAGTGACATCAGCACCAAAGCCATCAGTCAGATCACGCACCCGCTCCCGATGTGAGCCGTCAGGTTGCACGAGCAAAGCTGCGTCGATATCAAAGCGCTTAGCCATTTCAAGACGTGCAGGATTATTATCCAAGACGATGACCTTTTGCGCACCCTGAAGCCTCGCGAGAGATGCATGCATCATACCAATCGGACCTG
>JBIKYV010000073.1:0-16435 GCA_044355075.1 Prosthecobacter sp.
CACAAAGGACGACATGCAGCGGATTGAACTGATATGCCCTGATGAATCTTTGGTGAATGCCGCAACAAAGCATTTTGAGCCGATCCACAATGAGATTGGCGTTTTATCTGAACAGATAGAAAACCTCCGCCGCACCCGCGACCTGCTGCTGCCTCGTCTGCTATCTGGGCAGGTGGCAATAAACGACGACTGAGCCATGAACCAAGAGCAGATCAATAAAGCGCAGTCATTGAAGGTGATGCTCGTTTCGCGTGCGCGGGGTGGAGCAGGGGACGAAAATGACTACTATGAGCTTCGGCGTGAACTGATGGCTTCGCCATCCATTGCAAAACTGCTCCCGCAGTTTGTTCACTTCTGCCGCTCTCTATCAGAGTTTTGGAGTTTCATTCGGCCCAAATTCGCCACGTATGCTCAAAGGGAGGAATTTCTCCGCACAGAATTCGACCCGCTTCTCACAATGCTGGAGTCGCAATTTCGCTCGCCCAGCGATGCCGCGATCACATCAACGGTTGAAGCGGTAAACTCGGGTTACATTCAAGAGGCTTGGCACAAGGCGCTGGACCGACGAGCGACCGATGCAGAAGGCGCAATTACAGCGGCTCGCACTCTTCTTGAATCAGTGTGCAAGCACATCCTCGATGTGTCGCTCGCGACGTATGACGATAGCGCCGACTTACCCAAGCTCTACACTCTGACGGCAAAGCAACTCAACCTCTCGCCGAGTCAGCACACTGAACAGCTGTTCAAGCAAATCCTCGGTGGCTGCCAAACCGTTGTCGAAGGACTGGGCGCGGTGCGTAATCGGCACAGCGATGCGCATGGCAAAGGTGCGTCGGGAACAAAGCCAGCACCACGCCACGCGGAACTTGCGGTCAATCTGTCTGGGGCAATGGCGACTTTTCTTTTACAGACTTCGGAGGCGAGGAAGGAATGAATCTCCGGCGAATTCTACAACCCCGTCAGACACTCTCCCTGACCCAACTTCGGTATCTCAATATCAACACCAACCTCCTTCGCAATGAGTGAAATCAACCGGCTCTACTATGCCATCCAAAAGATCGAAAACAAATCGGTCGCAACCATGGGTTATGCTGATTGGGCGCGTCTTGTGAGATCCGATGGCAAACTGACTGAATTGGAAGCGCTGCCTGAAGCAATCAACAATCCGAATCTAGCAGCATCAACTTTGGTGGCAGTTGCGAGTGGAATCGCTGTCGCCCAACCTGGCATGGATGTTCTCCGTTACGATCCGCGCGATGCGCCGTACATCGTGAATCTAGATCACTACACGATTATTGAAAACCTACACTGCCACGAAATCTACTATGAGGCACTTGATGTGGCAAGAATCTCGGACACGCCACAACTCCGTTATGAGCTGCAAAACAACATTTACGTCATCAAGGAGGCACCAAATGACAACCATTGGTTGAAGGATTTTCCTGAATACATCTGGGATGCAAAACGAAAAATGTGAACCTATTCAGTCAATCCGCTATTCTTGCCGAAGCTCCATTTCCGATCAGCCCACGTTACTAACTTCAAAAAGCCATGCCACGAAATAACGACTTTAGCTTTGATCTGTACCGGCTCACTGTCCAAGACTCAGAAGGCATGATGGATTTCATGGGGAAGCCTTTGAGGGACGACGATGATATCGTGGCTGTCCTGAAAGCTGCATGCAGTAGCAACTTGGATCACCACCATGAGGCGACGACTGCGACCTACGACTGGGGACTCCGGAACTTCGAATTTCTCGAAACTGATGAACCCGCCGGAAGTCTGGTTTGCGCGGTTACGCTTGCTAAAGCGACGCTTGAGAAAGATGGGGCCATCTTCACACCCGACAGTGTGCAGCTTGGGACTTCGGTCTCGCAGCCACCACCTGCGATTTACGTAAAGATTTTCTTCTACATGAAGCGACATTTAGTTGCCGTAGAATACAACAGCGCTGTCACCACAGGCCGAGGATGGTTGATTGCATTTCACGAGATCGTGAAAAAAGCGGCTGTTCAACTCCAGTTTTCATCGACTATCGAGCTTCAGGAGAAGCCGAAGAAGTCCGAGATTTTAAAGACCTTCCTATCATTCCAACGATTGACTCGAATCAAGGTCCAGCTCCTTTTGCCGAACCCCGATTTAAGCCGACTCACACAAAAGCTCTACGACGAACTGAAGGATGGCGGAGTGCGTCAGTATATTGCGGACATGCGTAATCCTGGCGGCCTGAGTCAGGCAGAGCAGACTCTCCCCCACGCAGCCGCTGCGATGGCTGAGGATGGCTACAAAAAGGGAGAGGTGCTTCTTGAGGGAATTCGTGGCGGCAGGAAAGAAACGGTAAAAACAGGAACAAGGCCTGCACGCGGCAAGGTTGATGGAATCAAAGCGTTTGTTCGCGGCCAAGCTGCAATAGCGCGCACTCAGGAGGGCAAGGGTATCACTGATTCCATACTGAAAGAAATAGAACGTATTTCCGACGAACCGGAGGCGGTATGACATCTTTTAAGCAAGCAAAGAATTCTGCGCTCATAGCTTACACTTTGGAGGCGCTCTTGGCCGTCGGTGTCGTGTTCTTGCTCTGGTGGTGGGATCTTCTTCTCAAGTGTGTGGCAAGTGTCGAGCAAACTGCGGGCCCTTGGGCAACGTTTTTTGGGGTAATGCTTGCCGGAGCGATGGCAGCTCGACTGGTTTTGTTCAATCTCAACAGCGGGGATTTCAGCTCATGGCTAGAATGGAAGAAAGTGGGCGGGATCTATTCAGCAGTTTTTTTGTTCAATCTGCTGCTGTTTCTACTTGTGACCGTGCTGAATGTTTTCTTGATTTCAATCAAAGGAACTTGGTTAAGCTTTGGTGCCGTTTTTGGAATTATTTTTGGGCTGATTAACTCACTTTCATTTCCAGTTTTCGTTTATCACCTCTGTCGGCTTCAGGCCAAATTCAACTTCGAGTTCAAGAGGGAGATTGAACGAGAAAAACAGAATTCAAAATGACTCACGCCTACACCGAAGACCAACTCGTCGAGCAGCCCGCCATCGGGCTGTTTGAGGATCTTGGCTGGGAGACGGTGTCAGCAGCGGAGGAAACTTTTGGTGTCAGCGGAACGCTGGGACGGATGGCGAAGACGGAAGCGGTCCTCAGCAGAAGATTGCGTACGGCTTTGGAGAAACTGAATCCCTCGCTGCCACCGGAGGCGATCACCTCGGCCATCGATGAGCTGACACGGAACCGCTCGGCAATGAGCATGGCAGCGGCGAACCGGGAGGTGCATGAGCTGTTGAAGCAGGGCATCAAGGTCAGCGTGCCTGACAAGGAGCGCGGCGGGCAGAAGACGGAGCGGGTGCGGGTGATTGACTGGGAGAACCCGGAGGCGAACGATTTCCTGCTGGTGAGCCAGATGTCCATCCAAGGGCCGCTCTACCTGCGGCGGCCGGATTTGATCGGCTTCGTCAACGGGCTGCCGCTGGTGGTGGTGGAACTGAAGAAGCCGGGCGTGCCCGCGCAGCAAGCCTTCACGGACAATTTGACCTGCTACAAGGCGGACATCCCGGCGTTGTTTTGGGGCAATGCGCTCATGATCGCCAGCAACGGCACCGACAGCCGCGTGGGATCGCTGACGGCGGACTGGGAGCGGTTCTTTGAGTGGAAGCGCATCGCCAGTGAGGACGAGCCGCGCCGGGTTTCCCTGGAGGTGATGATTCGCGGCACCTGCGACAAGACGCGCTTGCTGGATCTCGTGGAGAATTTCATCCTCTTCTCCGAGCACAAGGCCGGGCAGGTGAAGATCGTGGGGCAGAACCATCAGTTCCTCGGCGTGAACAATGCCATCTCCGCCAGCCTGAAGGCCCGCACGGAAGGCCACGGACGCGGCGGTGTCTTCTGGCAAACGCAGGGCAGCGGCAAGAGCTTCTCCATGGTCTTCTACTCCCAGAAGATCCTGCGCACCGTGCCGGGAGACTGGACCTTTGTGATCGTGACAGATCGCGTGGAGCTGGACGAGCAGATCGCCACGACCTTCAAAGCCTGCGGTGCCGTGAGCGAGGCCGAGGGCGAAATCTGCCACGCCAGCAGCGGCGAGCATCTGAGGGAACTGCTGCGCGGGAATCACCGCTATGTCTTCACGCTCGTTCATAAGTTTCGTGCCGAAACTCCCTCATCCCCGGCCCTTCTCCCAGGGAGAGAAGGGGGCAAGAAGCCGCACTATCGGGGTGGCCTTGAGTTTGCGGGCTTGGTAAAGCGGGCACGGGAGCTTCGGGAGAAGCAGACTCCGGCGGAGGATGTTGCCTGGGATTTGTTGCGAGATCGGAGATTTGAAAATCTGAAGTTCCGTCGTCAGCATCAATTGGGGAACTACATCACGGACTTCTTCTGCGCCGAGCATAAGCTCGTGCTCGAACTGGACGGTGATGTGCATGGTCGCTCTGAGGTTGTTGCTAAGGATGCCAAGCGGGACGCTCAAATGAAGTCGATGGGCTTCAAGATCCTGCGCTTTCCAAATGAGGTGGTGCTGGATCGCCCCGAAGAATTTCTCACCAGCATTGCCACCTTTCTGAATCTCCCCTCTACCTCTGGGAGAGGGGCCGGGGGTGAGGGTGGCCAGATGCCAGTACTCTCGACACGTAAAGACATCATCGTGCTCACGGATGAAGCTCATCGAAGCCAATACGACACGCTGGCCATGAATATGCGTGCTGCCCTGCCGAACGCGACCTTTGTGGCCTTCACCGGCACGCCGCTGATCGCGGGCGAGGAACGGACGCGGGAGGTCTTTGGCGATTACGTCTCGATCTACGACTTCCAGCAGAGCGTGGAGGACGGCGCGACGGTGCCGCTCTTCTACGAGAACCGCACGCCGGAGCTACACCTCGACAATCCCGACCTGAACGAGGACATCTACGCGCTGATCGAGGAAGCCGAACTGAGCCCCGAGGCCGAGGAGAAGCTGCAAAAGGAACTGGGCAAGCAATACCACCTCATCACGCGCGATGATCGCCTAGAGACGGTGGCGAAGGACATCGTGACCCATTTCCTAGGCCGTGGTTTCCAAGGCAAGGCGATGGTGGTGAGCATCGACAAGGTCACCGCCCTGAAGATGCATGACAAGGTGCTGAAGCACTGGATGGCGGAGAAGGAACGAGTCTGGGAGGAGCTGAAAGAGGCCTCGATCATGAAGCCGCTGAAGCCAGGCCAGAGGAAGCGCGAATACAAAAATCCCTATGACGCCGAGAAGGTGAGAGAGCTGCAACGCCGGTCGGAGCTGCTGGAGCACACCGAGATGGCCGTGATCGTCTCCAGCGAGCAGAACGAGATCGCCAAGATGGCCGAGAAGGGCATCGACATCGTGCCGCACCGCAAGCGCATGAACGAGGAGAAGCTGGACGAGCGGTTTAAAGACCCGCAGGACGAGCTGGGGCTCGTCTTCGTCTGCGCCATGTGGTTGACCGGCTTCGACGCGCCAAGCTGCTCGACGATCTATCTCGATAAGCCGATGCGGAATCACTCGCTGATGCAGACCATCGCCCGTGCGAACCGCGTCTTTCCCGGCAAGCAAAGCGGCTTGATCGTGGACTACGCCAACGTCTTCGCCTCACTGGAGAAGGCGCTCGCTATCTATGGTGCAGGCAAAGGCGGCAAGACACCCGTGCGTGACAAGCAGGAACTGGTGGAGCAACTGCGCACGGCCTTGAAAGAGGCGGCGGAGTTTTGCGCGAAGCAGGGCGTGACCCTGACCGCCATCCATGAGGCGGCCGGCATGGAGAAGCTGCACCTCCTGGGTGAGGCGGTGAATGCACTGATCTCCCCGGACGAACTGCGGAAGCAATTCCTCGCCCACGAGAAGCTGGTGCGGGCACTCTACCAAGCCGTGAAGCCGGACAAGGTGGCCATCGAGTTCGCGCCGATGTGCTCGTTGCTCGCCACGCTGGCCGATACGATCAAGACGCAGACAGGGGAAGGCGAAACGCCCGACATCACGCCGATCATGGGCAAGCTAAACGACCTGCTCGACGAGTCCATCGGCGCAGAAGGTTTCACCATTGCCGAAGGCCAGGCCGGAGCACGCCATGGCGTGATCGACCTCTCCAAGATCAACTTCGAGGCACTGGCGAAAAAGTTCAAAGAGTCCAAGCAGAAGAACCTCGACATCGAGAAGCTCAAAGCCGCGATCCGCGCCACGCTGGACAAGATCGTCCACATGCACCGCGCCCTGCGGACGGACTACCAGCAGAAGTTCGAGGAACTGATCGCCGACTACAACGCCGGTAGCCTGAACATCGACCAGCTCTTCGCCGCCCTGCTGGAGCAAAGCCGGAAGCTGACCGAGGAACAGACACGGCATGTGCGGGAGAACCTGCTACCCAGCGAACTGGTCATCTTCGACATCCTCACCCGTCCTGCCCCTGAACTCAGCGACGCCGAGCGCGACGAGGTGAAAAAGGTAGCGAAGCAACTGCTCGCCAAGGTGCAGGGCTTACTCGCCCTCGACTGGCAGAAGCGTGCGGGGCCGCGCGCTCAAGTCAAAGGCGCTATTTCCGATGCCCTCGATGACGGCCTACCACGCGCCTACGACAAGCCGCTTTACGAAGCCAAAGTCGAAGCTGTGTTTGAGCACTTCTATGAGTCAGCTGCGTGATTCATCAACCTGATGGAACAAACTATAGTTCTGAGATTGAGTGTAGGTCTTTAGAGCCCCCATTCCTCTCTCGATTTGCTACTCTTGAAATCACGACGAGGTGGGTGCAGGAAAAACCATGTCCCCAATGATTCGCCCCTGGTATTGGCCTGAACGAGGTCAGCCCGAACGCACCGAACCCTTCACTTGGATTGTTGAGGGCGTCATCGCGGCGTCTTGGTGGCCTGATCCATACGTCTTCGATATTTACGATGAGCAAAACATCCGCGCGGTCGTGAACTGCTGTGAGTTTGACAACCGTCACGATGTGCCGAGCCAATTTACCTACCATCACATCAACGTGCCTGATTACGGCGTGCCGACCGATGCGCAGATCGAGCACTTCATGACCCTGATGGACAAGCACCACGCCGCTCGTGAGGCGGTGGTTGTTCATTGCGTCGCGGGTTGTGGCCGCACGGGGCAGTTCATCGTCGCCTGGTGCGCGAAGGCGGGATTTATCCCGGCAAAGGCTGATCCGGTGCAGTGGATCAGGGCGCGCCGGAAGTGCTGCCTGGAAACTCACGAACAGAGTCAATGCGCGAAGCGCTGGATGAGCCACTATCGCTCGAAATGAAGCGGGGCTGCGATTGAGGCCTTGAACTTCATCCCGAACCTCACTCCTCCAAATGTTCCCGCACCGTCTGATAGAGCTCTAGCACATGGTGATCATGCAGGCGGTAAAACACTTGGCGTCCCTCTTTACGGTAGCTGACGAGTCGTGCGGTACGCAGCGCGCGGAGTTGATGCGAAATGGCGGACTCTGTCATCGACAAGGAGCTGGCGAGTTCGCAAACGCAGAACTCATCGGCAGCCAGCAATGAAACTAGACGCAGCCGTGTGGGGTCGGCCAGCACCGCGAAGAACTCGCCCATGCGCTGAGATTCCAAGACCGTGAGTGGGGGGAGTTTCAGGTCAGGATAACTTCCCAGCGCGTGACGTTCTCTATTACGATTGGCAGCGGATTTTTGGGCAGGTTTAGCTCGGGCAGTCATGAACAAGCCATGTTCAATGAAACGCAGGAAATGACAATTGACGAATATATGAACGCATATTCACATATTCGTCGTATGAGCACTCAAACCACCACCAAATGCGCCTGCCCTGACTGCCAATGCGAAGTTCGTCAACGCCACCATGTCGTGAAGAACGGCAAGGATTACTGTAGCCAAGCCTGTGCCGACGGTCACAAGTCTGGCGAAGGCTGCTGCCAGAATACTTGCCATTGCCACGGTTGATCTGCGGGCTGATCCCCTGATCCACCCTTCCCCGAAGGCCGCGTCTGCTCCATGCAGCGCGGCTTTTGTCGTTCAGGGCATGGCTTCAATTAGGCATCTGTAAAACGACCCGCGCCTGCTCGCGGAGTTTCAAAAGGCAGGAAATGCAGACGCATTCATTGCCCGTCTGCCAGCCAATCCACTCGGATTCATCCCGCGTGAGATTAATCTGAGCACAGGGGCAGTCGGCAGCGCGATTGCACAGACAGACATGGCTTTCCGCGCAGAGCGGGCAGGTGACGATGTCGTGCTTGGCGTAGTTGTGGGTGTCAGCGTGGATGAGTTTAGTTACGCTTTGCCACCGGTGCTGAAGCCGCAAAAGACCGTTTTTCTACTCAAGCCTCATGCGCTTGGGGCTCCTGGGGCACCCATTGCGGAAAGGGATCGGGAAGCTGCCTCCAAGCGTTGGGGCCTTTTTCAAAGTCGGCCTCGTTCAGCAAGGCGGCATCGAATTTTGCAGTCAGCGCGGCTTTGTCCATGTCGCGACCGATGATGACGATCTCAGTTCTACGGTCGCCATAGATGCCCTGGATATGGCTACGGATTTCAACCTGACTTTGTTCGTCCTGCGGCCACTCAGCTTCATTCACAGCACTCCAAAATAAGCCCATGGCACGCGTGTCACGCAGCACACCAGCCTGGGAAACGTAACCGGCAATCTCATTGCGAGTAGCTAGCCAGAACATGCCTTTGGCACGAATGACGCCTTTCCAGGGCGACTTCAGGAGTTCTTGAAAACGCTGAGGGCAGAAGGGGCGGCGTGCGCGATACACAAAGCTACTGATGCCATACTCCTCCGTCTCGGGCGTATGCTGATGGAGGCTGTCGAGCCAACCCTCCGTCTGCTCGGCCTCGGCCATGGCGAAAAGACCTGTATCGAGCACATCTTGCAGACCTATCTCAGTGCGCTGAGTCAGGTGGACTTTTGCTTTGGGATTCAAAGCACGGACGATGATCTGGATCTCGTCGAGTTCCACGGCACTGACAGCATCCGTCTTGTTGATGAGGATGACGTTGGCAAATTCGATCTGATCGGTGAGCAGATTGGCGATGGTGCGGGCATCTTCACCCGTGACGCCCATTTCCCGATCCTGCAGATCGTCGGTCGTGTGGTAGTCTTCAAGGAAGTTCCTCGCATCGACGACGGTGACCATGGTGTCGAGCTGCGCGAGGTCGTTCAGGCTATGGCCGGCTTCATCCTCAAAGGTAAAAGTCTCAGCGACAGGCATCGGCTCGGAAACGCCTGTGGACTCGATGACCAGCGCATCAAAGCGGCCTTCTTTCGCTAGCTTGGCGACCTCCTGCATGAGATCTTCACGCAGCGTGCAGCAGATGCAACCATTGCTCATCTCGACCATCTTTTCTTCGGTGCGGGAGAGTTTCGCATCGCCGCTTTTGACGAGCTGGGCATCGACATTCACCTCGCTCATGTCATTGACGATGACCGCGACCTTTCGGCCTTCGCGATTGCGCAGGATGTGATTGAGCAGCGTGGTCTTTCCAGCGCCGAGGAAGCCGGAAAGCACGGTGACGGGGAGTTTGGTGCGAGCCTTTTTCATTATGTGCAACTTATATGCATTTATAGAATTGGACTGTTCTGCAATCAAGTTGCTTTTTCTAGCATGATTCGAATCACCTTGGTCTCTGGCTTTCTGGGTTCTGGTAAAACAACGCTGCTGCGCCGTCTGCTGCGCGAACAGGAATCTCTACGACTCGGTGTCATCGTGAACGACATGGCCGAGCTGGAAGTGGATGGCGACCTTTTGCGATCAGGCCAACATGTGTCTGAGGAAAAAGAAAACTTTGTTAGCCTCTACGCCGGTTCCATCAGCGGAGATCGGCGCGCTGCCTTTGCTGCGGCGCTAAATGCCTGGCGGGGAAAAAGCGACCTCGACCATGTCATGGTAGAAACCTCTGGCAGCTCGCATCCTTGGCCACTGATCGAAGAGATCCTTCAGCATCCTGAAGACTATCGGCTAGAGAGCATCGTGACCCTTATTGATGCACGAGCTTTCGTGGAAGATTATGGAGCCGGTCGAACCCTCTTTGAGCGACTCATTCGTAACGAAGAAACCGGTGAGCGAAGCCTAGAAAATCTAATGGCTGAGCAGATTCAGTTCGCCAACACACTGCTCGTGACCAAGACTGATCGCATTCAGCCCGAGGACCTTCCTTTCCTACTCAAATGCCTGGAGTTGCTGAATCCTCATGCCGATGTTCACGCGGTAAACTACGGCCAAGTTCCTGCATCTCGACTGTTAGGCACCGGCCAATTCAGCATGGATCGCGCACGCGTCATCGCCGCCTCCTGGGACAAAACCAAGGCGGAAGCCCTGGGCGACACAGCGAGCTATGACATCGGCAGCACGGTGCTCTGCGATCCGCGGCCTTTTCACCCGCGTCGGTTGTGGCGACTGTTCCGTGAGCGACTAGGGCGCGGCATCCTACGCAGCAAAGGCTTTGTCTGGCTCGCCTCGCGGGATGAGCAAGTGCTGCTCTGGAATCAAGCCGCAGGCGGCATCGACTTAGAACTACTCGCCTACTGGAAGGCTGCTGTCGTGAAGGACCCTTTGGGAAAATTGGTTCGCGAAGAAATCGAGCTTTTGCAAAAAGAACTCGAAAGCGCGCATGCCACGTTTGGTGATCGATTGAATGAAATCACAGTCATCGGCACACTTCGCGATCGTGAAATCTTCATGAGTGAACTGGCATCTTGCTTATGCACTGAGGAAGAAATCGAACGATGGCAATCGGGGGTTAGCTTTGACGATCCCTGGCCCAAGCAACTGAAACAGGTCCGCTGAGGTAAAGATCTATTTCAGCTTATCGGGCCTGTAAGAAAAAGCGATTGGCGGAGAGAAGGTGGAACGTGGGAAGTGTTCTGCCCGTATTTGCTTTCATGATGAGCACGTGGCAGGCTCGTCACCTTATCTTCATGGTCGAATTTGATTTTATTATCGTGGGCAGCGGCGCTGCAGGGTTGAGCGCGGCCTTGCACGCCAGTGAACACGGACGCGTGGCAGTGCTGACCAAGCGCGGCGCTCTGGACTCCAACTCGAATTGGGCGCAGGGCGGTATTGCCTGCGTCACAAGCGAAATGGACAGCGTGGAACAGCATGTATCCGACACGCTGATCGCAGGGGCAGGACTCTGCCGCGAAGATGCTGTACGCACCATCGTAACCGAAGGTCCTAGCCGAATCGCAGAATTGGTGCAGTGGGGCGTTAGTTTCGACCAACGAGAAGCCGCTGATGGCCATCTGGAATTTGACCTCACCAAAGAAGGCGGGCATTCCCGGCGTCGCGTCCTCCATGCCGCAGACGCGACGGGCAAAGAGATCACGGAGAAGCTGCTGCAAACAGTTCGCGAAAAGAAGAACATCCATCTCTTTGAGAATCACTTTGCCATTGATCTGATCACAACCGGAAAACTCGGCTACGTCTCTGAAGACCGCGTGTTAGGCCTGTATGTGCTGAATGAAGAAACGCGCGAGGTCATCACCATGCGCTCGGATCGGGTAATTTTGGCCACCGGTGGCTGCGGACGCGTGTACCTTTATACCACGAACCCACGAGTCGCGACGGGTGATGGTGTCGCCTTGGCATGGCGTGCCGGTGCGAGTGTGGCGAACATGGAGTTCATTCAGTTTCACCCGACCTGCCTTTACCATCCTGAAAAACGATCTTTCCTCATCACCGAAGCCATGCGTGGCGAAGGGGCACGACTGATCGGAGCGGATGGGAAGGAATTTATGCAACAGTATGATCCACGCGGCTCGCTAGCACCGCGTGATATCGTCGCTCGCGCGATCGACCACCAGATCAAGCGCACCGGTGGTCCCTGCGTCTATTTGGACATCTCGCACAAGCCTGCAGACTTCATCACCAGCCACTTCCCGAACATCTACAAAGCCTGCCTGGAAGTCGGCATCGACATCACCCAACATCCCATTCCCGTGGTTCCTGCCGCCCATTATCAATGCGGTGGTGTGGTGACTGATGTCAATGGTGCCACGCGCATTCGCGGGCTCTGCGCCGTGGGTGAAGTCGGCTGCACCGGCCTGCATGGAGCGAACCGTCTGGCTTCGAATTCACTGCTCGAATGCCTCGTCATCTCCCACCGCTCCGTGGAGCATCTGCTACGCAAGATGCCTATCAGCAAAACGCATGAGCAAGAACACGCAATCCCACCTTGGCAGAGCGGCGAGGCAGTGGACAATGATGAGCTCGTGGTGATCTACCACAACTGGGACGAAATCCGCCGCCTCATGTGGGATTATGTCTCCATCGTACGCACCACAAAGCGCCTGCAGCGAGCTGCCGCACGCCTACGGAACCTGAAGCGAGAAGTGCAGGAGTTTTACTGGAACTTTCGCATCACCAGCGAACTGCTAGAGCTGCGCAACTTGGTGGAGACCGCCTCCCTAATCGTTGAGTGCGCCATCCGCCGGCAAGAAAGTCGCGGGTTGCATTACACCCTGGACTACCCAGAGAAAGACGAAACAAGGCCCGCGAGTGACACAACACTGAGGCGCTTCTAAACGCCGACTTTCCCCGAGCAGCGATTCCGCTCGATCATGTCTAATAAACGGTCATTCATTCCGTTATAGGTTGCCCATAGCCATCAAAGACAAGCATTGGATGCCATCGCGAACAAGCGCTAAGCAGCCTCGTACGTGTTGCTTGTCGTCATTGACCGCTGATTTTCGCCAAGCCAACCATGCAACAAAGACGTCATTTTCTATCTTGGATCAGTTTCATCAGTCTCATCACGATCGCCTACGCGCAGATGCCGCCAGAACTGGTCAAAGCTGAGCGCGCCAAGATCCTGGAAGGCATCAAAACCGTACCCAAAACTGGCTCACCCGGTCCAGTGGGCATCTGGGGAACGATGGCTTTCCCCATTCTCTCCGCTCCTGACAAAGACGGTGTCGAAATCGCAGTCGCAGCAGCAGCGGGTTATGCCAAAGGTCGGATCATCATCTTCGGCCACAACAGCTATCTCGACGGAAGTGCAGGAGGGGATCACGCCAAATTGCTCGAAAACTGCATCCGCTGGGCTGGAGCCAAAGATAAGCCACGTGTTGGTCTGCTTGATGTAAAAAGTGATGTGCTGCAAGCGGCTGGCTTTCGCACTGAAAGCTTCAACAAGATCGAGATCAAACGTCTGTCTGACTATGACGTGGTGGTCATGAACATTCAAAACGTAACAGGCACCGAAGAAGGCAAAGCTGTGACGGAGTACTTGAGGAATGGCGGTGGTGTGATCGTAGGTATGACTGGCTGGGCCTTTGGCCAAACCAGTGGTGGCAAAGAATTGGCCTTGGCCCACGGAGTCAATCAGGCACTCATGCCTGTCGGCGTGGCCATCACGGACATGAGTGCCTTTGATGGCCTGACTAGTTTCAGCGCCCGCGTAGAGCTGCCGGTTTTGGTCAATGCCTCCAGCGCTATTCAGGCCATCAAAAAGCAACGCGAAGGTGGCCCCACACTGGACGCCACCGCGATCAAGCAAGCCACCAACGCTATTCAAATCGCGCTGGCCGCACAACCGCCCGATCGCAGCAGCCTGCGCGATGCCGTCATCGCAGCACTGGGTAACCATGGCGACAAAGTCGGCCCCCTACCCACGCCAGAGACGCCTTTGACCACAACCAAGGACAACGCAGCACGCTTACGTCTAGGCATGGAGACACGCGTCCTGCGACTAGCTGGTGGTGAATTGACGACGGCTCATCCCGCGCATGTGTTTTTCCCTGGTAAATCGAAGGCAGAATCACCACGCATCTCTCGTGAAGTCAGCGTAGACCCCAAGATTCCTGGCTGGACTAGCACGGGCCTCTATGCCGGTGCCGGTGAGACCATCACCGTGCGTGTGCCTGCTGAACTTGTGGAGAAAGGCTATGCCGTACGCATCGGCTGCCACAGCGATACACTTTACCACCTGGACGAATGGAAACGAGCACCAGACATCACGAAGACTCTTAGCATCAGCCAGCCTGAGATGAAATTAGCAAGTGCCTTTGGCGGTCTCATCTATGTGGAAGTGCCAGGCAATGCCAAAGAGACCAACGTCTTTTCCGCCACCGTCGCCAATGCCATTCCTGCACCGCTTTTCATTTTGGGCCAACACACAAACGAACAGTGGGCCTCCGAGATCAAAAAACAGCCTGGCATCTGGGCGGAACTCGCCTGCGAAAAGCTCATCATCACCCTGCCCTCCGTCATTGCACAAAGCATCAACAATCCAACGGAGCTGATGACCTTTTGGCAAAAAGTCGTCGAAGCGCAGGATGCTATTTGCAATCAAACCTCCGAACGAAAGCGCCCTGAGCGCATCGTGTCCGACATTCAAATCAGTGCAGGCTACATGCATAGCGGCTACCCTATTATGATTCCGACGAGCGCTGCCCCAGAAATGGCCACACTGAATCGCATCCGGTTTCCAGGCTGGGGTTTTTATCACGAAATTGGTCACAACCACCAACGACGCACCTTCACCTTCGATGGTGCTGGCGAGGTCACCAACAACGTCATTGGCATGTTTTGTTACCACGAAGTACTCCAGAAGGACTGGTTGATCGGACACAGCGCCATCACGCCAGAATCACTCAAGCTGAGCATCGACAAAATCAAGCATTCAAGTGACAAGTGGCAAACCTGGAAGAGCGAACCATTCACTGCACTCGTGACCTACATCCAGCTTGTGCAAGAGTTTGGTTGGGAGAGTTGGCGAAAGTACCTACACAGCTTTGCTGACAGCAGCTTCGGACCTGAACCTAAAAACGACAGCGAAGCTCGAGATCAGTTTTTGATCCGCTACTCCAAGATCGCCAATCGCAATCTCGGTTCCTTTTTTGATTTCTGGGGAATTCCTGTCAGCTCCTCAGCTAAAGAAAAGGTGAGCAAACTAGAAACTTGGATGCCCAAAGGTCTATGAGCGCACATCATTGATGCGTTTAGATAACTTCAAGCTCGGGCCATGTGCCGTCTTGCCGTATGGTGTAGTCCAGCCTAGAAAAGAATGCACACATCTCGCAGCCATTCATGACCCCTCTTCATCATCTTCGCGCAGGTATTATCGGCACAGGCTTCATCGCCCCTGTCCATATTGAGGCGCTAAAACGCCTTGGCATTCAAATCACCGCCATCTGTGGATCCACCCAGAGCGCGAAAAAAACAGCTCAACTCTGGGGTATCCCTGAAGTCTATGGCGACTACGATCATGAGGCCATGTATGCCAGCCCAAATGTCGATGTCGTTCACATCACCTCGCCTAACAAAGCCCATGTTCCCCAATGCCTTGAAGCACTCGCGATGGGCAAGCATGTCATCTGCGAAAAGCCGCTAGGCATGACTTCCACGGAAACCGCGACCGTCGTGAATGCGGTCAAAAAAGGCGGCAAATCCGGGCCCGTTTTTGCCGTGAACTACATGTGCCGTTTCTTCCCTGCCGTGCTGCAAATGCGCGCCATGATCGAACGCGGAGAACTTGGAAAAATCATCCATGTGCAGGGCCACTTCTTCCAAGACTGGCTGCTGCATGAGACCGATTACAACTGGCGCGTACTCTCCAGTGAAGGAGGCAAGCTCAGAGCCGTTGGGGACATCGGCACGCATTGGATTGATGCGGTCAGCTTCATCCTGGGAGCCAAAGCCACCAATGTCTTCGCCCACATCGAGACATTTCATAAGCAACGATTGCGCCCCAAAGGAGAAGTCCAAACCTTTGCCAAAGTAGATCCCAAGACCATGGTGCCCTACAAAGTCGATACCGAAGACTTCGGCAGTGTGCTTTTGAAATTTGGCAAAGCCAAGCACGGCCATGTCGATGGCGTGCACGCGAATGCCAGCATCTCCCAGGTAGCCGCAGGATGGAAGTGCAGCCTTGGGCTTGGCATTTACGGCACAAAGGGAAGCGTACGCTGGGATCTTCAGCAGCCCAACGAAATCTATGTCGGACGTCGGGATGAACCCAATCAAATCCTGCAGCGCGCCACGGCTGGCTTTACTCAAGACGTGGCTAACTTCACCGACTACCCTGGCGGACATCCCGAAGGATTTAGCGATGCGCACAAGATGCACTATCGTGCAGTTTATGAGCACATTGCCTCAGGGAAAAAGACCCCTGCTCTCTTTGCCAGTGCGGCTGATGGACACCACGAAGTGAAACTCTGTGAAGCCATCCTCAAGAGCAGCAAAGCTCGAACCTGGGTAAAAGTCTAAGCTAGCCGCCCACAAGACCTTGGGATTCACATTCGAATCAAGGATGCGAATCCCGAACCCCATCGAAGGCCGGACCACCCGCGCCGACGTAGCCGCCGCTGGCTCCGTTTTCATCCGAAGTGACCCAAAAGGCATACAGGGAACCCTTCGTGAGATGGAAGCGGAATTTCACATTCTTGCCGGATTGATCGGAAAGATCGGACGCATCCGCCCACTCGATTTTGAGCTTCGTTTGATCTCTCGAAGCCACCTTCGAGCTTCGGATG
>JBIKYV010000220.1:0-4821 GCA_044355075.1 Prosthecobacter sp.
GCAAAATCCGAAGTGGAACGAGATCCAGGGTAGCATCGGCGAGGTCTTCGAGTGGGACGGCAAATCCACCTACATCCAGCATCCGCCCTTCTTCGCCGACTTCAGCATGACCCCCGGCGACATCGTGGAAATCAAAGGTGCCCGCCCGCTCGGCATCTTCGGCGACAGCGTCACCACCGACCACATCAGCCCTGCCGGAGCCATCAAGAAAGCCAGCCCCGCCGGCCGCTTCCTCACCGACAACGGCGTCACGCAGGCCGATTTCAACAGCTACGGCAGCCGTCGCGGCAATGACCTCGTCATGACCCGCGGCACCTTCGCCAACGTGCGCATCAAGAACCTCATGCTCGGCGGCAAAGAAGGCGGCGACACCTTGTTGCAGCCCGCAGGCACCGAAATGAGCATCTACGACGCCGCCGAGGCCTACAAAGCCGCTGGCACACCGAGCATCATCCTCGGTGGTGAAGACTACGGCATGGGCTCCAGCCGCGACTGGGCCGCGAAAGGCACACGTCTGCTCGGCGTGAAGGCCGTCATCACGAAGTCCTTCGAGCGCATCCACCGCAGCAACCTCGTCGGCATGGGCGTCCTGCCCTGCAACTTCAAGAACAAGGCCGACTACGACAAGGTCAAGGACCTCGCCGATGCCACCTTCGACCTCCTGGGCCTGTCCAACGACTTCAAGCCCATGAGCGAAGCCACCCTCCGCGTCCACAAAGCCGACGGCACGTCCTTCGACATCCCGCTCGTCGTCCGCATCGACACCCCCGTCGAAATCGACTACTACCGCGCCGGCGGCATCCTCCCCTACGTCCTCGCGCAGATCCTGCGTGCGAACGGCTAAGCCGTAGAACGAACTTCCAAGTTCGTTTCTCGAACCAGTCAAAAACCCGGCAGACCGAGAGACTGCCGGGTTTTTTCTTTGCTTGGAATCATCTAAGAAGCCGGACAAACTCATACTATGAGCACCTCCACCATCTTTCCCATGATCCCCGCCGCGAGCAAGTCGCTGTGGTTCTTCGCTATCATCAGCCTTGTGCTCATGGCTGGCATTGTGTTGATGATCTGGCTGGCGTGGTCGATGCGGCATGCACAGTTCACCGTCTCCGAGGACGGCTTGCGGCTCCAAGGCGATCTCTATGGCCGACTCATCCCGCTCAAGTCGCTGAAACTCGATGAAGCCGTCGTCACCAACCTCAATACCGACAAGGATCACCAACCTACACTGCGCACGATGGGCACCGGGCTACCCGGTTATGCAGCAGGATGGTTTAAGCTACGCAATGGCGCGAAGGCTCTTCTCTATGTTACCGACCGCAGCCGCGTGGCGCGAATTCCTACAACGGAAGGCTACCTGGTCATGGTCAGCGTAAATGATCCGGCAGTATTGATTGCGCAACTACGCAGCCACTTATCTTTCTTGTGACGTGCTTGGTTTTTAGGAGCGATGATGGCGGCAGGCAAACTCCTTGGCTTTGAAGAACGTGTGCCATGCTCAAGTGCCGTAGGGTTCCTTGTCTTTGAGCCCTTTGGGGCTATTCGAGTTGTGCGATGAGTCGCAACGCAAGGCTACGAGTTTTTGATTCGTCGTTAGTGCGTTAAGCAAGATGCAAAAAACTCGAGTGAAAGTTCTCAAAGCTTGGGAGGTAAGGGCAGTGCGGTGAAGCGGGACCAGTGGGTTTCGCAAGCATCTTGGCTGGCGACACCATCATGAACCCAGAGAGCATAGCGCACTCGTAGGGGTTTGCTTTCGGTAAGCTCCAAGGATTCTTCGAGGCTAAGGCAGCACCCCATCCAACCGTCGTCACGCACATGAAAAGCGGTGGGATGTTGAGGGTTTGAAGGATGATTCATGAGGGTGATGCCACCAAAACCTTCGGTCTCAGAAGTAATTCTTCCGCTGTAATCGCACCATCGCGCGGGCTTCCGAAAGATGGCAGACTCATTCAGAAGTCCCTCGGAATTGAGGATGCGACCACCTCCATCCAGAACGCCGATGCTTTTAGCCATGCGTACTGCGATTAAACCAAAGCCACTGGCACCAAACGTGGCTTTGCCGCCAGGAGGGGGCGTGAAAGTGAGATCCACAATCAGGAACCAGCTGGAAGCTCCCTGAAGAGGATGTATTTCAGCGCGCCGATTTTCGATGAGTTGCAGCTTGCCATCCGTCAGAGAAGTCCAGTGGTTCACTGTTCGCATGGTGGCATGATCATCGGCGTCTTCATAACCTTCTCGTGAGACTTCAACGGTGGTGATTTTACCCCCCGACTTGGCTTGATCACCCCAGAAGTCGATGCCGTTGACGGAAGCATGAGCAACCCAGACGCTGTTGTGATGGCTATGGGTCAAAGGGTCGTGAGGATGTCCCATACGGGTCAGACTCGGTTCATGGGAGCAGCGAATTGGGTGCCAAAAAGGTCGGCGATCTTCTGGTTGAAAGTGTGCAGCGGTGAGTTCACGCCCTTCCCACTGAAAAGAAGTCACATAATGGGGCAGGGGAATGGCCTGCATTTTGGGGATGGGCCTGGCTTCAGGCAATTGAGCATGAAGTTGACCCAAGAAGACAAGGAGCCAAACGGTACGCATCCTCGTGAAACGTAGCTGCGAGTCGATCTCTGTCTCTTTTGCTATTCAAGGATAGAGAGCGTAATCGAAGGAATGTATAACTTCGAGTTATTCTGCAAGCTTACGCCTATGCCGCGCCTAAGTTTTTTGGATTTAAGATATTAAAAATATAACTTATTCATCTCGTTTAATTTGTGATTAATTTTTCTTTTTCGTAATATGCGCGTGACGAAAATGGAATGAATTAGGATAAGCTATGTTTTTTTTTGATTTCGAGTTTGACGGTTAATGGCTCTTTCTGATAAAAAAATGATTTTAGTGATAAAGACGGTTATACCGTTTTTCTGTCGTCCACATATCGGAGCAACTTAAAATTTATCGCCGACTTCCACTATGAACTCAGCCCAGCGCTTGTTTGTAACATCGTCCTGTGTCATCGGCCTTTTTTTGACCGAAGCACCAGCTGATGTGCCGCCTTTGGATTTTTACAGTACAGGACCTGGGCAGGGGAATTCGGATGACGTACAATTCAATCGCCCAGGCAAAGGCATGTGCGATGTTTGGCAATCACGCTACAATGCTTGGAATATGGATCCTGATTTGGATACTGACCAGGATGGGATGACGAATTACCAAGAAAGTGCAGCGGGAACTGATCCAAAAGATGCGAAAAAACGGTTAGCCCTCTCTAGCAGTCAGGTCCTTGGAACTAACGTCAGCTTCACGATTCCAACGGAAATAGGGAAAAAGTATACTTTGCAGGAGGCTGACAGTCCTACAGGACCTTTTGTTGATGCAGCCGTGGCTAGCGCTTCGCTCATCGCGACGGCTTCTACATCTACACTGACCACAACTAAGCCTGCGGGGCCGAATCGGAAGTTTTACCAAATCAAAGTCGAGGATGTGGATAGCGACGGTGATGGAGTGCCTGACTGGGCTGAAGCAAGGTTAGGATCAAGCCCTTCAATTGCAGAAAATACCGGCGCAGGGTACAACTACGCCGATGCCGTGCACTCGATGTTATCTTTGCAGATGACGACAGTGGCGGACGCAGGTTATGAGCGTGCAGACAAGACAGTATCAAGCCCTGCGCCTGTTGCGGCACGTGTAGGCTTGGTCCGCACATGGCCTCCTGTTGGACATAGCGTGCCTCGTATGCCACTGAATGGTATCATGCTACGCGGTGGTCCTGGGGCTCCCGTCGCACAGAAAGCTGATGCTTCGGCTCCTGGCTCGGCAGGTGCAGATTACAGCCTACCTAGCACGGTTACGATTCCTGCAGGACAGGGGGTGCCAGGGGCACCTTTTGAGGTGCCAGTCACACCTGTTCAGGATGCTGCTGAAGAGGTGCCTGAGTTTGCCACAATTACGGCAACACTGCCAGGTATCTCAGGTGCTTCTGGCCCCAGTGCTGTGGTGCAAATCGGCGATGCAAATCCGACTCTGCCTGCGAACCAACAGCTTTATGTTGCTTTTCTAGGGCGTGAGGCGGGAGTGACCTCTACGGCCAGTGGTTACGCCACTGCTTTAGTCAATGGGGATAACACAGCGGCTTCGATTTCGCTGAATTTCAGCAATTTGTCTTCGCTGCAAAATACAGCTTACATCCGCTACGGCACTGAAAATGATCTCGCTCCGGCTCTGCCGTTAGGTCAAGTTTCAGGTCATCCCTACAATATAGTTTTCAAGCCAGGTATGATCTCGACGGATCAGGGCTTTTTGAACGCCCTTAAAGATGGTCATATCTGGTGTGCGGTGACTTCTGCAAATTTCCCTGATAAAGAAATCATTGGCAAATTTGTGAAAGCCACGGGCTCCACGACCTTTGATTCGAATAGTCCAACGCTCACCGCGCCTGATCTTGGCTCGAACGCATGGCAAACCGTAATGAATGAGCAGATCGAACGCGACATCTGGCGGTTCATGACTCAGGCGACTTTTGGCGGCACGACACCTCTTTACCAGGAAATTCGAGCTAAGGTGGACGCACGAATTACAGCCTTGGGAGCGAATCCAACACAGCAAGCTGTCACTGCCGCTTATCTGCAGGGTTTGGAGGATTGGATGAATGAGCAAATCAATCCAGCACTGACACCATCGGTGAATTTTACCACCTTAGTAATGGCCTCTGACAACGAAGAGTTCGCGCTCCGTGGCAATAAACCTATCACTTTTGTTAGTGATCCGCAATTTAACGGCGTGGCTTACAATGTGACCTTTGATGCCAATGGTTTGCCTACGATCAGCCAAACGGCG
>JBIKYV010000074.1:0-16395 GCA_044355075.1 Prosthecobacter sp.
AGTGTTTCACAAACTTTGATCAAATCCTGTTCTGGTTTTTCATCGTGCAAAACCACAGCATGAGGAATTGAAGCCCTCTGAGGTGGCTTTTTAGTCAGGTCGGCTAACTTCATTGATGAAGTCTGCTCGTTTGCCATTTGATGGGCTATTAGCAGATGCTCCCGACTGCTTTCAGCAAATGGATGAGGTTCATGGATCCCTTTGCCGTTCGTTCACGAATGCTGAATGATGTCAGCAAATCCATAATGTGCTGGATGCTTCGCCTTAGCCTTGCTCAGCAGCCCAGCGGGTGGCGTGATGGATCAGTTCGGTTGCGTTACGTAGGCTCAGCTTCCGTCTGATGTGCATGCGATGCGTGTCTACGGTTTTGATGCTCACATGCAGGATGTTGGCGATCTCATGGGGCTCACGGCCTTGACCGAGTAGGCGATAGACTTCGAATTCGCGATCGGTGAGGGTAGACACGGGAGATGCTCCACTTTTGGCTCCTGAGAGCGCGTCGAGAATTAGGGTGGAAATTCGTTCGCTAACGAAAATGCCACCGGAGAGGACTTTCCGAATGCCCTGAATGATCCGCTCTGGGCCTTCTTGCTTCATGATGTAGCCCTTGCCTCCTGCACGGATGACACGCTCTGCATACAGCGTCTCATCGTGCATGGAGATCATCAGAACAGGCGTTCGTGGGCTCATGGCACGAAAGTCTTTCAAGAGCTCAAGCCCACTTTTCCCCGGAAGGCTTAGGTCCATGAGGACGAGGTCGGGTTTTAGGGCTTCTAAAGCTCTCATGGCTTGGCTTGCATCTTGGGCTTCACCACAGATAGCGAGGTCTTTTTCCAAGTTCACGAGGCCCGCGAGTCCTGTTCGAAATACAGGGTGATCATCCACGATGAGCACGCGCGTTTTTTGCGTTTCGGGTTTCGTTGCGGTGGGGCTTTTCTTCTTGGGCATGGCTTGTGAGTAAGGGGGCGCGTCACGCATTTGGGGGCTGCTTTGTCTTTCGCTGAACTTTGGAGGTGGGCTTGGGTGCAACGACAAACTGGCAGGTCACGGTGGTGCCGCGTTTGGAGTTTTTTTGGATGCTCAGGCTGCCACCATTTAACTCTGCTCGGTAGCGCATGATACGCAGACCGAGACCTGGGTTTTCTTCGCTGGGCTGCTTCCATCGACCATTGTCGTGAATGCAGAGGAAGTCTCGATTCAGACTGATCGAGATGCTGGAGGCTCGGCCATGTTTGACCGCATTGCTCACAGCTTCTTGAGCGATGCGATACAGATGTGTCATCACGGCTTCATCTGTGAGGGCAGGGCCTTCGATGCATTGGAAGCGGCATTTGACATTAAAGAGTTCACTGGACTGGGTGGCGAGAGTTTCCAGTGCTTTGGCTAAGCCTCCCTGTTCAGGGGCTACTGGATGCAGGCCACGGGCGAGATTGCGTGTATGGTTGAGCGCTTTTTTGAGTAGGTCGCAAAGTCGTTCGGCGGAGTGAGATTCTGGAGATTCGCCGGCTTCCAGACGTCGCTGCAGCACATCGGCCATCATCCAGGCACCTGCCAGTTGTTGACCTAGGTCGTCGTGCAAGTCTTGGCCGATGCGGCGACGTTCGCGCTCGCTGATTTGCAGCAGTTCTTCTTCTAGCTGCATGCGGGTCACGATCTGCTGCATTAGTTCAGCTGTGCGTTGCTGCACGCGCTCTTCGAGTTCTGCATTCAGCCTACGAATGGTCTGCTCGGCCTCTTTGCGCTCGGTAATGTCTGTGATGTCGACAATGATAAGCGGCCCCTCGGGAGCCTCGACCTGGCTGAGGCTGATTTCCATGGGGAAGATGCCGCCTCCTTTGCGCATGCCATCGAGATGCATGCCGCGAAATTTCTCCGCCTGGGTCGGTTGGTGTAAAAAATCGCGTCGGCTTGCTGCGAACCTTTTTCGTTCTTCACGAGGTAACAGGCTCTCGAATGTGGAGCCGATGATTTTCTTTTTGGATAGGCCGAAGAGTGTCTCGGTGCGTGCGTTGGCCATGCGCACAATGCCTTTCGAGTCGAGAATGACAAAGCCATCCGGCGCTGCTTCTAGGAGGCGGCGAAACATGCGCCTGTCCAGGTTTCGCTCCGTGATATCGCGAGAGATCTTGGAATAACCTGCGATCCGCCCGTTCGAGTCGATCAGTGGTGAGATGGATAGGGAGATGTCAATGATGCGACCATCCTTGCGCAGGCGTCGTGTTTCGTAATGATCGATCCGCTTGCCTTGGCGGATCATGCGGCGAAAGACGGTTTCATCATCAGCGGCTTCCGGGGGGCGCAAAAAGGAGACATTGCGTCCGACTGCTTCTTGTGGGCTATATTTGAAGATGCGCTCAGCGCCAGCGTTCCAGGTTTGGATGACACCATCCAGATTCAGGGTGATAATCGCATCATCGGAGTTTTCCACCACCGTGGCTAACCAGCGTCGGCTAGCCTCAGCGGATTCGCGCTCGGTGATGTCACGGGCGATGCCGCCGATCTGGTAGGGCTTACCCTCTTTTCGTCCGAGAATGATGCCACGATCCGCGATCCAGCGTACTTCACCTTGGCGATTGATGACGCGGTAATGTATAACATAATCGTTTTTTTCGCCGTTGAACCATTGCCGAAGTGCTTCTTGGACACTGGGAAGGTCATCGGGGTGGATGCCATCTTCCCAGAGATTAGGGTGGCGTCCAAGCTCACGGGTTCGGTATCCCCAGATTCTTTCAAAGGCCGGGCTGACGTAGGTGTACTGGGGTGGGTCTAGCTCTTTCAGCCAGAGCACGTCTCCAATGTTCTCGGCGAGTAGGCGAAATCGTGCGGCATCTGGTGCGGCGGTGGTCATCATCTCAGGATCATGGCGCGCAGACAGACGGAAAGGCAAGGCAACAGCTGTTGTCGATCAGTCTGGTGGAGGATGGTGGCAAAGCTTGCAACGCTGTAACCTTGCCCAGCCTCAGGCTCAGGCCATCAGCAAACGGATGAGGCTTTCATGAAAGCGTGAGTGCTGTGGCTCCGTGGGATCAGATCCAAGTCGAGAAGCCCAAGGTGCGCAGAAGAGTGCGCAGGCTGATCGCGACGACCAAGACGCCCACGCCGACCATCATGGGGCGGTGTGGTAGTTTTTTGGTGAGATAAGCGCCCAGTGGTGCAGCGATGACTCCGCCTGCAGCAAGGCCAGCAATGACCTGCCAGTGACCGAGCCCGATGCTCATGAAGAAGGTGATCGAAGCTGACAGTGTCACGAAGAATTCCACAGCATTCACGCTGCCTACTGCCTCACGGACTGAATTGCCGCGCACGATCAAGTTTGTCGCTACGATAGGGCCCCACCCACCTCCGCCTACGGCATCGAGAAAGGCGCCGATCAAGGCCAGTGGGGTCAGTCGCGTGGTGACTTCTCGCGGAGGAAAAGGCATGAAGGCCTTCGCGATGATGACAATACCCATGATGATCAGATAGCCGGAAATATAGGGCTTGATGAAGTCTCCATCGAAGGAACTGAGGACGTAGGCTCCTAGCGCTGCGCCGATGATACCGGGAATAAGCAGGCGGCGGAAAAGATCCCGGCTGATATTGCCAAAGGCGTGGTGCGATAGCGCTGACGCTCCTGTCGTGAAGCATTCAGCGGCGTGGACGGTACTGCTGACCACTGCGGGCGGCACGCCGAAGCCCATGAGTAGGCTTGACGCCGACACCCCATAGGCCATGCCCAGCGCGCCGTCGATCAGCTGCGCCACGAAGCCGGCAATGATATAAATGATGATGTCGTGGTCCATGCGTTTGAGGGCCCCAAGAAGGGGCGCGATGTCTGGATGGGAAGTGAATTCCGGTCAAGTGAAACTATACTTACTCTGTGGGAAATTAAGGTAATCTAAGAAATTCGGCTGCTATCTCCTCCGTGAATCATAGCTTTGGTCTCAAGATAGCTCGTTTCAGCTGCGTTCTTGCTTTTTGGCTTCGTTTCGCCTCAGCTTCTTTTATGAACCTTCGTTTTTTGATTTGTTCTTTTGCGCTCGTTGCCGGTTTTGTTTCTTTGGCTAAGGCAGAAAGCACACCGCAGCGCCCAAACATCATCCTCATGCTCATTGATGACATGGGCTGGACCGACCTGGGCTGCTATGGCAGTAAGTATTATGAGACGCCGAACATCGACCGGCTGGCTCGCGAAGGCATGAAATTCAGCCAGGCTTATTCGGCCTGCACGGTGTGCTCTCCGACACGTGCGGCGGTGCTGACGGGTAAGTCGCCAGCGCGTCTGCATATCACCGATTGGATCGCTGGGCATGATCGGCCTAAGGCGCGCCTAAAAATCCCAGATTGGACAAAGCAATTGCCGCTTGAGGAATTGACGCTGGCCGAGCGATTGAAGCCTCTCGGCTACCGTTGCGCTAGCATCGGCAAATGGCATCTCGGCGGACCTGAGTTCTACCCGGAAAAACAAGGCTTCGATATCAACATCGGCGGCAATGATCGTGGCCAGCCCCCGAGCTATTTTTCTCCCTATGGCATCGAAACATTGAAGGATGGGCCGAAGGGTGAATTTCTGAGTGACCGGCTGACCCAGGAGGCGCTGAGCTTCATCGGTGCTGAAGATGCGCCTTTTTTCATCTACATGCCGCATTACGCCGTGCATACGCCCATCATGGGTAAGCCGGAGGTGGTGGAGAAGTATCAGAAAAAGCGCGCTGTGAATGGTCACGCCAACCCGACGTACGCGGCGCTGGTGGAGAGCGTGGACGATAGTGTCGGGCGTTTGCGGGCAGAGCTGGAAAAGCGCGGCCAGTGGGAGAACACGCTCTTCCTTTTCACCAGCGACAATGGTGGTCTATCCGGCACCGTCGGGGCCAAGGGCTGGCAGCGCGGTCCTACGGATAACAGTCCCTCCCGTCTGGGCAAAGGCAGTGCCTACGATGGCGGCGTACATGTGCCTTTGATTGTATCTTGGCCTGCGAAGATCAAACCTGGCTCGGAGTGCGAAACGCCGGTCATTAGTTACGATTTTGTGCCCACCATTCTGGAGGCGGTAGGAGAAAAATTAGCGCAGAGTGAACCGCTGGATGGTGCCTCTCTTATGCCCTTGCTGCTGGAGACGGCTCCACTCACGCGCGATGCGATTTATTGGCACTACCCACACTATCATCCAGGCAGTGCCACCCCCTACAGCGCGATCCGTGAGGGCGATTGGAAGCTCATCCAATTCCATGAAAACAGTCGCGTAGAACTCTACAATCTGCGTCGCGATCCTGGCGAGGCGTTGGACGTGTCCGATGTGGAGAGCGATGTGACCGTGCGCCTTACCGAGAAACTGCATGACTGGCGGCAAAAGGTCGGTGCCCAGCAAACCGATCTGAATGAAGCCTACGACCCTGAGGCTGCCTGGGAGGGAACGCGCAAGGGCAAAAAGTAACTCTCTCGCTTCGGTCACGCTACTTCCTTAGAAGCGCCTTTTTTCTCTGCATGAAATCTGTCATCGCTGTTCATCCCGGCCACTTGGAGGTTTTGGATTCTCCCCAGCCCAAGCCTGGCCCTTACCAGGCCCTGGTGCGCACCGAGTGCGCTTGCCTTTGCAACCGCACGGATAGTGAGCTGCTGCACGGCACCTTTCCGGGCATGGAGGACAAGTTCCCCTTTGCCCTCGGGCACGAGAGCGTCGGTATCGTCGTGCAGGTGGGGGAAAAGGTGCGTAACTTTCAGGTCGGCGACCGTGCAGTGGGTGGGCTGAATTTTGACCTGCACATGGAGGGGGTGGATTCGGGTTGGGGTGGTTTTGGCGAATACACGCTGGTCAATGACCATGAAGCCATGGTGAATGATGGCGTAGCCAATGAGGCCGATGGTTGGATCGAGGTCTATGAAATTCAGACGCGCGTGGACCCTGATATTCCCGCGCAGGAGGCGGTGCTGCTCTGCACTTGGCGCGAAGTGCTCGGCGCCTTTCGTGACTTTCACCTTCAGCCGGGCGATGCCGTGCTCATCTATGGGGCAGGACCGGTGGGGCTGAGTTTTGCACGTCTGGGCAGGCTTTTTGGCCTGGGCTGGATTGGTATTGTGGATCGTCATGAAGAAAAGCGCAGCAAGGCACTCGCCTTTGGGGCCGATGCGGCCTTTGCTCCTGGGCAGGAAACTTCTCCGCGGCGTCTCGATGCGGTCATTGATGCCGTGGGCAGTCCTGAGCTTGTCTCTAAGGCCCTGCCGTTGCTGCGTCGTGGCGGATCGCACTGCATTTATGGCGTGCTGACGCAGCCGGTGCTACATCTTGATCAATCGAAGGCGGATTTTAACTTCAATCTTCTCGTTCATCAGTGGCCCACGCGGCGCTATGAGCGGGAGAGTCAGGCCCAGCTCTGCCAGTGGATTCGTGAAGGTCGGCTGACTTCAGCGGACTTCATCACCCACCGTTTCCCGTTGGAGAAAATTCACGATGCCTTTGATGAAGTGGCTCGGCGGAAGGTCATCAAGGCACTGATTGAATACACCTGAGGTTGAGGGGCCAGGAATGCCTCTTCTGCCTGTGGTTAGGGGACGGGCGTCAGCAGGGGCTGACCTGCGAAGTGGGCGGTGAGGTTGTCGATGACGAGCTGCGCCATGGCGCGCCGGGTCTCATGCGTCGCACTGCCGATATGGGGTAACAGCACGGCATGGCGGCAGTTGCGCAGGGCCAGGGGCACCTGGGGTTCGTTTTCAAACACATCCAGACCAGCGCTGCGGATCGTCTGATTTTCCAAGGCCTGTACCAGCGCGGCTTCATCCACCACGGAACCACGGGCGATGTTGATCAGCGTGCCTTCTGAGCCAAGGGCTTCGAGAACCGGTGCATTTACCTGATGGCGAGTCTCTGGACCACCCGGACAGGCGACGATGAGGAAATCAGCGGCCTTGGCTAGCTCGATCAGTGTGCTGCAGTAATGCCATGGCACGTTTTGTGGTTGGCGACCGTGGTAGGCGATCTGCATGCGGTGGGCTTCGAGTCGGTGAGCGATGGCTTTGCCGATGCGTCCGAGGCCGAAGATCCCGGCGACCTTTCCGCGCAGTGCGTGGGCGAGCGGAAAAGCACCCTGGGGCCAAGCTCCGGTGCGCAGGTTCTGCTCGGCTTCGTTGAGGCGACGACTTGTCATCAGCACGAGGGCGGTGGCGATGTCCGCCACGTCATCAGTCAGGACATCTGGAGTATTGGTGACATGCACGCCGCGCTGGCGGCAGAGTGGTAGCGGTACGCCATCATAGCCCACGCCAAAGACACTGATGATCTCTAGCTGCGGCAGTGCGGCTAACAGCGTTTCCGGCACGGCATAGCCTCCCGGCACCACGAGGCCCCGAACGTTTTCCTGGGCAGTGTCTACGCAGTCGTGCTGAGCCCGCAGCGGCTGAGTCAGGAAGTCGGGCAGCGGTACGGGGATCAGCAGGTTCGGCATGACGGGCGCATTTAAGATGATTTTTTCACCAAACGGGCTGCGTAGGCACCATCCATCTGATCCTTGGGGGGGAAGATGAGCCGACTTTCTGCCAGCTCTAGATCGGGATGGTCAGCCATGACGGCCTTCACCAGTTGTTGATTCTCCTCAGGGTCGATGCTGCATGTGCTGTAAACCAAGCTGCCGCCTGGTTTCAGTAGACGCAGCGCACTTTCCACGATGGCGCGCTGGGTGCGGGCTAGCTCGGCGAATTCAGGCTCGGTCAGCCGCCAGCGCACATCCACCCGACGGCGCATCACGCCGGTGTTCGAGCAGGGGACATCGAGCAAGATACGGTCGAAAAGCATCGTCCCAAAGGGTGCAGGCTCGCCGCTGATGAGGTCGTGCTGGTGAATCTGCACACGATGAACGCGCAGGCGGGTTAGATTTTCCCGCAGTCGATTCAGACGGGCAGGGGAGCTATCGCAGGCGATCAGGGTGCCCTCGCCACACATCAACTGGGCCAGGATGGCAGTCTTGCCGCCGGGGGCAGCGCAGGCATCCAACACGGTCTCGCCCGGTTTCGGCGCGAGCATGTGTGGTGCAAAAGAGGTGCTCGGGTCTTGGGCATAGCAGATGCCTGCCTTCAGGGCCTCGCGCGGCACAGGGTTCACCGCAAAGAAGTCCTCGACGATGGGATGGGCGGAAAGCGCTGGTACGCTAGCGAGGCGCTCCTCAGCCTCTTCATGCAGCCGGTTCAGGCGGATGTAGGTCTCCGCTGGTTGCTGGTTCCAGGCACAGAGCGCGGCGGTTTTTTCCTTGCCCATGGTTTTGATCCAGCGGCGGATCAAAAATTCGGGCTGCGACCAGGCGATGGCGAGAGGTAGCTTTTCGCGTTGGGCTAGCAGATCATCCATCTCACGTCCGGCACGGCGCAGTACGGCATTCACCAGACCTGAGGCGCGCCCGGCTGAAGCCACGGTTTCATTCACGGCAGCGTGGGAGGGGACACCCAGCAGCAGGAGCTGGCAGAGGCCAATCCGCAGCACCCAGCGCGTGCGGTGGTCCAGGTGGCGATTGCCTGTGAGGTGGCTGATCCAGTGATCCAGCAGGCTTAGGTTCCGTAGTGTGGTTAGCACGATGTCGTGCAAAAAGGCTGCATTCGGCCCTGAGAGGGCAGCTTGGCGGGTTTTATCCTCGAGGAGTTCGGAGGCATAGCGGGGCGTTTTTTGCCAGGCTTCGAGGACTTCAACAGAAAGACGGCGGATGTTCACAGGCGTGCGGATCGGAGGGCGGGAGCCCAAGGTGCGGAGAAAAAAGGAAGTCTGTCTAAGCCACAGGCAAGGCGCGGCGGCAAGGCTGAGTTCGAGACCGCCCCATGCCTTTTTGGCCGTTCACCTGCGAGATTGACACGGCAGCGGTCGGCCTGACTTTCTACAGTGCCTTTGCTTCGTCTTTTTTTCCTCTCCCTAGCTTTGCTGCTGCCCTTCTCGGCAGCCTTGGCCCAGGTGACGACTCGAAAGGATACGGTGGGGCAGCTTTTGAATGAATGGTTCCGTGAGGGCACTGCGGCAGGTTTATTGGCGATCACGTATGAAAATCGTGATGGCCAGCATTCAGCACTCGAAGCTAGCGTGTATCCCCAACTGACGCTGTTTTCCCACAGCTCTGCCACGGGGCCGGATAAAGGCCCGGCTACCCAGCAGCGAGCTTCTCCAACCGTGGGAAATTGTTCCATGGCTGCCCCAGCAGAAATGGGCGGTAGTCTGCCGCGCTTTTACTTGATGGACCCCAAGGGGGCGCAGTTTCTGATGGGCCAGTATTTGGCCAACCAACTTTTCCTCTACCCGGAGCACCAGGACCACGATGCTGGTGCCAATGGCGTGGGTGGCTATGGCGATCTCTATCCAGTAAACACGCCATGCTGCCTGATCACGCAGGGCTCTTCGGGCTCAGATCAGCCCTTTCTGCGCGCGGTGCTGGCCACCATCGCGGCTTTCCCCAGGGAAACGCAGCGCGTCTTGATCGAACGCAGGCTGCTCATGCCCACCGTGCAGGCGATCCTGCGGCAGAACAACCGCCTCGTCTTAAAGCCTGAAGATGCCTTCAATGGGCGTGCACATCCGGTCGTGTTCGATGCCTCCATGTTGGATGAAGAGCGGATGGTGCGTGCGGCTCATGCGATGACGCCCGACCTCATCCCGCCGCTAGCACAGGCCACCGTCGTCGAGGAGAGTGTGGCAGAAAATGGGGTGGATTTCTTCGAAGCTAGCCCGCCGCCAGTCTCGGCGCTGGCCGATGCACGCGTCTCCATCGCCCGAGTGCTGCGCTCCATCACCCGTGAGCACGCCATGCTGCTCGAACTTAGCCAATGCGCCGATCTGATGGGTCGCCCGCTGAGCGTGAAAATCGTCGTCCTGCAGGGTGACCCTGCCGCGGTGAAAATCGACCGCACCGGTGCCACTCCCTACGCCCGGCTGCGAGTGCGCTGGCAGCCACCAATGCCTGGCGCGCGTGGCGTGCTCTGCCATCGGGTGGACATCGGCATCTTCGTCACGAATGGCGTCAGCGTCAGTGCGCCTGCGCTGATCAGCTTTGCCATGCTGCCGAACGAACAACGTTTTTATCATGAAGATGGACGCCTGGCAGAGATCGACTACCAGACCGCGAATCCTGACCTCGGCCTGCCTGTCTCTGACACGGATCTGCGCTGGCTAAAGGTCATGCGCGCGGCCACCCAGGAAGCTTCCAGTCTGGGCGGGCGACTCATGGCCCGTCTGTTAGGCGAGGAAGCGCGTCGCAGCCTACGTGCGCTTTTGCCTGAGTGGGAGGATCGATTCGCTTCTTTGCAAAACCTGGAGTTAGCCAGCGTCGAGTCGGATCAAAAGAAAGCCGCGCCTCTGCGCATGAAGCTGGAGACGGATCTCGCGGCTAGCCTCAACCAAGCTTGGCCGACGCTAGGCGGCAAACCTCTGCGCGTGGCTCTTCAGGAGGCCTTGGATCAGATCGCGAACTTGCCGGACCTTTATCTTTCCTTTCGCACTGAGTTGGACGCACTTGCCGCCAAGTCGCCCAAAGCCTCGGCCACGGCAGACCTCGCCCAAGGCGTGCAGCGCCTGATTGATCTTGGCATCCTGATGGCCACGGCCAACGGTGGATTGAGCACCGTCGCGCCACCGGATCGACTCTCGGCAGCAGATCGGCATTACCTGCGTGGCCTGAACCTCACCATACTCAGTCAGGCGCTTTTTCCTGATGCACTGCTGCGCTCGCCCCGACCTGCTTATGTGCCGCCTCGGCTATCCACGCCGAAGCCCTGGCGCGATGTCTTTCGCTATGAGCCGAAGACGGGGCGCCTATTGGGCTGGATGCGCCATCAGGCTGGGCGTGTTCATGCCTTTGATGCTCGAGGTCGTCTGCTGCCCGAGGGGCCTGAGCGGCCTGAACTGGCCATTCCCGTGCGTTATGAAATCACTCCCGAAGGCCTGCTTCAGTGGAAAAATTGAAATCTAAAATCTAAAATCTGCGATCTGAAATTCAGCATCTCTCACCTCTCATGCCTTTCCTGCCAACCTTGCGTGTTCACCCTGCTGATGATTTGATCGTGGCCCTGCGCGACCTAGAGGCTGGGCAAGCGCTGGACGGCATCGTTTTGAGAGAAAAAATCGCCGCGAAGCACAAGTTCGCCGCGCGTGATTTTAGCGCTGGCGAGCGGGTGACCATGTATGGCGTGGTGGTCGGTCGCACGACGCAAGCGGTGCCTGCAGGTAGCCTCATTCACACCCACAACTTGCGCCATGAATCCGCAGCCTTTGCGGGAAAGTTGGCCGAGGTCAGTTGGACGCCACCAGAGGTCACACGCTGGAAGGATCGCAGTTTCCAGGGTTACCGCCGGGCAGACACGGTGTCAGGCACCGCGAACCACTGGATCGTCATCCCGCTGGTCTTTTGTGAGAATCGCAATCTCGCCCTCATGCGTGAGTCCATCCATCGCGCCCTGGGTTATGCGAAAAGCTCGCCTTACGAGCGCTACACCCAGCATCTCGTGCAGCGACTCCAGGCAGGCGAATCCCTGGACGACACGGAATTGACCGAGGCATTCTTCACCTCGGCTGCACCGCTTTTCCCCAATGTCGATGGCGTGAAGTTTCTGGAGCATGGCTTGGGCTGCGGTGGCACACGCCAGGATGCCGAGGCACTCGTGCGCTTGCTCGCTGGCTATATCGCACACCCCAATGTCGCTGGCGCCACGGTGCTCAGCCTGGGCTGCCAGCATGCCCAGGTCAGCTTGCTAGAAAAAGCCCTCGCCGAATTGCATCCGCGCTTCAATCGCCCTCTGCATATCTTTGAGCAGCAAAAGTGTGCCTCTGAGCGGGACATGATGGCTCAGGCCATCAAGACAACGCTGAACGGTGTGGCCGTCGCGAACGAACAAACGCGTCAGCCCTGCCCACTGAGCGATCTCATCGTCGGCGTGGAGTGCGGGGGCAGCGATGGCTTTTCCGGCATCTCCGCGAACCCGGCGATCGGCCACACCGCCGACCTCCTGGCCGCGCTTGGTGGTGCGCCTGTGCTGTCTGAATTTCCCGAACTCTGCGGTGTGGAGCAGAGCCTGTGCGACCGCTGCGTCAGCCCCGCGCTGGCCGATAAGTTTGTGAACCTCATGCGCGCCTACGAAGGTGCAGCCAAGGCCTGTGGCTCCGGTTTTGATGCCAATCCCTCGCCCGGAAATATCCGCGATGGCCTCATCACGGATGCGATCAAATCCGCTGGTGCTGCCAAAAAGGGCGGCACCTCGCCCATCGTTGACGTGCTGGACTACGCCGAGCCCATCCGCCAACATGGTGGGCTCACGCTTTACTGCACGCCAGGTAACGACGTGGAGTCCACCACCGCTATCGCAGCGGGAGGCTGCAATCTCATCCTCTTCTCCACCGGTCTCGGCACTCCGACTGGAAACCCCGTGTGCCCGACGCTAAAAATCTCCACGAATAGCACCCTCATGCAGCGCATGGGAGATATCCTGGATTTCGACACTGGGCCCATCATCACCGGAGATCAAACCGTGCCCCAGATGGGAGAAGCACTGCTCGAACTTTGCCTCGCCACCGCCAGCGGCGACTACACCCCCAAAGCCGTCGCCCTGGGGCAAGATGACTTCCTGCCCTGGAAGCGCGGTGTGTCCTTGTAGAAGGCTTTCATGCCCTCGCTGCGCCGCGCACGGAACTGGCCAAAGACACCGCACTCCACTTCCTCATCCGTTGCCTTGGTCGGTGCACTTCAAGTTAGGTCAAAGGTGTGCACGTTAGCGCAAAGGGTGTTAGGCCTTGTGCCCCTCTTTGAGAGAAGAACCTGCCCCATGTTCGCAAGGCTCACTCGCGATCTTCTGGGCGGGTGTGATCTGCCTTCGCTGGCAAATTTCTACTCGTCTGTGCGTATGCTTGCCATGCGCCATCTGCTCATTGCCAGTCTTCTCACCACCGCAGCCCTTGCGGGTGAGCTCCAGCTCACCCTGCCGCCGGTTCTTTATGCGACACCGGATGTGCCGATGAGTCTTTACCACGACAACATCGTCCTCACCGAAAAGCCGCAGGACTACCGCTTCGAGTTCCAGTGCCCGCTTGGCACCAACGAAGCACGTCGCTGGACCGTGACGCCCTCGGACAAAGACGTCGGCGATCATCCCCTCGCCATCACCGTGAAGGACGCTCATGGTCGCGTCATCGAGAGCGGCCGCCTCACCCTCCACATCTCGCCGCGGAACGCTGGCGAGGGCAAATCCCTGCGCCTCCTCGTCGTGGGCGACAGCCTCACGCACGCCAGCCTGTATCCCAACGAAATCGCCAAGAGGCTCGCCCAGCCCGGCAATCCCAAGTGCACCTTCATCGGCACCCACAAGCCCGCCGGTGCCGCGCCCGACGTTCGCCACGAAGGCTACGGCGGATGGAAGTGGGCCGATTTCCTCACCAAGTTCGACCCCAAGCCAGCTGGCGTCACCGCTGGACCACTCGCCCGGAAGAGCACCAGTCCCTTCCTCTTTGCTGATGAAGCCCAAAAGCCCGTCTTCGATCTTCCTCGCTACTTCCGCGAAAACAGCCAAGGCCAGCCGCCCGATGTCGTCAGCTTCCTCCTCGGCATTAATGACTGCTTCGCCGCCAATCCCGACTCGCCCGATGCCAAGATCACCGAGGTGCTTGCCAATGCTGAAAGACTCCTCGCCGAGTTTCGCAAAGCCGCGCCGAAGGCGTTGTTCGCCGTCGGCCTCACCACCCCGCCGAATGCGCGACAGTCCGGCTTTACGGCCAACTACAAGGACAAATATCCCCGCTGGGGCTGGAAGCGCATTCAGCATCGCCTCGTGCAGCGCATGCTCGAGCAGTTCAGCGGTCGCGAAGCCGAAAACATCCACCTCGTGCCCACCCAGCTGAACCTCGATCCATTCGATGGTTATCCCGAAAACAACGGCGTCCACCCCAATGCCACCGGCTACGCCCAAATCGGCACGAGTTTTTACGCCTGGATGAAGTCGCGGTGGTGATGCAAAAGCGCTCATCGCCGAAAACATTTATAAAACTGGAGAAATCCACCAAGATGCATCGCAAAATAAGGCGTCATGGAACAAGCCCACTCCTAGCCTTGCCATGCACATCACCTCCTGCTTGGATAAGAAAACGACCAGTGCTGGCACTACTTATTCAGCGGCATGCAGATCATCGACAACATCAACCAACTTCTCGGGGACAACCTGAAACAGGCCATTGGTCCTGGTTCCAAGCTCCAGATCGCGGCGGCCAGCTTCTCGATTTATGCCTATGAGGCGCTTAAGAAGGAGTTGGAGCAGATTGAATCGCTGTCTTTCATCTTCACTTCGCCCACTTTTGTGCCTTCACAAGTGGCCGGGAAGTTTAAGAAAGAGCACCGCGAGTTCCATATCCCCAAGCTCACTCGGGAGCGGAGTTTGTATGGGACCGAGTTTGAGGTCAGGTTGCGCAATGAACTGACTCAGAAAGCCATTGCCAAGGAGTGCGCGGCTTGGATTCGGCAAAAGGCCCAGTTTCGCTCAAACCGCACGCAGGCCCCGATGCAGCAGTTCATCACCGTCGATGCCGGGGAATCAAAAGCAGCCTACATGCCCTTGCATGGGTTCACCGCCGTCGATTTGGGTTATGAGAAGGGCAATGCTATCTCGAACTTCGTGATGAAGGATGAAAACGCTGCCACCACGGGCACGTGGCTTGCCTTGTTTGATCAGATCTGGCACGACAAAGAGAAGCTCGAAGACGTCACGGAAAAACTTTGTGAGCACATCGCTTCCATTTACAAAGAGAACTCCCCCCAGAGCATCTACTTCCAGATGCTCTACAACATCTTCAATGAGTTCCTCGAAGACCTGAATGCGGATGTCCTGCCGAATGACCTCACGGGTTATCAGGAAAGCCTCATCTGGAAAAAGCTCTTCAACTTCCAGCGCGATGCCGCCACCGGGATCATCAACAAGCTGGAGACCTACAATGGCTGCATTCTGGCCGACAGCGTGGGCCTTGGGAAGACCTTCACCGCACTCGCCGTGGTGAAGTATTACGAGCTGCGAAACAAGTCTGTCCTCGTGCTTTGCCCCAAGAAGCTCGCGGACAACTGGCTGACCTACAAAGGCAATCTGGTGACCAACATCTTCGTGAAGGATCGCTTCGGTTATGATGTTCTCTGCCACACGGATTTGCTCCGCACTCGCGGTCAGTCCTTTGGTCTGGACCTGCGGAAGGTGAACTGGGGTAACTACGACCTCGTCGTCATTGATGAGTCCCACAACTTCCGGACCAATGATCCCTACCGGGAGCGCGAGACACGCTACCAGCGCCTGCTCAATGAAGTCATCCGTCAGGGCGTGAAGACGAAGGTGCTCATGCTTTCGGCTACACCGGTGAATAACCGCTTCTCCGACCTCAAGAACCAGCTTGCTCTGGCCTACGAAGGCGAACCGGAGAACCTCAGCTCCAAGCTCCGCACGGAAAAGGACATCGACGAAATCTTCAAGCGTGCCCAGGCCACTTTCACCACTTGGTCCAAGCTCCCGGCGGAAGAACGCACTCCTGCCGCCATTCTCGGGGAGCTGGACTTCGATTTCTTCGAGCTGCTGGACAGCGTCACCATCGCTCGCTCCCGCCGCCACATTCAGACCTACTACGATACGAAGGACATCGGCGAGTTCCCCGAAAGGCTGAAGCCCATCTCACATCACTGCCAGCTCACCCACCGCTCCGATGTCATTGGCTTCAATGAGATCTTCCAGCAGCTCTCCCTGCTCACGCTGGCCGTCTATACGCCGATGATGTTTGTTCAGCCCAGCCGCCTCTACAAATACGAGCAGGCGGAACCGGATGACCTCGAAGACGACTTTGATGCCGCCTCCAATCTGGGGCGCAGTGGCCGCGAAAAGGGCCTTCAGGCGCTCATGACGGTGAATCTGCTGAAGCGGCTGGAAAGCTCCGTGCATTCCTTCCGCCTCACGCTTCAAAGCCTCGCGGACAATCACCATCGGACGCTCAAGAAGATCGCCGAGCATCAGAAGAACGGCAAAGCCGCCACCTTTGCCGACATCTCACAGGCCTTTGCCGAGGCAGAGCCGGAGGATGAAGGTGACTTCCCAGATTTGGACGACGACTCCAGCCCCCAGCGGGTGGAAATCAGTCTGGATGACATGGATATCCCGGCTTGGAAGCTGGCGCTGGAGGTGGACTTGGTCATCATCAAAGAACTGCTCGCCGAGATGGCCAAAATCACCCCCTCGGATGATGCCAAGCTCCAGCACCTCAAGACCACCATCCTCAGCAAGCTCGCCTCTCCCATCAATCCGGGGAACAAGAAGGTCATTGTCTTCACCGCCTTTGCCGACACGGCTCAGTATCTCTTCGACCATCTGGCCCCTTTCTTCAAAGAGAAGCAGCATCTGCACAGCGGCATGGTCATTGGGGGAAACCGGACGGCCAGCACTCTGACA
>JBIKYV010000075.1:0-16231 GCA_044355075.1 Prosthecobacter sp.
TTCATTGTGTGAGCGTCAGTTCAAGTTCCGTAGGTCTTCAGATAGTACTCGAGAAGATCCCCCTTCGTTTGCTGAGGTTGAAAGACCCCTGTGACGTCGCCATCGGCGATAACCACTCGACGATAGAGTTGCAGGTATTCATTGCCGTTGAAACCACCAGCCGCGTCGGCTACGGGAATAATTAGCACGCGCTGCTCACCTTTTGTTTTGTCAGCGACCCCGACTTCCCACGGCACCCATTTTGAGTTCAAGGCATTTTCGGTTGCTAGAACCATGAACAGATGAAGCTCTGCGATCCGGGACTTAATCTTTTCCGCCGTTTCGCGATTTGTTTCGCGCGGCATATCGGTGTCGTTCCAGTCCACGTAGACCCCAATGCCGAAACTCGCCAGGTGCTGAATTATTCCTTTGGCGAGTTTCCGGTCCTTGTGACTGTGTGACAAGAAGATCGTAACCTTCGCGCCCGCCGTGGAGGAAAAATTGTATTGCGCTGCTCGCTTCTCCATTAACGGAGACTCGGCGAACTGGCGAAGCTGTGATTCGGTGAAGTAGGCCATGGTGTAATTTCCTTATGCGACGGCGTTGCGGACCTTGTGGAGAATGGACAGAACTGCTGATGTAATGTCGTCGTTCGTGCTGTTGGAGTTTCCGAGAATTTCCAGCTCTGGCTTTACGTCGATTCCTTGAAAGAAGCGCGCTGGATCAGCGACAACCTCATCCCAAATCCGTTTAGCAGCGTGTCCACTGGCACCGATAGGAATGATGAAATGCTGGTTCTTCTTTGCTTCCTCGAACTCTGCAAATACGCCGGGCGATTCGATCACGTCTGACCCTTGCAGTTTGTTACCAGCGATGAAGATGCTGGCACCGGCCTGGGCAGCCATCTCCTTGCGATTGGTTTCGTAGTAGGCTTTTCGCTCATCTTCCTTGGGGTGCCAGTAGGGAAACGGAAAGAGCTTGAGCCGTTGGCCCAACCTACTTGCGTCCGGCCGGCCAAGTGCGCGGTGGGCACCAACCATTACGGCAGCCCCGATCCCTTTTCCGACACCGGACACGATGTCGTATCCCCCTTCGATCAGGCGGCGACCGAGGTCTTCAGCGAGTGACTCCAGGCGTTCCTGCCCCATCGGAGCGTAGTCGTGTGCAGCTCCAGAGATGAGAACACTTCGCGTCCCGACGCGGCGCTGAAGTGCAGTGAGCAGTTCCGTAATCTCCTCATACTTTTCGATTACGACCGCTTGCACACCGAAGCGGGTCATATCGCTCACTCGATGCTTGAACCTCGCGGAGTCAGCCTTGAAGATACGTTCCTTTTCTTCAGCAGTGCTCTTGAGATCCTTGTAGTCGTCGAGATGCGGCTTTCTCAGGACGCAGTAGTGTTCCTTCAGCGCCGCCTTTTGCTGCCGCTGTGGGTTGAGCAGGCGGCGGAGCCGGTTGAAGGTGTAATCAAGATTGGGGTCGGTGAAGCTGAACCCGAGGAATAGAAAGCGTTTCGACAGCAGATCCGCCAGGAGCTGCACCGTGAAAGCCCCGCGCTCCACCTCGTAGCATTCATAGTCGTCCTTCGTCAGTATAGCCTCATGAGGATGGTCCACATCCCCGTGCATCTTGAACAGGACGACGTCGCAATGGGGCACTCGAAGTGACAACTGCGGGACTGCAATCTTCACGTCCGGCCGTTTGTTTGCCTCACGGTAAGCCTGCTCGAACACCTGATCGTAGTTGGTCGTCCACACCGTATCAATCGGCAGGCGCGCAATGATCTTGTGATTCTCGGTCAGCCTGGCCTCTCGATTGAATTGCCTGACGATGGCCTCGTCGAGCGAGTCACGGGTTCCCTTGCGGTTGGCTTCAAACTGGGCGACGGCGATTAGATCGTGCTCACGCTCGATGTCGAGTTGCAGATCCTCCGCGATCTCTTTCAGGAGCTTTCTCCAATCGGCAAAACCCGCCGGAATCGAAAGCCCCGCGCCTGCAAAGAGTGCGGCGTTTCCCTCAAGCAGGCTGGTCGAGTAGCGCCGAATGAATTCCTTCTTGCTGATTCCACTCATAGTATTGTCCTCATTACTTTCCGGCGTGCGTGGCGGCTCTTTGCACCCAAGTGCCAAGATTATTAAAACCGTCGTCGTTGACCCAGTCGTAAACCGGAAAGCGGTAAGAAAACGTGTGATGCAACTCGCCCTTGAGGTCGTAGGCCACATCGTTGAGGGCCATGGAAGGAACCTCAGTGTATGCGGCCCAGTTTTCGCCGTTCCGCTCCTGCCAGTAAACGCGCTCGCTATCGACGCGGTAGGCAAGATGATCAAATGGGTTCGGTCCGCCTGTAGCGGTCATCTTCTGCAGGTTTTTGATATTGTGAATGCGAATTCCGAACAAGCCGTTTCCGCGCTCGAACGCGCGGACAAGTTCGTAGCGAACCCAAGGGCGCACTGCCGTTTCGCTTCCGATCAAAACGCAGGTGACGGTTGTTCCCTTCATTCCGTCACGGAGGAAGTTTCTGAGAGCATCCTTACTCTCTCGTTGCTTTGCCTCGAACACCGAGGAGTCGAAGAAGCCCGCGTCGACGCGGTCCTCCTTGGTGACCCACGAATTGCGGACCACCCAAGCTCGGTGAACATCCGGCTTGTAATGAAAGCTGAAGAACACTTTGCGCGGCGTTTTCGTTGTTGCGGGTGCTGTGGCGAACAGCTTTTGCCAGTCATTCATGGGTGGTGGGTGCGGTTAGATGATATGTTGGGCCCTGCGGCGCGAGGTGGTGGATGACCCCCTACCTATGTCGGGGCCAGGGAAGTTGGCGCTGCCTTTCGGCGGGACGCCGAATTGATGAACGCCTCCGCGTTCACCCTGCGGGCAACCGTCGGTTGTCCATGTCCCTCCGCTCCATTGCCAGGGCACGTAGTCGTCCTTGCGGAACCAGTCGGAGTCGTTGAAGGGCGGGTTCGCGAGGACGTAGTCGGCGCGGAGGTCGGGATGGAGGTCGCGGCGGAAGGTGTCGGCGTGCTCGGGCCCGAAGTCGGCCTCGATGCCGCGGATGGCAAGGTTCATGATGGCGAGGCGGCGCGTGGTGGCGTTGCTTTGTTTCGGCTGCTGCCGTCGCAGCCTCACCCTGCGGGCTCGCTTTGCGAGACCAAATGGGCGCTGCCGCCGCGCCCATTTGTCCTGGCCTTGAGACTGCACACCGCCCGGCGCGATAGCGCGATCCTGAACCGCGAAGCGCACTCCGCATAGCCTGCTCGCAGGCAAACTGCCGCCGGAGCCGCAGGCGGGTTCGTAGATGCGGAAATTGTCCTTCGCTTCGCTCACGACCTGCGGTGAGGCTTCGCTTTGGAGGAATGCGCTATCGCGCAGGGCGCTGTCGGCGGTGAGCCAGAGCTTGGCCTCGAAGCCAAGATTGGCGGTGGAGTCGGCGGGTTTGCTGGATGCTTTGCTTACCATACAGAATTTTGCCTAAACAAGCAGGCTAAAGCATATATAGCAAGGATTTGTCTGTTCTCTCAAGCCTAAAACCCCTCGTCTTAATCTTCATCCGTCTACAGCTTAAGCACTGCCTGGCCGCAGATTGCGGGTCGCGAGAAATCTGCATGGGGCTTCCTGCCTATGTTTGGAAGCGCTGGCTCCTAGAATCCAACCATGACCATTGCTGCCAGTCCGCCCATTGAAATTCCGCTGGGACGTCTCTCCGTGAGGCAGAAGTGGGACTTGGTTCAAGCATTGTGTGACGACATTTCGGGGCAGGACGCGGCACAGCTGGAGATGCCCGCTTGGCATGCGGACGTGCTGGAGGAGCGCGAGGAGAGGCGTCTTGGATGCCGATCGAAGACGCCATCCGCTCACTGGAGGCCAAGTTCGACTGAAGGTACTTGGCTCAATTGCCAACTGAAGCAGAGATGATTCCCCATGCCCTCCTGAATCCTCATCGCCACCGAGCTGTATCCGCGTGCGGTACTTGATGAGGCGCTGGTGAGGCTGCTACCGTATGGGGGCACGCGGCTACTGACGCCGACGTCGTGTGCGGTGGAGCTTCAGGCCGTCTACTATTGATAAAGGCCTGGAATCACTCGCTGCCTCGCGGTGCAGTTTCGTTCATGTTCTCAAACTGCTAGCCACCTATCGGTGGCCTAGTGGGCTGCTTTCTCGGCAATGCCAGCAGGCTTGGCCAACATTTGTTCCAGAGGCTTAGGGTAAAAGCCAAGAACAATGATGATGGCGGCAAGGACCAAGACGGTAAGACGAGTGGCCATGGCAAGCTTGATGGGCTCTTGAGGATTCACTTCAGAGCTATACATCAAGACGATGGCACGAAAGTAGTAGTAGAAACCGGCGGCAGCACCAATAGCAGCGCAAACGAGAGCTCCCCAGTAGGCCTGATCAACGAGGCCAATGAAAACGAACAACTTGCCCATGAAACCTGCGGTCAACGGCAAGCCGGCAAGGCTAGCCAGAGAAAGAGTCATGATAAAAGCAAGGAATGGATTGCGCTTGGCGAGGCCTCGGAAATCTCGAAAATCTTCACCTCTGCCCTGCACGCGAAGAAGAGCGAGAACTAGGAAACTAAGCACGGTCATCGGTAGGTAGGTCGCCAAGTAAAAGGCGACGACTCCACTCGCATTCATACCGCTTCGTGTTGATCCCACGCAAGCAAGAGCCAACAGAAGGTAGCCCGCATGGCTGATGCTAGAATAGCCAAGCATGCGCTTCACGCTGTGCTGAAACATAGCTGGCAGGCTGCCTAGGAGAACAGTCAAGGCTCCAAGGATGAGCAAAAGCCCCTTGATCTCTGGGCCGACGACCGAGTGTTCGACCGTCAAAGCATCCACCGTTCGGCTAAGCACCACAAAACCTGCGGCTTTGGAACCTACGGACAAAAAGGTGGTTACGGGGATGGGGGCACCTTGATACACATCGGGCACCCAGCTTTGGAAGGGTGCGGCGGCAACTTTGAAACCTAGACCGGCAAGCAGGAAAGCAGCACCAAGCAAGACTGGGCCTTTGCTCAATTCGGCATGAGTGAGTGCCTTGGCGATGCCATCAAAGCTTAGAGAACCCGTACTGCCATAAATCCAAGCAATACCGAAGACCAAGACACCTGTGCTCAAAGCACCAAGAATCAGGTACTTCACACCAGCTTCGAGCGCGAGATTGCTTTTGCGGGCAAAAGCAACCAGCACGTAAAACGAAACAGTGACCAGTTCGAGAGCGACAAAAACCGTCACGAGATCCTGAGCGGCAGCCATCCACATCATACCTGCGCAGACGATGAGAGGCAGGCTATACATCTCGTTGATACGACCTTCTAACGTGTATTTGCCAAGGTAAGACGCACACTCAGAAGTTAGCCATAAGACCAAAAGGGTAATCACCAAGAAAAAGCCCTTGTAGAAAAGAGCGAGCGAGTCGAGTCGCATCCAGGGGGTGCAAAACGAAGGAAGGCTATCGGGCGCATGACTTGCAACCGTTAAGAAAAGGATCAAAGCAAGCGCGGTTCCACCGAGGCTTATGGTAGAGATAGCTCGGCGGCTGATCTGAGGCGCGAAAGCCTCGACGACGAGCAGCAAAAGGCCCAGGATGGCGAGGAAGGCTTCGAGGGTGAAAACAGACATGGGAAAAAATCAGTGAGATGCGGCGGGAGCTGCCTTGGCGGCTTCCTGAACAGCCGTGCTGGCGGTCTCAACCATCGTGGCAAGGTCAGTTTTCATCAGCCCGAGCAAGAGCCAGGGGCAACAACCCGCAACCAACAACACAGCTGCTAGAATGACGAGGGGAAGACGCTGAATGATCGCAGGGTCGGTCATGAACAGACCTGCATTTGCGCTGCCCTGAAAAATCCCGCGATAAGCACGGAGCATGTAGACGGCAGACATGACAACACCCCAAAGGGCTAAAACCACGGCCCATTGAAGTGGACCAAAGGCAGCAGTGCCAAAGCTTTGAAAGCTACCGATAAAAACCATGACCTCACCCGCGAAATTGGCCAGACCTGGAAGACCTATCGAGGCAAAGGCACCAAACGCAAAAAGCACGGTGAACGCAGGAGCATGAGAGCCAAGGCCACCGAGTTTTGCCAGCTCAAGGGTGCCAAGCTGGCTTCGCAGACGCCCGGCCAGACTGAATAACAAAGCGATGCTCACACCGTGCGCGAACATCAAGAGAACTGCGCCGCGCAGGGCGACTTCGGTGCCTGCGGCAAGGCCCAAAAAGATGTAGCCCATGTGCATGACAGAGGAATTGGCCAGCACATCATCCAGTCGCTTCTGGTGAATGGTAACCAAGCCCATGATGAGGATATTCCCCAACAGCATGTAAATCAGTGCCTGATGAACCCATGGCTGCTGAAAGCCTTGAGGTAATAGCGGCAAAGCAATGCGAAACAGCCCATACAGACCGAACTTCTTGAGCACGCCACTATGCAACATCGCCACTGGCGTCGGCGCAGCGGCATAAGCCGGAGCAGCCCACGAATGCAGAGGAAACAAGCTAACCAAAGTACCGAATCCGAGGAGGAGAATGAAGGCAATGGAGGCCTGCTTTTCGACAGGAAGAGGTGTGACTGCGGCCTGCGCCTTGAGAGCCGTCAGGTCAAAGGTGAGCTTTCCACCACCGCTGTATTCGAGAACCATCCAGGCCAGTCCAGCAAGCAGCACAAGACTACCAGCTCCGAGATATACGGTGGTCTTCCATGCGACAGACTTACGGTGTTCTTCATCGCCATGCCCGTGAAGCGCGATCATCAGGAGCGTTGGAATCAGCGCCAATTCGTGGAACGCATATAGGAAAAAGACGTCGGTGCATAAAAATGCCCCCAAAGCCCCACCCGTGATGAGCTGGGAAGCGACGTGGTAGATGATGGGCTTCTCGGCGCTAATTTGCCAAACTGCAGCAAACGCCACCAAGACCGTGAGCAAGGTCAAAATGAGCGAAACTCCGTCGGCTCCAACAGCGAAAGAAATCGCAGGATTTTCGAGCACGGAGCGAGCGCTAACATAGGCATATCCCGATTTGTCAGCGCCAGTCGTACTGAAATTGAAGAGGAGCCCAATGACGAGCCCCAGGTTAATCAAGGAACTCCCCACCGAGAAGATGCGGACAGGAGCGCCAAATCCGACCGCAAGAGCGGCCAGCAAGGGCAAGAGGATGACAATTTCAAGAGGACTCATTCCGTGGAAAGGATCAGTGCCCCATCTGGGGCAGAACAAACACAACAAGGTAGATGACGATCAGCAAACCTGCCCCAAGCAGGAAGGTGTACCCCTGAAGGTGGCCTGAGGTGAGCATGCGAGAGGCTGAACCGATGCGTTTTGCGACAAACGCAGGAAGTCTTGCGACAAGGCCATCGACAAACACTCGCTCCAAACCGCTAACAAACCAAGCCAAGCCGTCCTGAAGTACTTTCACCAACACGGCATAGAATTCATCCACATAGAATTTATTTTTGAAAACCTTAAAAACAGCTTTCGATGCCAAGGGGTCTTGGTCTTTACCTTTGTACAAAAAGAAACCCAAACCTGCGCCGATGATCAAAGCCATAATGGAAGCAATCATCACGGTCGAATGAGTTTCAGCATGATCAGGCTTCATGGCCTGGAGTATTTTTGCTGCCCATCCCCATGGAGAAATAACAGTGAGAATGGCCAGTGCCAATAAAGGCAGAATCATGACGATCGGTGCCTCCACTGCATGATGAGCGTGCTCTGAGCGTGGCTTGCCCAGAAAGGCAATCACGAACATGCGTGTCATGTAGAAAGAAGTGAGTAGAGCTGTAGCGACTCCGATCCAGAACAAGGGCGAGCCGCCTTTGACCTCGAAAGCAACACCGAGGATCGCCTCCTTGCTCCAGAAGCCACTTGTAATGAAGGGAACTCCCATGAGCGAAGCCGTTCCGATCAAAAAGGTCACAAACGTCACTGGCATATGCTTTGAAAGTCCACCCATCTTCCAAATGTCTTGCTCATGGTGGCAGGAATAGATGACCGCACCCGAACCCAGGAAAAGCATGGCTTTGAAGAAAGCGTGGGTGTAAAGGTGGAACATCGCAGGATGCCCAGGAGCTGCGGCGTCATGATGCCCGAGAGCCTGCATTGCGACGAGACCCACGGCCATGACCATGTAACCGAGCTGGGATAAGGTGGAATAAGCCAGCACGCGTTTAATGTCATTTTGCTGAGTCGCGATCAAAGCAGCCATCAATGCCGTCAGTCCGCCGATCCAAGCGATCGCTGTGGCGGCATCCGGTGAGGCTTCGATCACGAATGCGCAGCGCACTAGCATGTAAACACCAGCAGCCACCATCGTTGCAGCGTGAATGAGAGCTGAAACTGGCGTCGGGCCTTCCATGGCATCTGGCAACCAGACATGAAGAGGAAACTGAGCACTTTTGCCGACGGCACCCATGAAAATGCCAAGCGCAGCAATCATGAAAAACATGGTGTTGGTTTTCGCAGCATCATGCAGCGGTCCCATGGCGAAGCTTTCCTTGAGGCCGGCGAAGCTTACATCACCATGATTGGCCATAAACAGCATCAAAATGCCGATCATGAAACCAAAGTCGCCGATGCGATTGGTCAGGAAGGCTTTCTTGGAAGCTTCTGCAGCACTAGCTTTCTCAAACCAATGGCCAATCAGCAGATAGGAGCTGAGGCCGACCAATTCCCAGAAGATGAACATCATCACCAAGTTCCCTGCGAGCACGATACCTGTCATCGAGAACATGAACAAGGAAAGCGAGCCGAAGAAGCGCTCCTTGGATTCGTCTTCCTTCATGTAGCCTACGGAGAAGAGATGCACAAAGAAGCCAATGGAACTCACGATGAACATCATGCCACGGCTCTGCTGATCGATGATCGCGTCGATGGCGATTTTGAAGTTACCAACCTCAAGGAAAGGCAGCAGCACCGGCGCGGCATCTTTGGTGCCGAGCAGCATCAAACTGATCAAAAAGCAAATGGCCGCCGAAAGTAGCGAGATGGCAACGCAGGCCCCTTTCAGCACGCGATTGGCGAGCAAGATCACCAATGCCGAGAGCAACGGCAAAAGCAGCAGAAGGGTGGGCAGACCTGCGGAGGTGGTTTCCGTATCGGGCATGGGTTTTTTCTCAGTTTACTGTTCTCTCGCAGTTTAACCGTGGAGTTTGGTGACGGCTTCGACCTCCACACTTTGCTTTGTTCGGAACAAAGCAACAATGATGGCCAGACCAACAGCGACCTCAGCCGCAGCGACTGTAATGGTGAAGAAAACCAAAGCCTGAGCGGTGTAGTCAGGAAGACCTTGGGTCACATTGAAGCGAGAAAAAGCGACCAAGGCGAGGTTGGCAGCGCTTAGCATCATCTCCAGGCACATGTAGATGATCAAGATATTGCGGCGTGCGATGACACCAGCCAGCCCTAGGCTGAAAAGAATGCCACTCACAATCAGATAATGATTGAGGGTAATCATGATGGGCTTACCTCCTTGTCTCGTTTGCTCAAGGCTACCACGCCCACCGTGCCGACGAGCAGCAACAGTCCCACCAGCTGGAGGTGGAAGGCGTATTTCGAGAAAAGCGTCTCTCCCATCAGCTTGGCATCAGGAAGATTGCCTACCTTGAGGTCACGTGTGATGGTTGGCAGGTTTTGTCTGCCACGAGCCTCCCAGGATTTCGCTGCTTCGGGCAAATTGAGAGGGACGGTTTCGAGAGTCGCTTGAGACTGTGAAAGACGGCCTGACACCGTGGCAATCTGTATCGCCAGAATAGCAGCGACCACGACACCTGCGACCATGGCTGCCATATTGGCCCGACCGCCTAGAACCTCGGCCTTGATGTCCATGAGCATGATGATGAACAGGAACAAAACCATCACGGCACCTGCATAGACGAGCACTTGCAGCGTGCCAATGAAGTAGGCATCCAGGCTCAAGAAGAGTGCGGCCAAACCGACAAAGCTGACGGCTAGGGAGAGGGCACTGGTGACGGGGTTGCGTGCGATGACCACATTCAGGCCAAAGCCGAGCGTGATCAGAGCAAAGAGAAAAAACAGGAGCGGGGGCACGAGGATCTAAAAATTAAGAGTCAAACGCGAGAATGGAAGGAAAGAGGCAAGACGACAAAAACGCGCCTGAGCCCGAATTAGGAGCTGTAGGTTGGCGTCTGGAGGAATCGTGACTCATAGGCAGGCGCTAGATTACTTCAGCTCGTTCCACTTGTTGACGAGACCGATTCGCTTGCCGCCAATCTCGTAGAGCCGCTCTTTGTTGTGGACCATTTCTTTGCGACTAAGACCCGTAATGGCGTAATCTTTGCGAAGGTAAATGGCCTGCTCGGGGCAGACTTCCTCACACATGCCACAGTAGATGCAGCGAATCATGTCGATTTCGAATTCCTTAGGCCGCTTTTCCACTTTGGCCCAGGGATCGTCACTTGGAATCTCGCCAGGCGTGATCTTGATGGCCTTGGGCGGGCAGATGAACTCACAAAGCTGGCAACTCACACAGCGCTCGCGATCCTGCTCATCGGTGACCAAGGCGGGCGCTCCGCGGTAATATTCAGGCAGGTTAGAATCCCATTTTTCTTCGGGATACTCCATCGTTACCTTGGGTTTACGACCAATGATCTGGAACAGTGTTTTAATCGCATGGCCCAGGGTAATCTTGAGGCCTTTGAACAGCGTCGAGATAAAGACTTTCTCATGCCAGGCGAGTTTAGGGCGCTTTACGATGATGGTGGCCATCTGTGGAGTCGGTGAAGGTGGGGGGTTACTTAACCGGGAACCAAATCATAAGAACAGCGGTTAGCAGCACGTTGGCCAAAGCAGCCTCGAACATGAACAACCAACCGAATTTCATCAACTGATCGAAACGGAACCGTGGTAGCGACCAGCGAATGAGGATGAAGAAAAGAATGAATCCCAGAACCTTGGCAAAAAATGTTCCAATGTGCAGCAAGCCAAGCCAAAGCGGTGTCGCCCCCTCCTTAAAATCTAGGCCCAGCATAGGCCCGAAAGGAATGCTCCAGCCGCCCAGGAAAAGAGTCACAGCCAAGCCTGATCCAATGATCATGGCAGCATATTCCCCCATGAAGAACAGGGCAAATTTCATCGAGCTATACTCAGTGTGGTAACCACCCACGAGTTCAGTTTCACACTCGGCTAAGTCAAAGGGCAGACGGTTCGTCTCAGCGAACATCGCGATCGTGAACAGAATGAAACTGATCAGCATGGGAATCCACAAAACCCAACGCCCAACCGACAATCCATCACCCCACAAGGGAAGAATCAACCAGCCATGAGCATCCTGAAATTGGGTAATTTTGGGAAGATTCATTTCCCCGAACACCATAAAGACTGGGATGATCGACAGCCCCAAAGAAAGCTCGTAGCTGATCATTTGTGCAGAGGAGCGCACTCCGCCCAGAAAGGGGTATTTGGAGTTTGAGGCCCAACCTGCGAGCACGATACCGTAAACGCCAAGCGAGGCGATGGCGAAGGTGTAGAGTGGGCCGACGTTCAGGTCAGCGATCACCGCTTTGACGGGCTCTTGAAGACCTAAGAAGCTGAAATCCAGCTCAGAACCAAAGGGCAAAACTGCGCAAGTGAGCAGCGCAGGAACAACGGTGAGGCAAGGAGCTAGCCAGAAGTAGAAGGTATTCACCATCTTCGGTGTAAAATCCTCCTTTAAGATGAACTTAACCCCGTCGGCTGCCGCCTGAAATAGCCCCCCGATGCCCAGGATCTGAACGTCTTTTTTGAAGCCTAGTAGCGTCAGCGGAATGCCCACACGGTTGGGACCGACTCGATCCTGAATGACGGCAGAAAATCGGCGTTCTAGATAGACGCAGACTGTCACCAGCGGAAGAACCGCCGCAAAGGTGAACCCCACGATTTTCACAAGGGAAACGATGAGGAATGTCAGGTCGATGTTGGCGAAGAAGGCTGCCATCAGATGCGGGGGAGGCTTGGCATAATCAGGAGTTGTTTACGAGCGGCAACCCGAATTTGTGAAAAATTTCACAAGCTCAGTGAATAAGGCTTTCTAGCTCTCCTAAAAAGCCAGGAAAGAGGGCTCAAAGATGAATTTCTGTGCCAATACCGAGATCGGTGAAGATCTCCAAAATCAGGGCATGGGGGATCCGTCCGTCAATAAGGTGAACTTTTCCGACTCCTCCACGCAGAGATTCGAGGGAACTGTCCACCTTCGGGATCATACCACCGGAGATCACACCCTGCGCCTTCAGTTCGGCGATACTGTGCTCATCCAAGCTGGGGATCAGCGTGCTTTCATCCTTAGGGTCCCGCATGACCCCACGAACATCACTCAGGTAGATGAGCTTGGTGGCCTTCAGTCGGGTAGCGAGCGCACAGGCAGCGAGGTCTGCGTTAACATTCAAACTTTTCCCTGTCTCTGCGTCTCGGGCCACAGGCGAAACCACAGGCACGAACTCTCCCGCGACGGCGGCCTGGATGAGCCCGAGACGGCAGTCAGTGACTTCTCCAACCCAGCCAAGCTCTGCTTTCATGCGTTGACCCTGAAAGACTTCCGTGCCGGGAATACCCACCGCCTTGCCACCAAAAGCATTGATTTTTTCGACAATGCCAGGGTTGATGACTCGGGCCAAGGTCTGCTCCACGATCTTGATCGTCTCTTCGTCCGTGACGCGCATTCCATTGATGAAACGCGCCTCCAGGCCGCTCTCCTGCATGGCTTTGGAGATAGCTTTGCCGCCTCCATGTACAATCACCGGATTGATGCCCACGGCCTCCAGGAAAACCACATCTCGCAGAAACTGATCGACCACCACCGGATCCTCCATGGCGCTACCACCGACTTTGATGAGAAAGGTGCAGCCGCGAAAGCCCTGCATGTAGGGCAGCGCTTCGAGCAAAACATCGGCCTTTTGGGTCTGGGCAGAGAAATCGATCATGGGGTCGTGAAAAGAAAGCGTCAAGAAAGACAAGGGATGACACCCACCTCGCCAGCGCGTCAAGGAGCGGCCGCTCCTCGCACTGCATTTAGCCATTAGGCAGCTTGGAGCAAAGAAACTCGCGCTGACCCGTCGCGCTTGCTCAGAAAGCTAAAGATCGACCAAGACGCTGCGTTGAGGCAAGCTAACCCCAGTGTCGCAAGGTATGACGAGGCTATCCTCTGGATTCAGCATTTGCCCGCTGGACTCGGCCCGGCATGGTGGCCTGGATCTTCACCTCCCCTTCCCTGATGTCCCTGATCTCCGCCGCCCAGCAACTCCGCGAGGACCTGCGCCCCCTCCACTTCAGCGCACCCACGGCCTACCTCTACCAACCGCTCGACTATGCCTGGCAGCCCCACCAAGCCTACCTACAGCGCTACGGCAGCTCCTTGAAAAAGGTCGTCTTCGTCGGCATGAATCCAGGCCCCTTTGGCATGACCCAGACGGGCGTACCCTTTGGCGAAATCGCTGCGGTGCGCGACTGGATGGGCATCTCCGAACCCGTGGGCAAACCCGAGCGCGAGCACCCCAAGCGCCGGGTGCTTGGCTTTGATTGCCCGCAATCCGAGGTGAGCGGACGACGACTTTGGGGCCTTTTTGCCCAGCGCTTTGGCACCCCGCAAGCCTTCTTTCAGGATCACTTTGTCGCCAACTACTGTCCTCTCGTCTTCATGGAAGACAGTGGCCGCAATCGCACGCCCGACAAATTGCCCGCGGACGAAACCCAAGCCCTGGAGGCCGTTTGCGACGCCCACCTGCGCGCAGTCATCGCCACCCTTCAGCCGCGATGGGTCATTGGCGTAGGTGCCTTTGCCGAGGCCTGCGTGCTCCGGGCTCGGGAGACTTTGTCGGGCTCGTTTCAGGTGGGCCGCGTGCTGCATCCCAGCCCAGCCAGCCCGGCGGCGAACCGCGACTGGGCAGGGGCAGCCACACGCCAACTGATAAAGCTCGGAGTCTGGACGGACTGATCTCCAGCCGACCCGCTTTGCCTGAAAGATGCCGCGCCCAGGCACGACTCCTCCCCATCCCCTCCTGCCTCTACCTGTATGAGTTCCCGAACTACTGCCGAGCCGGACACCTCCGCCTTTCACTCTGAATATCCATCCATCGATCATTTGCGGGCAAAAGCACGCCGTCGAGTGCCACGATTTGCCTTCGAATACCTGGAAGGCGGCTGCTTTTCCGAGGTCAATCTGCGCCGCAATACGGAAGAAATCCGCGAGGTGCGCCTGAACCCTTGGTACCTGCGCGACTACGCAGGAGCTGAACTCAAGACAGAGCTCTTCGGGCAAACTTACGCCGCCCCCTTCGGCGTAGCGCCCATCGGGCTTCAGGGCCTCATCTGGCCACGCGCCACCCAGATCTTGGCACGCGCTGCCCATCAGCATCAGGTGCCCTTCATTCTTAGTACCGTGGCCACCGCCAGCATCGAGACTGTGGCTGAGATCACACAAGGCCAAGCTTGGTTCCAGCTTTATCACCCCGCCGAGATTGAGCTACGCGACAAGCTGCTGGATCGAGCGCAAAGGGCAGGCTTCCCCGTGCTCGTCATCCTGGCGGACACACCTACCTTTGCCTATCGGCCTAAAGAAATTCGCAATGGCCTATCCATCCCACCGCGGATGTCGCTGCGCAATATCCTGCAGATGATGACCCGCCCCCGCTGGTGCCTGGGCCAGCTCAGCGCAGGTGCGCCAGAATTTCAGACCATGAAGCCCTACATCCCCAAGGGCCTGAACATGAAACATCTGGGCCTCTTCATGAACAAGACCTTCTCCGGGCGACTGAGTGCCGATAGGATTCGCCAGATCCGTGATCGCTGGCCGGGTAAGCTCGTGGTGAAAGGCATCGTCACTCCCGAGGATGCCGAGCTGGCGATCCAGCTCGGGGCCGATGGCCTCATCGTCTCGAACCACGGCGGACGCCAGCTCGATGCCGGAGACTCTACGATTCGCTCGCTCAGCGCCCTTCAGCGTGACTTTGGCAGCCGCACCACCCTCATGCTCGACAGCGGCGTGCGCAGCGGGCCAGACATCGCCTGCGCCCTTGCCTCCGGAGCAAAGTTCGTCTTCCTGGGGCGCAGCTTCATGTATGGCGTTGGCGCACTCGGCGAACGAGGCGGCGACCACACCCTGATCATGCTGAAGCGCCAACTCCAGCAGGTCATGCAGCAGATCGGCTGTGAACAAGTCCAAGACCTACCCCGGCACCTGCTGCCCAAGTAATGGCAACCTTCCTGCACCCTCAGGAATTCCTTACAGCAGCAGCCAAAGCGGCGCTGTCGATGAAGCACATCACTTCATCGGCACGCTCCAGAGATGCTCACCTGAGGTAATGAAGAGCGTTTTGCCATCCGCACCACCGAAGGCGCAGTTGCAGCACTCATCAGGTGAAGTCGGGATGAAGTCGATCAACCGACCCGATGGCGAAAGGATGTAACAACCGGCCTTGAATCGCGTCGTCTCGAACTCGGTGACCTGATTCGTGCCTGCCGCGACGTAGATGCGCCCCTGCGCGTCCATCTTTATCCCATCCGGCCCACGGCCCTCTTTCCAGTCAAAGAGCACCTTCCGCGTTCCGTGCTTCACCTCGCCGTTCACATCCAAGGCATAGCGTATCAGCTTCCGCGATCCACCGTGAGTATTGTTGTTGTTATCGGCGATGTAGAGAAATCGGTCATCTGGGCTGATGAGGATGCCGTTAGGCCGCTCCGCCCCATCGCAGAGGATGCGCGTGACTTTGCCAGGCTCATCAATGCGATAGACACCTTCGAGGGGCTCGGACCTGAGGCCGCTCTTGACGCTGGGCAGAGGATAAATCTCCATCCCCTCCCGCGAACCATACCGTGGATCGGTAAAGTAAATCCGCCCCTTGGAGTCCATGCAAAGATCGTTGGGCGTATTGAAGCGCTTTCCGCGATAGCGCTCCGCCAGCACGGTGATCGAGCCATCCTTCTCCGTTCGAGTGACCCGGCGCAAACCAGACTCGCAGGCCACGAGACGGCCTTCGCGATCAAACAGCAGGCCATTGGAAGCATTGTGGCGGAAAACGGTCGTTTTGCCATCCGGGCCTCTGCGATTGATATGCTTGCCGTCTGTAAAGTAGAGCGATCCATCCTGCCACGCCGGCCCTTCTGTCGCACCGATGGCACCATGATCCTTGGCAAGAGCACCATCCACGATCGGAGATCGCATGCTGGAGCATGAAACAAGCAGCAAGACCGGAAAAAGACGCAAGAAGATGGCAGCAGGCATGAAAAGATTAGGCGTTAAAAGTTAGCAGGAATACGTGCGATTTCTC
>JBIKYV010000076.1:0-16206 GCA_044355075.1 Prosthecobacter sp.
GCGCCTTCACCACCTATGCCACGCACGATCACGAGCCCATGAAGACGCACTGGGAGCATCGCCGCCGTGATCTACATAGCCTAGAGGAGGCAGACCGTGCCCTCGCACGCAGGGAGCTACGCTTTCTCGCCGAATTCGCCGGACTGCCAGTGCCTACCGATGATGCCTGGCCTCCCTACGATAACAGGATCCGCTGCGCGTTATTGGAGGCCCTACTGGCCAGCAATGCCCGCTATGCCGCCTTCATGCTGCCTGACCTCTTCGCCCTCGAGGACCGCTTTAACGTGCCAGGCATCGCCAGCGCAGACAACTGGAGTGCCCGCCTGCCGATGACGGTGGCACAGATGAGCGCCCAGGCCCCGTGGAAAGCGGAATGCACTTGGCTGAAGCAGGCGATCAAGCGTACAGGTCGTTGATCCCGACCCTACGCTTTATGAAAAACCTCCCCACCCTGGCGGCGGCGATGTGCGGTCTCGCGCTTTGTTCCTGCTCGACTGTACGCTTTTACCACCAAGCGGCGGCAGGTCAGTGGGAGATGCTGCACAAAGCGAAGCCCGTGGCGCAGGTCATCGCCGATCCAACCACTAGGCCGCTGCTGAAGCAAAAGCTAACCACAGTGGAGCATATCCTAGACTACGCCGAGCACAGCCTGCAACTGCCCGCGCAGGGCCAATACCGCCGCTATGCCAACCTAGGGCGCAAACATGCCGTGTGGGTTGTCTTTGCCGCGCCAGAGTTCAGCATCCAGCCAAAAACCTGGCGCTACCCACTGGTTGGCAGCCTAAGTTACCGTGGCTTCTTCCAGGAAAAACTGGCTGAGGCAGAGGCCATGCAGCTCCACACTCAGGGCTACGACGTACATGTGAGCGGAGTGGCTGCCTACTCCACGCTCGGCTTTTTCCGCGATCCCTTGCTGAACACCTTCATCGGTCGTGACGATGCCGACTTGGCGGAGCTTATCTTTCATGAGCTGACGCATCAACGCCTCTACTTGGATGGAGATACAGATTTCAACGAAGCCTTCGCCACCGCCGTAGGCCAGGAAGGAGCACGACGCTGGCTACGCTCTCAGGGGCGGCTAGCGGAGCTGGCGAAGTATGAAAAAGAGCTGCGCGTAGAGCGCGAGTTCGTGAAGCTCATTCTGCAAACCCGCGAGGAACTGAAGGCCTGCTACAACCACCACAGGCAGGCCAGCCCAGAGGCACAGCGTGCGGCCAAAGCGAGCGTGCTAGCCAAACTTCGCCACCGCGCCACTGCTCTGGATCAGCGGCACGGCGGTAGCCTGAAGATCGAACGCTGGTTCCTGAAACCCGTGAACAACGCGCGACTCTCCACCGTGTCGTCCTACTACGAGCTACTACCCGGCTTCGAGTCACTGCTCCAGCAGCATGGTGGGGACTTGGATGCCTTCTTTGCTGACATCGACACCCTGCGCTACTTGAATCAGAAGAAGCGTCGACAGCGGCTTTTGTCGTCCATTTCTCCACCGTGAAAATCCCATCCTACCTGCTGCCCACGTTGCTTGGCATCGCCCTCATCGCAGTGCTTTTCATCCGCGAATTGAGAAAACGTCAGGCTTCTGAACGCGAATGGACCGCCCTGCGTTTTCGCGATCCAGATGCCAGCCCTGCCCAAGCCGAGGCTCTCTCCGAAGAAGCCAAGCGAGTGCGCCACGCGCGACAGGCTGCCGGATTCCAAACAGATGTTTCCGAGGCTGTGCGCGAGGAAATGGACGTGTGGAAAAACCAATTTCATCTCGGTGAAAAGGACCGCGCTGAACGCTTAGGGCTGCAAGGCCTGACCGAAGCCGAACTGCGCGCTCAGATTCGTGAATCACTGCTGGATCAGGCCTGGTTAGAACAGCAAAAAACACGCATCCAGCCACAAGTTACCCGCAACTGGTATGAGGCACACCGCGAGGAGCTGCGCGTACCGCTGCTGCACCGGGTATCGCACCTTTTCCTCACGACTCACGATCCCCAAAAACCGGATCGACAAGCCGAACTCCAAGCCATCAACCAACAACTCCAGGCAGGCGTGCGCTTTGCGGAACTGGTCACGCGATATTCGGAAGACGAGCGCAGTCGCCACGTCGGCGGCACACTCGGCTGGATCAGCCCCACACGCGTGCCAGCAGACTTCATGGCAGCTATTGCCACACAACCTGTGGGCCAAGTGAGCGCACCCGTGCGAACCCAACTTGGTTGGCATTTCCTGCTCGTCCATGAAAGGCTGCCATCACGCCTACCCAGCTTTGAGGAAGTACAGCCCGAAATTGAGGCGATGCTGGAAGCACGCGCCCAGCCGACAGCAGCAGCGGCCGTGCGGTAATAATCTAGGGCAGGGTCTTCCTGCCCATGCCATTCCTGCCCTTGATGGATCTTGCCACGCTGATCCAATCTAGCTGAGTTCGGATGCATTCGTTCTGGACTTGAGGCCAGGGCGCTGGGAAACAGCGAGACCATGAAGATTCACGGTCAGCACCATCGCTCCCTCGAAGCCGACACAACACGCCGCACTGCACGCATTCTTGATCAAACGGCGCTGCCTCATGAGGTTGTGTGGCGCGAGCTAGCAACGCTGCAAGACGCTGCCGAGGCCATTCAGGTCATGCGCGTGCGAGGCGCACCACTGATCGGTGCCACGGCTGCGTTTGGCCTCTTTTTCGCCCTTCGTTCGGAGGCGAGCGAGGCTAGCCTGGAGCGCGGTTATCAGGTGCTGCATGCGACCCGACCCACGGCCGTGAATCTGCGCTGGGCACTCGACCGCGTGCGTCGCGTAGTGCAGCAGCTACCCGTGTCTGAGCGCGCGGAGGCCGCTTGGGCGGAAGCCGTGGCCATTAGTGAAGAAGACGTGCGCACGAACCACGCCATCGGCCGCCACGGACAAGAACTCTTCTGCCAAAGGTATGAGAACCGCAGATTTCAAGATGGGCCGCTGAACATCATGACCCACTGCAATGCGGGATGGCTAGCCGCCGTGGACTGGGGCATGGCACTGGCCCCGATCTACCTCGCGCATGAGGCGGGAATGAAGGTGCATGTCTGGGTCAGCGAGACCCGGCCGCGCGGCCAGGGGGCATCACTCACCGCCTTTGAGCTGGCCCAACATGGCGTGCCTCACACGCTGATCGTGGACAACAACGCCGGGCATCTCATTCAACGTGGCTGGGTGGATCTCGTCATCACAGGGGCGGACCGCGTCACAGCGCAAGGAGATGTGGCGAACAAAATCGGCACCTACCTAAAGGCCCTGGCGGCCCAAGCGCATCAGGTGCCTTTCTACGTCGCCATGCCCGTCAGCACCATCGACTGGAGCATCACGGATGGCATCCGCGACATTCCCATTGAACAGCGTAGCGAGCGCGAGGTCACGCATGTCATCGGCCTCAATGCTGAAGGGCATCGCGAAGAAGTCCTGATCGCGCCTGCTGGCACGCCCGCACGCAATGATGGCTTTGACGTGACGCCCGCCGCGCTCATCACAGCCTTCATCACCGAGCACGGCATTTTTGCTGCCAACGCTGCCTCTTTAGCCAAGCTGAAGAACGCCTAAAGTGCTACGACGCCATTTTGCGACTAAGCCGCCATCAAGCGTGAAAGCCATGCTGCAGGTGCTCAGGCAGCGGATGGCTAGCATCCATGTCATGTAGCTCCACAATTCTGCCATCATCCATGCTAGCGATGCGGTTGGCATGGGAAAAAATGCGGTTGTCATGCGTGACGATCAACACCGCTCGGTCAGGGCTGCGGGCTACTTTTTCAAACAGATCCATCACCAGCGTACCATTCTTAGCATCCAGCGCTGCCGTCGGCTCATCGCAAATGATGAGGCGCGGCTCATGAACCAGCGCTCGGGCGATGGCCACACGCTGCTGCTGCCCGCCGGACAGCTGCGTGGGGCGGTGCTTCATCCGATCGCCCAGACCGACCTGGTCCAGCACCTCGCGGGCGCGTTTCTCCGCATGGCGAGTAGATTTACCCTGGATCAGCAGTGGCACGCTCACATTCTCCACGCAGGTCAGCGTGGGGATGAGGTTGAAGGACTGAAAAATGAACCCGATGCATTGGGCGCGAAACTTTGTCGTCCGGCCCTTGCTCATACGCAGCAAATCTTGGCCGAAGATAGATACCTCACCCGAACCATCATCGCAGCCTAGTGTTCCCGCGATGATGCTGAGCAGTGTTGTTTTTCCGCAGCCAGAAGGACCGACAAGCATCGTGATATCCCCACAGCGCACATCCAGATCGATCCCCTTCAGCACCTGTAGGCGCGCGCCGCCATCGCCAAACGACTTGTTCACGTTCCGCAACCGTGCGGCGAGTGGAGCAGAAGGGGGAACGGAGAGCGACATGTCGGAGAGAGGCTACAAACTACGCCCCACCATCACGATGCGCACCTAGAACTCATGCTGGAAAACAACCAAACATTCCCGCCAGCGCAGCTAAACCTCAGGCCTGTTTCTTTTTCGGGCTGATCTCAGGGTGGAGTCGTGTGCCTGCCGTTGGCGGCATGGAAAACGCCAGCAGGCATGGGTTCACTCAAAAGAGCGATCGTGAACACAAGGTCGCGAGGAAGGGCGTTTCACGACTCCGGTGTTTTTTACCCCCGGAATACCATGGCGGGCTCTAGCCGGGCAACGCGCCAGATGCCGAGCAGGGCGGAGAGACCACAAATGAAGAGGATGACTCCTAGAACCGCTGGGGGCACGATCTGGGGCATGTAGAAAGGTGGCTGCTCGTTTTGCAACGCGGGCAAAGCGAAACGCGCAGTGAAGAAGAGGCCGATGCCATAGCCGATGAGACCGACGGTGAAGGCCTGCGTTAGCAGCATGAGGCAGAGCGTCCAAGTGGAGGTGCCCATGGCCTTCAGGGCACCGAGGTGCTTCATGTGTTCCAGAACGAAGCTGTAAAAAGTCTGGCATGAGATAGCAATGCCAACGATGAAGCCAATGGCGACCGTGATGCCGAAGGAGAAGGGGATGCCGGTGTTGCGCATGTACCACAAGACCGTTGAGGTGTTGAAGTCATGGTCCGCGCCCAACTCGAAACCTCGATTTAGAAAGGCAGCGAGGCGTGTTTCACGGCGGATATCGGCGGCACATTGCTCCTCGCTGATGCCAGGGCGGGGAGCAGCGATGACCGCGGAGAGCATCTTGCGCTGGGCAGGGGCATATTGCAGGGCACGCTCGTAGGTTGTCCAGACGTAAGGGCCCCCGGTGAAGGACTGCACAGTGTCAGCGATGCCAACAACGCGCGCTTCTTGGTCATTGATCTCAAAGGTATCACCCAACTTCACGGCGCTCCCGCGCTCGTCCGCCAGTCGCTTCACGGCAAGATCGTCGATGATCACAGCGTGGGGCAGGCGCAGGTCTTCGATGCGGCCTTCCTTTAGCTTTGCTGGGGCTCCGGCAAAAGTGGTGGCATCAATGCCCATGAGCTGGATGATTTTGAAATTCCCGTTCTGCAAACGCACGCGCAGAACACCGGAATAGATAGGCGCAGCCCAGGCGACGCTATCCACGCTGCGTACGCGGGCGACATCGGTATCCAGCAGCGGATTGGTTTCATTCACCTGCTCGACTTTGGCTTCGACCACCCAAATGGGCGCGGGTACGTTTTTCAGTGTGGCCGTGGTCCAGCTCATGAGCCCACAAAAGACGGCGCTCTGCTGAGTCATGAGGAAGGTGGCAAAGACTAGCCCAGCAACCAGCATGAGGAACTTGGCGGTGTCGCCGAAGAGCATTTTAAGGGCGAGACGAAGCATGAGAGGACGACGAGATGACGAGCGGTTTACGCCTTGCGCAGCCAGTGTGCGAGGAGGAATCGATTCTGTTTTCTAGCGGGTGGGCTAACCCCTGCGCATCAGGCACAGGGGTTACTGCCGAGTCGCAGCGCCAGACATGGCAGTCACTGCGTGGCAAATTTGGTCAGTAGCCCACGCTTGCGGGTCAGGTTTAGGATCCAGAGGAAAAGCCAGCCTGCGAGCGCGAGGTAGAGCAGATTCAGTCCGGCGGAGATCCAGAGGTAGCTCCAGTTCATCGTGCCACTTTTCATCACATCCCTCATCCCTTCGAAGATGTAGGTGGGAGGAAAGCACCACGCGATGGGTTGTGACCAGGCGGGCATATCCTCCACGCGATAAAACACCGCGACCGCCGGCTGGAAGAAAAAGGGAATGGCCCAGGCCAACGACTCTGCGGCCTGTCCCCAACGCAGGATCAGAGCCGTGGAAATCATGCCTAGCGACCAGCCGAAGAGCATAAGATTGACAAAGAAAGGGATAAGCCACCAACTCAACGTGAACACATTGAAGGTGTAACCAAACCAAGAAATGAGGCTGAGTACAATAGCGGTGACAATGATACGCAAGAAGCCCACGATGAAGGTGGCGCTGACATATTCAGTGGTGCGCACGGGAGCGACGAAGACGTTCAGAAGATTGCGCGTCCAGACATCCTCCAGAAAGGAGATAGCGACCCCCTGCTGGGCACGGAACATGATGTCCCACAGGATCATGCCACCGAGGAAGAATAGCACGAAGTTCCCGAATTCTGGGTTGGTGTTTTTTTGGATGAAGACCGTCACATTGCCCCAGACGACGAGATCGACCACGGGCCAGAAGACCAGCTCCACCATGCGCATGGGCGTGCGGGTGTAGAGAAAAAGGTAGCGCAGAACCAGGGCGCTGATGGTTTGCAGATTCATGAAGGCAGAGAGCTGAGGGCGAAAAGGGCTGGAATGGTAATGAGGTGCAGGCCGTTAGGCTTCATCGACGATCTCGCCATCACGCGCGATTTTGATGAATACATCCTCGAGCGAGCTACTGCTGGAGCGGCTTAGAATCTGGGCAGGTGTACCCGAGCAGACGATGCGACCTTTGTGAAGGAAGATGACGCGATCGCAGACTTCCTCAATGTCACGCATGTTGTGCGAGGTGTAGAGGATGCCGATGTTGCGCTCGCGCTGCACCTTGCGTACGACTTTGCGTACCTTGTCGGCGATGTCGGGGTCCAGGCTGGCGGTAGGCTCATCGAGCATGAGTAGCTCAGGATCATTCAGGAAGGCCTTCACCAAATTCACGCGTGTGGATTCTCCGGCAGAGAGCTGACCCGTGACGCGCTTGCTGAGATGCGAGATTTCCAAGAGTTCCATCAGCTCGGCGATTTTCTTCTTCGGGTCTTTCACACCGTAAATTTTGGCAAAAACCAGCAGGTTCTGACCCACGAGCAGGTTCCCCGGCAGCGCGGTATAGGCAGAGGAGAAATTCGAGCGCTGCAGGATCTGGATGCGATGGCGCTGCAGCTCCATGCCAAAGGCGAAAAGCTCTCCGCCAGTAGGGAGAGTCAAGCCCAGCAGGCAGTTCATGGCCGTCGTTTTGCCTGCACCATTGGCTCCGAGCAGACCTAACACCTCGCCGCGATGCAGCTGAAAAGAGAAGCGATCCAAGGCCTTCACTCCGTCGAACTCACGGGTGAGCTCACGGGCTTCCAGAATAACCTCGCGTGTATCAGGGGGGGCAGACATGGGCGCGGAGGATGGATGATGCCCCTGCGAATGCAAGAAGCAGACTCGATTCACACACAGCACGGCGCTGGCCAGGAATCAAAGAGCGTGCGTGCCATCGGAGTGATCCACATCCATCTCGCGCACACGCTTGCGGTCGCGTTCAGCCTGCACCGCAGTGCGCAGTTTTTCCCGCACCTCTTCGACCGCAGGGATGGCCTTGATGAACACTTGTGGCGAGCTGGCATCACTGGTGATGAGGGTCAGATTGCCCAAGCCAACCATGCGCAGGAAAAGCGGCTGATCCATGGCGTAGTCTTTCACGCGGAAGAGCTCCAGTTCATCCAGCTTTCGGTTCAAAACACCACTGGCGATCTTCAGGCGCTGGCTAGTCAGCTCATAGGAAGTGCATTTGGTCATCCACCAGCGCACCACCCACATGAGCACGGGCACGATGAGCCCCAGAAAGGAAAGCCCCGCCGTCACGGGTGCAGTGATCGTAGCGGCAATGCCGAAGCCACCTGCGACGATGACACAAAAGAAGTAATACCAAAAATGCACCCACTGAGAGCTGTGCCCTTTCCAAAGTAACGTTTCAGCGGCGGGAGGAGGGGTAGAGGATGTGTTCATGTCAGGAGGGAACAGAGATGTGGGCGGGTCACCCAGGTCGTGAATGCGAATTTCGCAGCTTTTTTGTAACTCCTAAACACCAATGTTACGCCGCCTTCGCGCTCTTATCCTTTCGACAGCGTGTTTGCACAGCAAACTCAGTCGCATCCGGCACATCCCACACGAGATAGCGCGATAGAAAGCGCATCAGCCCGCGACTGTAACGAGAGCAGGTCCAACCTCCCGAGGCCATGCTGGCAATGTGGCGCGTGGTGTGGCGCTCCATGCGGCTGGCTAGGTTCAGCGGGCTGGGCTTCATGGAGAGATTCTTGCCCGCGAGGTGGATACGAAAGATGCGCCCATCGTAGAAATAGCGCACCAGCTCCTGCCATGACCGATGCCAGTGAACGATGCGCTTCGAATATTGGTTCAGCGCTACCGCGAGCTTCTCCGGTTGGTTTAAAATCTCGACACCATGGCGAAACAGGCACTGATCGAGCTGCTGCGCGCCCACGAGTGACATGAAGAGCCCTGGCGACAGCATCGGATCGACAAAGCCAAAGGCGTCGCCACACAACACCCAGCCTGGGCCATGGCCACGATTCGTCAGCAGCTGGTAATTGGTGTACGTCATCACCGGTGTGATGCGGCGTGCGTGCGCCGACTTTTCCGCCAGCAGCGGTTCCTGACGAATGGCATTTTCCAGGCGTTGCTCCGCCGTGAGGCCGAGTGTCTTCGCGCGTTCTTTGGACACGACGATGCCTACCGAAAGCCTGCCTGGAAGTGGGATGCGCCAGCTCCAGCCAGCGCGGAGCACCGAGATGATAACTTGGCCGGGTTCTACCTCATCATGATCGAAGTCCTCAAAGTGTGCGAAGTAGGCGATGTCATCCCGCTCGCCTTTTTCTGAATCCAGATTCATCGCGCGGGCAAAGGCACGCGAGCGTCCGGTGCAGTCCACAAGCAGCGGATGCTCGTCTTTTTTCAGTCCGGCGATCTCGCGGCTACGAGCGCTAAGTTGGATCGTGGGTTCGCCATTTTTTATGCCTGCTTCTAGCTCGGCGCGTGCATGCACAAAGCTCGCTCCCAGCTCTTCGGCGCGGGTGCGCAGCAGGTTATCAAACTCGGGGCGCGGAGTATTGTAGGCATAAGTGGGCAGATGGCCCTCCAGATTTTTGAAGCTGAAGTGGATGCGTGGACCGCCATCGGTCACAAAGAAGGACGCACCCGGTTTCCTCGTCGCCATCTGGGCCACTCGCTCCTCGATACCGAGCTGCCGGAACACAGACACGACGCCAGGGATAAGCGATTCTCCGACGAGCAAATCAGGACGCTTATCATCATCAAACACGAGGCAGGCGATACCACGCTGCGCTAGCAGAGCAGCCAGCGTGCAACCCGCCGGACCCGCGCCGACGATGATGACCTGGGGAGAGGCTTTAACCATGCTGAGGGAGGAAAAAGCGGTCAGGCCATCAGATGCGCTCCAGCTTGATGGGGTAGGTTTGGAAGGCATTCCATTGGCAAACGATCAGGTCGCCACTGTTCAGCACACAGACATCATGCCCATGGTCAAACACGCGCTCGGCCTGCATCAGTGGCTTCAGCTTGCCCTCCTCATACACCGGCTCGGTGCCACCTGGCGCGCTGACCACGCGGTCCTGCGCATCAAGGATCACAGTAAAGCCGCTGGGGTTCTGCGGTAGCTTATTCACCTCCGGTGTCTTGCTCCAGCAAACACCGGCATAGATCTCCTGCTCAGCGATCACCGGACGGCAGACCATTGCCCCTGGCACCGCGATAGTGCTGAGGTATTTCCCATCCAGGGTGAAACGCCGGAAGCAGTTGTCTGCACGAGAGGTAACGATGACCGTGGCCTTGTCTGCGCCCTGCCTCGTGTCGATCGCGATGCCATGCGCATTGTTCAGCCTCTGCTCTTCCGGCACGCCGTCCTTACCACCAAAGCGCTGGATGAACTTCCCATTCCGGTCATAGCGCAGCACGAACTGCGAACCATAGCCGTCGACAACATAAATGTCCCCATTCGGCGCGATCGCCACCTCCGTAGGATTGTAAAACATATCCGGCTCGTAGGCGCCGACCATCATGGGGTGGCTCAGGCTGAAGATCTCCCTGCCCGTTAGGTCCATCTTAGTCACCCGGCCTGTCTGGCGATAGCCACCGCTGCCGCTTTTCCACAGCCCGCTATCGGTCAAGAAGAGGAACTCCTCTCCATTTTCTTCGCTCAAAGTCAGACCATGCCCGCCCGGCCAGGCACTGCCCCAGGAATCCAGGATCGTACCGTCCGGCTTGAAGACAAGCATCTGATGGTCCCAATGGTCTCCCACCATGAACAGCCGCCCATCCTTCACCTGCACCATCTCATGGCAGTTTAGGATCGGGTGGTGCCGCCCCTGACCCGCAGGCACCCACTCCTTATTCACTTTGTAGCGATATTTGCCATGCCCAATCACGACGTCCTTTTTCGGATCGGGCGCAGCGCGCATAGGCTGAGTCCAAGTGGCAGCTAACGCGGTACTCAGACCGCTAAGGAAATGACGACGTGTACGAGACATGGGTGAAGTGTGCAAAAACCGCTCTGCTGGGACAAGACGATTTTACAAGGTGCACGCACGATTCACCCACGATGCCTCATGCCGAGAAGTCAGTGGCGCAGGCGGCCTGTTCCCAGATTTCTAGCTCACGCAGGCGGTTATTCATCGTGGAACGGATTTTTTGCGTGATGTAGCGGCCCAGTGGCAAGCGCAGCGGAGCCTGGCCTTCGCGCACCATTTTGACGATCAATTCAGCCGCACGTTCAGGATCACCGGGTTGTTTGCCATCCACTTGGCCGAGGTAGCTGGCAAACTTGCCAGCAGTGTTGGCATACTCAGACATAGCTGGCGCGCGGACGAGGCCACGGCGGATGAAGTCTGTACGAAAAGGACCAGGCTGCACGAGCGTCACCTTGATGCCATGGCTCAAAACTTCTGCACGGAGACTTTCATGCAATGCCTCCACAGCGGCTTTGGCAGCGCCATAAACACCGAAACCAGCATAATTTGCTACCGCCGCCGCAGCGCTCATTGTGATGATGTGACCTGACTTTTGCGCTCGCAGCTGCGGCAGGGCAGCTTGGATGACATTCAGCGTGCCGAAGAAGTTGGTCTCAAAGTTCTGACGCACTGTGCGGTCATCGCACTCCTCCACAGCACCGACAAGACCATAACCGGCATTGTTCACCAGCGCATCGATTCGACCCGTGACTTCGGCTGCTTCAGAAATGACTCGCCGGGTGCGCGCTGCATCAGTGATATCCAGCAAAAAACCGTGGCAACGGCCTGCACCCAGGTGCTCCAGCATCTCTAAATCTTCAGCTTTGCGTGCCGTAGCGAGGACCGTGTCACCGGCGAGAAGTGCGGCCTCAGCCAGCGAACGGCCGAAGCCAGTAGAACAACCGGTGATAAACCATGTGCGTGTGGAGTCTGAAGACATGCGAGGCACTACGCGCCTGCGGCGGCGATGGATTGACCCATCCTAAAGCTCGGGCATCAGCCTGGAAATCATCGCTGCTGGACTGCACTTCTTGCCGCCTGTGGAATCAGGGCTACGGTCCAAGTCCTTTTTCGTCCATGACCCACGCCGTCCTCAGCCTCCTCAAAGAAAGCCGTCATCCCATGCGCATCGATCTCATCGGGGTCGCCGGCTCAGGCATGAGCGGATTGGCGCTGCTGCTGCTCGGCCTCGGTCACAAAGTCAGCGGCTCCGACAAGGCCACAACCCTCGAAACCGAGCGCCTGCAGACGCTCGGCCTGCATTTCTTCCATCACCACAGCGAGAAGGAAGTCGAGGACTGTGATATGGTCATCTACTCGAGCGCCATCAAGCCCGGCAACATCGCCTACGAAGCCGCCTACAGGCAGGGCATCCCACTCGTACGTCGTGCGGAAGCGCTCGCCGCTGTGATGGCAAACAAGAAAGGCGTCGTCGTCTGCGGCACCCATGGCAAAACGACCACCTCAGCGCTGACGGCTCATGTGTTGCGCCAGGGCGGCCTCCAGCCGAGCCACTATGTCGGTGCTGAAATCCCGATTCTAGGCTCCAATGCGCACTGGGATCCCGAAGGCGAACTCTTCGTCGCCGAGGGTGACGAGAGCGATGGCACACTCGTCCATTTTCATCCGCAACACGCCATCGTATTGAACATCGAGCCTGAGCATCTCGATTTCTACGACGGCATTGAGGCCATCAAGACTGTCTTCCGCCGACTTTTAAGCCAGACACCAGTACACTGGGTGTACTGCGCCGAAGATCCCGTCGCCACCGAAGTGTGCGCAGGTCCACAAGGCGTCAGCTACGGCTGGAGCCGCGAACACGACTTCTCCGCGAACATCCTTTCGATGCAGCCGGATCACTCCGAGTTCGAAGTGTACCAGAACGAGCGATTGCTCGGCACAGCCACGCTTGGCATTCCAGGCAGGCACAATGTCAGCAATGCGCTCGCCGCCATTGCGCTCGCTACCAAGTGCAGCATGAGCTTTGAGGCCATCCAACAGGCCTTGAAGAGCTTCCGCGGCGCAAAACGCCGTTTTGAAATTCGCCACAGCGGTGAGCGCTTCACTGTCGTCGATGACTACGGCCATCACCCGAGCGAAATCGCCGCCACCTTAGCCACCGCCAAGGGGTTAAACGCTAAACGCATCGTCTGCCTATTCCAGCCGCATCGCTTCAGTCGCACGCAACTGCTCAAAAAAGAGTTCGGTGCCAGTTTTGGTGATGTGGACGAGCTTTTTGTTACCGACATATATCCTGCTAGCGAAAAACCTCTTCCCGGCGTGAGCGGTGAGACCATCCTCGAAGAGGTGAAGCTGCAAAATACGCACACCAAGACCACCAGCACGCCCACGATGCTGATCGCACGAGACAAAGTCGGCAACGCGCTGCGTCCAGGCGACTTACTTATTACGCTCGGCGCCGGCAATGTACACGAAGTGGGACGCTGCATCGCGAAGGACTTGCCAGTGCTCGAAAAGCTTTGCGCCATCCTTGAATCTCATGGTGGCGGAGTCGCCAAACTTTACGAGCCAATGAACCGGCACACGACCTGGCTCATTGGCGGCCCGGCTCAGTATTGGGTCGAGCCACGCCATGAGGCCGCTCTCGCCGAAATCGTGAGCTATCTGCGCTCTGCGTCGATACCGATCCGCGTGATCGGACGCGGCTCAAACTTACTCGTCCAAGACGGCGGCATCCGCGGCGCGGTAATCCACATGAAGGGTGATTTTGAAAACGTAGTGGTCAACGGCCATGAAATCATCGCAGGAGCGGGTGCACGGCTCAAAAAGATCGCCAGCGCGGCCCGCAATGCCGGACTCGGCGGCTTTGAATGGATGGAAGGCATTCCTGGTAACCTCGGCGGTGCAATCCGCATGAACGCGGGTGCGATGGGCACGGAAACCTTCGACCAAATCGTCCGTGTGCGTTTCATCGACACGGATGGCAGCCTGAAAGAGAAAACGCTCACAGAAATCACACATCACTACCGCAGCGTACCAGAGTTCGAGGATCGTTACGTCGTTTCCGCCGTGCTGAAAGGCTCCCCTGCCCCGCTAGACGAGATTGATGCGAAACTCGCCGCCTCCCATCACAAGCGCCGCACCAGCCAGCCGGTCGGAGCCAGCGCGGGCTGCACCTTCAAAAACCCGGAACGATGCGGCGCAGGCAAATTGATCGACGATTTGCAGCTCAAAGGCTTTAGTGTTGGCAAAGCCGTTGTTTCCGACATCCACGCGAATTTCATCGTGAATCAAGGTGGCGCACGCGCACGCGAAGTGCTCGATCTAGCCGCTCAAATCAAAGAAAAGGCTCTCGAACAGCGTGGCGTCATGCTGGAGATGGAAGTGAAAGTCCTCGGTGAAGAGCAGCCGCTGCCGCTTTGAATCGAAAGGTTGGGCCAGCGCACCACCGCGTATGCGGGATCACCCTTAACTCACAAAGATCCAGCCGACGATGATCAAAATCGGCAGCAGGATCGGGATGGAAAACTGCCAGATGTAGCGAAGAAAGTCAGGAGTGTGCACCTTGGCTTTATCAGCGATGGATTTGACCATAAAGTTCGGTCCGTTGCCGATGTAGCTGCCCGCTCCAAAGAAAACAGCCCCTAGGGAAATGGCGATCAAGTGCGCCGCATGGCTACCCGAAAAGGCCAGCACATCTGCAGCAGAATCCACGGACCGATCAGCCGTGCCCATCGCTGCCGCGAGGAAGCTGAGGTAGGTTGGCGCATTATCGAGAAACGCGGAGAGCGCCCCTGTGGCGAAGTAATAGGCCAGCGGGCTGTTGATCTTCACCGCTTCCCCACTCTGCAAGATTTGTAACGCAGGAACCATGGTGAGAAAGATGCCGATGAACAGATAACCGACCTCCTTCACAGGGCCGAAGTTAAAGTCGTTCGCCTCGTGCACTTCGGGCTTCGAGGTGAAGTAAGAGCCGATGCCTGCGGCAATCATAACCAGAGCAGGCACGCTGAACACCCCGCCGATAACCATCTCTTGCACGCTCTTTGGCAAAAACACAGCCAGCAGAATTAGCCCGAGAAAACCCAGGTTTGGCAAGCCGCGGAGATAAAAGCGCTCATCCGCCGTCTTGCTCTCCCGGGCTGATGCCGGCGCACGATGGAAGTTTTTCATATCCAGGAGATAAAACACCGCTAACAGCAGTACCAGGCAGGCCAGCCAAGCCAGCCAGACATGCTCCAACACCCACCAAAAGGGTACGCCACGGAGGAAGCCGAGAAAGAGCGGTGGGTCACCAATCGGCGTGAGGGCTCCGCCGCAATTGCTGACGATAAAGATGAAGAAGACGACATGCAGGCTGGTGATGCGGTATTTGTTCATCCGAATCCAGGGACGGATCAGTAGCATGGATGCTCCTGTGGTACCGATGAAGTTCGCCAAAACGGCACCGATGGCTAGAAAGGCCGTGTTTCGTAGCGGAGTTGCCTCGCCCTTTACGTGGATATTGATGCCACCTGAGACGACAAAGAGTGATCCAACCAGGGCCATAAAGCTCACGTATTCATGCGCCGCATGCAGCAGTGGGTGCCAATCATGCTGCACCAGCCCATACCACACCGCTGTGATCAGGCCAAGTCCGACGGCTACCTTCGGGTAGTGATGTTCCCAGAAATGGGCTGCGCCAAGCGGCATAAGTGCGATGCACAGCAGCAAGGCCACGAAAGGCAAAATCATCCCATAGGAAGGCAGCGTGGGAGCATGAGCGCTAGATTCAGCAGCGGCGAGCAATAGGTTCATGAAACGAAAAGCGGTTCTGAGGAGGTGGATAATGGCATTAGGCCCTTCTTGTCGAACAAAGATTCGTCACATCCAAGAGGCGCTCAGGAAGCACCCTTGCCATCTTGGCAGAGAATAGTTTCCATCTTGCATGAGCCAGCCTTTCTGGCTCAGATAAGCGCATGGACTCACATCAGGTTATCCGCGCCGCTTTGGACAAAGTGCATGTCAAAGAAGTGGCAGAGAAAATGGGTCTTTCGCTCTCGCTGATTTACAAGTGGGGTGAAGAAGGCGGCTCTACCAGTGGCGCGCCCAACCCTCTCGATCGCGTACGCGCGCTGTATGAGCACACGCAGGATGAGCACCTCATCCAGTGGCTATGCAACAAGGCCGACGGTTACTTCGTGAAAAACCCGCCGACTACGAAGAAGCCCGGACGCGAGGTCATGCCCGTCACGCAGCAGATCGTGCAGCAGTTTGCCGACCTACTGGCCGCCATTAGCTTCGCCGCTAGTGACAATTGCATCAGCAAAGAAGAGGCTAAGCACATTCGTCACGAATGGGATGAGCTGAAGCGGCTGACGGAACGCTTTGTGAACTGGTGCGAACAAGAGGACTTCGTGCACCTGGGCGAGGACCTAAGCGTGAACCGCATTAAAGCGAATGGAGGCTGAGGCGCGGCCGCTTGCGATTGAATCAGGCTCAGATGGTGCAGGAAGAGATGCTGGTTTTGTAGCCTGTTTGATCATCGATCTCCGCCCACCGTGTGCAGCAAAGCCAATCTTCGAAATGATCTCCAC
>JBIKYV010000077.1:0-16066 GCA_044355075.1 Prosthecobacter sp.
GAAATTCGCCTCGCCACACTGCCAGTAGTCTAGGCCATCCATAAAGGGTAGACCGTAAAGCGCCTGGGCGAACTGCATGACACGGCCGAGCAGCGTCTCCGCGCCAATCTGCTTGGGGAAGGTCTGAAGGATGCCGATGCCCGGATTTTTTTCCATGATGCGCACCATACTGGTGAGCAGTCCACCAGACATGAGGCTGTCCGCATCCAGGACAATCATGTAACGGTAACGCTTGCCCCAGCGGCGGCAGAAATCAGACACGTTGCCGCTCTTGCGATTGATGGGCTTGCGGCGTTTACGATAAAAGATACGACCAAAGGCATTGAGCTGACGGCAGAGCTCCAGCCAGGCAGTTTCTTCTTCGATCCACTGCGAGGTCTGATTGGAGTCACTGAGGATGAAGATGTCGAAGTTCTTCGAATGCCCTGTCTGCTCCAACGAAAGGTAGATGGAGCGCAGCCCTTCAAAGACGCGAGTCACGTCTTCGTTGAACACCGGCATGATAATCGCCGTGCTCGCAGAAATCTCCGCATCACGGTCCTCTGGCTTCAAAGTGCGCCAAAGATTCAGCGGGTCTGGTTTCGGCCGATTCATCAGCCACATACCAAAAATCGCCGTCCAAAAGCCGATATTGAGCTGGTAATACAGCGGCAAAAAGGTGGCCAGCAACAACCACTCCGCCTTTCTCATTCCCTGCTCAGCTAGGTAAGTGAACATCAGCCAAGTGCCCACGATGGTGCCAAGGCCCACGAAAGAGAAAAAAGTGGCACGCCGCATCCGGGCGATACGCGCTGGCGGCATCCCGGCGGTGGCATTGATGTTCGCGGTCTGGGAGCCAATCACGCTCATGTGAGGAGAAAATAAAGGTAACCCAGCACGCCGCCAACGATGCTGATCAGGATGGTGTAGCGAAGGATAGGATGGCGACCCAGGCGGTCAAAGGTGTCCTCAGCCACATCGGAAACGATGCCCAAGTCCATCTCACGAGGCGTCATCTTGCTGATACTCATGCCAGGGCCCGAGGTTCGAATAGCCGCGCGCATGGCCTCGCGCATGTCTTTGGGCAGGTTTTCCTTGTCCAAGAAAAAGTTCGGCCACCGGTTCGGACCACCACTGAGATGAAAGCCCAGGCGCCCAGCGGCCTCCAGCTGGGATTCACTCAAATTCATGTCACCATAGATGGCATCCAGCCATTCACGCATCATGAGTCGTGCCTGCTCGATGCTGTGCGCCGTAGGCGTACGGTTTGGATCTTTTTGATGGGCAGCGGCAGCGCGGCGCAGCGTCTCTAGAATCAGCTGCGTGCGGCGAATACGATTGTGCAACTGATAAGAGCGGAAGTAGTCGGCGAGGCGTGCGTAGGCCTCGTTCCACTCCTCTTCAGAGCCGGTCTCGGGGGCAAATTGGATGTTGACGGCTTCCATCAATAGTGAGCCTGCCATGAATGCGCGGATTCATGCATCCGGGAAGCAGAAAAATCATTTCTGCGAAAGTTCGTTTTCGAAAGGACACTTTCAGCGGTCCATCTGCTGAGTGTCAGGGCGCCAGCCTGGGCCCCGCAGCAGATAGCCGATGCGCTTCGACCATGGCAGGGAGCTCTTGCGAAGGTCGTGCAGGATGTCACGCCACTCATGCAGAACGATGTTTACAGGGCCACGATCCGGGATCGCTTTGGTCAATCCATAGCGCGGAGGATCTGCCGAATTTTCTTCGGCAAAAGTGCCGAACAACTTGTCCCAGATGATCAGGCACATACCCATATTTTTGTCCAAGTAGCAGGCGTTTGAGGCATGGTGCACGCGGTGGTGAGAGGGCGTTACTAGCACGTGCTCCAGCCAGCCGAGTTTGCGGATCTGCTCCGTGTGAATGAAGCTGCCGTAGATCTGCGTCGCTGCATACATGAGTAACACATCCAATGGCTCAAAGCCTAGCCAGGCAATCGGAGCGAAGTAAACCGTTCGGTATAAAGGCTGAAAGACGGAAGATCGAAAGCCGGTCGTCAGATTGAACTCGGGCGAGGAATGATGCGTAACATGCACCGCCCAAAACAACCGACAGTGATGATCCACAAAGTGCAAAATGTAATAGGCAAAGTCTTGCAGAACAAACAGCACGAGCCAGTAGGCCACCCCCTTTTCCCAAGTCATCAGCCGATGCTGCCAGCAAAACGCCAAGACAGGCAACACCACTCCGGCACGAAGCAGAAGATCCAGACTGCCATTCAATCCAGCCATGTAGAAATTGGTCAATGACTCCCGCCAAGTGTAGGCGCGAATCTTTCGGAAATGCGTGACCGCGATCTCGACCAAAATGGCGACCAAGATCAAGGGAACGCTGAAGAGCATAAGGGTCTGTTCGCGAAAGGCTTCCATAAGATGCTGCCATTACGAATGCCTAGCGAATTTGGCCTGTCCATCGCGGAAGCCCAGGAGAAGCTAAAGTTGTCCTGAGGAATCAACCGGGTTTACTTTTTCTGCATGGATTAGCCACCCCCTCTATGAAATGCCAACATCGCCATTTCCCTTCCATGAAGGAGTTGCATCTTCAGCGACGCCATCGTCTTTAAATTCATGAGCAGCATGAGCCTCCTCTACTGGCAGAGGTTTGTCGTTCAACCCACTAGCGACCCCGTGTTTTCATCGACAAAATACTGGTTCCATGAGTTACCAACCCGCTCCCACCTATGATGATGCGGCGTACAGGCTGACCAGTCTGTGGATCCGTTGTGAGCGGAGGGTCGCTCATCTTCTGCTGCACCTCAAAACGGCGCGGCTGTTCGTTCGGTTCATTGGGAATGGTCTCGTAAACGTAGGTGGCCATGGCTGTCACCAAAGTGAAAACGGCAGCCCTTGCTTCAAGTGCAAATCCACTTCACTCCTGCGATGGCTGGAGCGTGATTTCGCAGGCACGACGCAGTGCCTGCACGCTCCAAATCAAGGGATAGAGCCGCTCGTGATACCACAGCCGCGCAAAGTAGAGGCCAATCGGGGCTGCGACAAAAAAGGTGCCCCCTTGAGTCGCCGAAACTAGCCACTCCACCGCACGCAGTCCTGCCTGCTGCGCCTCTGGATCTTGCAGGCCCATCAGGGCATACGCCGCCACAGCAGTCTCCTCCAGGCTGGCTGGCGCGGCCGCATCTCCACCGAAGGAACCATCCTGCCTCTGCACTCGCCTCAAGTAGCAAGCCCCACGCTCAATCTTATCTTGGGCGAGTTCATACAAACGAGGGGATCCCGTCAGGTAAGTGACCACCATGGCGGTGCCATATACCGGATTGTCCTCATGCGGAGTATGCTCATTGCCAAACCAGAGTGGCGACCATGACCCATCCTCATGCTGGACACGCTCCAAGTAGGCTAAAGCACGCCGAGTCGCCTCCAGGAATACAGGTTCGGGTTCGACCTCCGAAAGCCAAGTCCACCATGCCAAAAGCGCGTGAGCTGTGATTTCAGGCGTACTTCGGTCAAAGGGCAGCGTGCCCCAGCCACGGCAAAAAGTAGGGATACCACCATCTCGGTTTTGCAACTGAAGCAGCCAGACCATACCCTGCTGAGCTGCCTTTTTTACGCCAACCCCTGCGTGACGCAGCGCGATGACCGCCCCGGAAGTATCATCTGCATCTGGCACACCACCCGGCAGATCAGTCCAGGCCCAGCCGCCAGGTTCCGCATGCGTAAAGGGATGGATCTCCTGATATTGCTGACGCAGCAGCCACTCCGTGATCTCTGGGCTGATTTCACCCAGGGCTTTGACAGAAAGCGTGGTACCCCAAGTGGCCAGATTGGTATCGATGGGCCAACTGCCATCAGTCCGCATGGAGCGGCGCAAAAACTCAACTGCCCCTGGCACACATGGGTGCAGGCGCTCCCCAGCCGAAGCTAGGGCCATGGTCACAAAGCTAGTCAAAGGAGTCGCCTCCAGATAACCACCACTGCTAGGCTGAAGCGTCCGAAGCATGGGCGAAATCTTTTCCCAAAGCCAAGAACGCACCCAGAATAGCGGATTCCACCAAGCCGGTGGCGCATGAAAAAAGCGCGCGTAGCCAATCGCGATCAAAGCAGGCAGGGCATAACTAACCACTGGCAAGCCCATGGCTCCGAACCAGGAACGCGGAAACGCCGCAAGTTCAAAGGGCAAGGGCAACACGCGTCTCCAGGCAGCCTCTCCTAGCGTGCCACTGATGGCACAGAGCATGAGGATCGGCACCGAGAACGTCTTGTCACGACCATAGCGGGCGATGACAGCTTTTTGAACCGCCCAAGGCTCCAAGCTGCCCACCTGGCGAAGAATCCAAGCATCAGCTTGCATATTCACCTGTCTCAGACGTTGCCCATTCTCCCCCTCAAGACCACAAAGTCGCAAGGCACTCCAGCACAGCAAAGTGGTCGAAAGGTTGCTTTTGCTAATCACCGTATCGCCCCAACCGCCATCACGATTTTGATGATCCAGCAACCAGTGAACGCCCAGGCGAATCGGCTCGGCATGGAGCGTTGGATCAACTTGATGCAATGCCACTATCGCCGTCGCAGTACTCAGCGCACTACTCGATAGCTCGCCTTCCCAATGAGCAAGGCTTGCCTTTTGCGAGAGCAAATGAGCACGCGCCTTGGCATAAGCTGCGATGATTCGTTCATTCATAAACTTCTGATGGTTGAGAGGACTTATCAGCGTTCAAGAGACCTTCCTATGAGATTTGTCTTCTTCCCTCTCTTGCTGTTGGCTTCCACGATCCTCGCAGAAGATCTCCGCTGGTTCAAAGGCAACACTCACACTCATTCCCTCTGGAGCGATGGCAATGACTTCCCTGACGCAATTGCAGCCTGGTACAAGGAGCGCGGCTACGACTTCCTGGCGATATCTGACCACAACACACTGAATGCAGGTGAGCGCTGGGTCACAGAAGCATCGGTAGAGAAAAAGAAGATGACACTAGGGCCCAAGGTCTTGGACAAATACCAGCGTAAGTTTGGCAGGAATTGGGTCGAAACCCGCACCAACGAAAAAGGAGAAACGGAGATCCGTCTCAAGACCCACGAAGAGTATCGCCAAAAGCTCGAAGAACCGGGCAAATTTCTCCTTATCCAGGCCGAAGAAATCAGTGCCAGCTTTGGCAAGGCTCCGATCCATATCAATGCACTGAACATCAGCGAAGCGATCCAACCCCGCAAAGATGTACAAACTATACGGGAGACTTTGCGACAGAACCTTCAGCACATCGCCGAACAAGCTCTCAAGGCTGGCAAACCTGTGTTGTCCCACCTGAACCACCCCAATTTTCGTTGGGCACTGACTGCAGACGATCTAGCACACGTCATTGAAGATCGCTTCTTCGAAGTCTACAACGGCCACCCACTCATCTTTCCCGATGGCGACCCGAGTCGGGCGGATTCGAATCATGAGCGCATCTGGGACATCGCGAACACGATCCGCACCGCTGATCTGAAGCAGCCTCCCCTGTTCGGCATCGCCAGTGATGATAGTCATAACTATCACGGTGGCTTGGCCACGCCAGGGCGCGGCTGGGTCATGGTCAAAGCTGCCAAGCTAGAAGCCGATGCACTGATTCTCGCCATGCGACGCGGAGACTTCTATGCCTCCACAGGTGTGACTTTGGATGAGGTGAGCTTTGCTCCCGCACGAAAGACCCTGAGCCTTAAAATCCAAGCTCAGCCGGGCGTGAAATACCGCACGGAATTTCGAGGAACTTTGAAAAATGACGACCGTACAGTCGAAGCAGTAAAATCTCCCGAAGGCGACCCGCAACCCACACGGCTTCGCCATGGCAGTGAGATCGGCAAGATACTAGCGAGCAGCGAAAGTCTAGAACCCAGCTACACAATGACAGGTGAAGAGCTGTATGTGCGAGCTATCGTTATAACTGATCGCCCGATGGAAAATCCGTCACAGCCAGGATACGTTCAAAAAGCTTGGACCCAACCGGTAGGATGGTAGCAACCATCTCTTGGTCTAAATGGAATGCCCTCCAGGCTATTGCTGCCCGAAACACTTCCAGATGTACATAAAAAAAGCCGCCGCAGATTCAACTGCGGCGGCTTTTATGCAGAAATAACGTGCCGAAAGGCTTATTTGCCAGCAACGCCGTAAACAGCCACTTCGCAGTAATGGTTCATCTCATTAGAGGTGTTACCATTGCTGGTCAGGCGCACGTAACGTGCCTTGGTGTTTTTGCCATCGATCACACGACCATGGTTGGTTTCAATGTAGGCAGGATCGGAACCAGCACCCATTTTCAGGGTATCGTCGTGGTCTGAGTTCCAGATAGTGGTCACACCATTCTTGAATTCAGGATCATCGGAAAGCTGGATCACCACATCTACATAAGCTTGAGCCTGCTTGTGGTAATGCCAAACCGCGACTTTGTTCACACTCGTGGCGGCACCCAGATCAATCTGAACCCACTGAGGGCCTGGTGCGAGCTCAACGAAGCAACCATCAGAACCATCAGCATCGCCGTCAGTGACCAGCGTCAAATCACCAATGATGGGAGCAGGATCGCTAGAGGTTACGGTTTTACCCTTGGCCAAGTTCACGGTGCCCTTCGGAGCCATGAAGCTTTTCACAATTTTGCTAGGATCAGGCTTCTCAAGGTTCGGAAGCTGCGCTGGCACTGGCGTGCCGATGAACATTGGCTTGGGGAAGTCGATCTTAACTTCTTCCTGATCGCCTGCAGGAACCGCAGGGGCGGCTGCTGGGGCTGGAGCGGAGGCTGAGGTAGCAGCAGCGGCTGGAGCAGCGGCGTCTTTCTTATCTCCACAGGACACAAGGGCCATGGAGAGGAGGATAGCGGGGGTAGTGTATTTCATGGGGGATCTCTATCAGACAAGGAACGCAGGATGCAAAGTGGCAGGCAAAGATCAAATCGGGAACTCAAGATGAAGTAAACCAATAGAGTCCCCGATCCGATCAGAGATCCATTTTAGACCTCAAAGTCAGCAGGCGTGAAGATATGCTTCTGACCTGTTTTCAGACATTCATAAGCCGTCAGAACAGTGACGCAGGACTTGAAGGCATCGACCACGTTGCAGGTCAGGTGATCATGCTTCTTCTGCTGAGCAGCTTCAATGAAGTTAGCCACGTGAGGCGTGTGGGGATAGACGTCAAGAATGACTGGGATCTCCCATGGATCCAATGCCTTAGACTCACGTGCATCAGCCACAGCTTTTGCTGTTCCTGTCACATTGTAAGACTTAGGCGCAGGCTTCGCCCAGTTCCGTGGATGCTCCCAGAATTTATTTTTGACGGCATCGGGTGCCTTCACCAAGACTGGATCATCTCCAACGGCATATTGGCTCCAGTCATTAGACGGCTCAGCATAAACCTGATTGTAGGTTGGGCTTTCAGAAATGATGGCCGAACCTGAAACACCCATGTGTTTCTCGTAATATCCCTGCGAACCCGTCGTGGTAAGCACCTGATAATAAGCACGCATGATGCCTTCAGGAGTTTTGTATTCATAGAGACACATGACGTTGTCAGGCAGATCAAATTTAGCTTTTGCCGAGCCATCAGGCCCTGGAGTACCATCATAGTAATCAACACCCCCTGTGGCAAAGAGCGACACAGGTGTCGTCTCATACATCCAGTTGAACATATCGATCTGGTGGGCACCTAGGTCGGAGATTGGACCACCACCGTATTTGGCAAACCAGCGCCAGTTGCGGAATTGCTCCATGCTGTCGAAGCCATACTTAGCCAGCATTTGGGAGGGAATTTCCTGATTCTTTGGCACGCCCAGAGGCTGGGAGGCAGCCACACCACGGTTCCATTGGCCATAGCAGTGAGTCACACGACCAAGCAGACCTTTTTTGATAATCTTTTCACGCAGGTGAATGTAGCGTGGGTTCGAGTGGCGCTGATGTCCGATCTGAAAAATGCCACCTGTCTGCTTCCAAGCACGCACCATGTCCTTGGCACCTTCAATGGTATTGGACATCATTTTTTCACAATACACAGCTTTACCCTTCTCTAAGCAGAGCCGGGAAAACGGAGCGTGGAGATGATCTGGACTTGCGATGAAGACCGCTTCGATCTCAGGCTGCTTTTCCAGCATTTCCTCGATCGTCTCGTATTCCGCGACAGGCCCATTTACCTGATGTTTATTCTCGAACGCCATACGGCGTGCGACGGGAGTACGATTGTATTTCCAGATATCACAGACGGCTACCCATTGAATGCCACTGAGGATCTTAGAGGCAGCAACACGAAGCCGATCCCCCTGCGCACCGCAGCCGACCAAGGCACATTTGATGGTTCGCCCCGCTGCCTCGCCTTGAGCGATGGCGCTCTTACTCGTGGCGAGATACAGACCGCTACTGGCCACAGCACTCGTGCGGAGAAATCCGCGACGATCCATGAATTTGGCGAGTCCACTTTGGGGATTAGAGGATGTAGAATCAGGGCTCATAGGCTTCGATGGAGCGTTACGGGCTGTCTAAGATTAGGCTTCTGCCTTTTTTTCTCCGCTTTTCTTTTGGCGCAGAAATCCGTCGAGAGAAAGATAGCCATGCTTCACCGTGCTAAGCGCGAGGAAGGTGATCGCAATGCCAATGCCAATGTTTACCGTCATCTCAGTGTCATCTGGCAGGGCGGCAAGGCCGAATCCAAGGGAAAGGAAAGTCAAACCAGCAGCGAGCAGAGAAAATTCACTGAAGAGACCGATAACCACCCATAAACCGACCAGCAAAAGAATGAAGCCAATGCTGTGCGCATACTGATCTATCGCCCAACCAGGAAGCACGGCAGGCAAGAAGCTGTTATCTGACATCAGTTTCGCAATCACACCCGTCTTGGTCTCATAGTTACCCATGTTGAACGTAGCAGCCGCGCCATCACCAGAACGGAACTTATCTAGGCCTGCCATGAAAAGACGCATTCCGACCCAAAGTCGGGTGATCAAGTTGGCAGCGGCGAGATCAAATCGTGGGCAGCAGGCGGATGGGCAGGTTTGTTCGGACATGTGGAGAGGGATAGGTTGGAACGGAGGAAAACAGGGAGGGCTGAGATTGAGCATTCGTTTCTGGAAATCCAGCAAAATTTCCAGCCCTAAAAAAAGCCAACCTTACACCCAGCCCAATATTTAGGAATATCAGCACAAGCTCTTGTTTTCAGATCACATCATTCATAGAAATATCCTTTTCGACTGTTACGATTCTCTCAAAAAATGGCATCTTCTCCCATTTTTCCGACAACTCAATGGACCCTGCTTCGGTCTCTGCATGAAGGCTCTGATCAAGAAGCCATGCGTGCCTTAGAAACAATATGCCAGGCGTATTGGACTCCCCTCTACTTAGTCGCACGCCGCCGAGGCATGAGTCAGCATGATGCTGAAGATGCTGTGCAGGGTTTTTTTCATAATTTACTGCGCCATCAAGTTTTTGAGCATGCTGATCAGCAAATCGGCATGCTACGAAACTACCTTTTGGTCAGTTTTGAAAGGTATCGAATCAACCTTTGGGAAAAGAAAAACAGAGACGTCAAAACGCCGAACGATCTGAATGCATCACTGGAAGCAGAGCGCAGGTACCAAGAAGTCGCTGATGCAGATGCTAGCCCTGAGACCCTCTATCTCAGAGAATGGACGAGGCTCATCTTAGAGCGAAGTCTTGATAAGCTTCGGGAAGAACAGGCCAGCAAAGGTCAGCTTGAGCGGTTCGACCTACTAGCTCCATTTCTTATCCTGGAACAGATAGGACAGCCGCTACAAGAGTTGGCCACCAGAATGAACCTCACGGCTTTATCCTGCCGCCAAGCACTCTTTCGCTTACGCCGGGCCTACCGCCATAAGATTGAAGAGGAGTTAGCGCTAGTTCTTGGCACAAACGATCCCGAAGAGATTCAGCGTGAACTCCAGGCGCTATACCACGCTTTTGACACTCCGTAGCAAGCCATGCCATCCTTTGCATCCCACATCATTGCAGGCCAGGAGCGGGGCATTTTATCAAGCCTACTGAAAAGCGAACTTTGCGATGATTCGGAGGCTGCAGGGAGCAAATTCGGCACTTACACGTTGATTGAAAAACTGGGTGAGGGTGGGTTTGGCATCGTCTGGAAAGCCCAACAAAACCAGCCCGTGAAGCGTGAAGTCGCTCTGAAAGTCCTAAAGCGCGGCATGGACACCGCCCAGGTGCTTGCACGCTTTGAGCTGGAGCAACAAACTTTAGCCGCAATGCAACACCCAGCCATTGCAGCCCTTCTCGATGCTGGAGAGACGGAAGATTGCCGCCCCTTTTTCGTCATGGAGTTGGTTCACGGCTCCTCAATCACGGAATTTTGCAAAAGCACTTCACTTCCATGGGCAGAGTGTGTCTCACTCTTCCTCGAAGTTTGCCGAGGTGTGCAGCACGCCCATCAGGCCGGCATTATCCATCGTGACCTGAAGCCTTCGAACATTCTTGTGTCTGAACTGGATGGCAGGGCTACACCCAAGATCATTGATTTCGGTATCGCCAAAGCGGTACAATCGAGCAACATCGACCAAACGTTGATCACACGGCCAGGTCATGTGCTCGGCACACCCCAGTACATGTCACCCGAACAACTGAGAGGAGGTGCGCATCTCGACATCCGCAGTGATATTTATTCTCTCGGAGTTCTGCTTTACGAAATGCTTACGGGTGAGCTTCCTTTCCAAGAGACCAGCGCTGGCCGTCACGCATCGCCCGCAGAGATGCTTGACCTGCTAAGTCACAATCGACCGCGTCGTCCCTCGACACGCATCACTCAGCATCGTGATTTCTTCCCTTTGTTACGCCTTAGTCCGGCTGATCGCGGACTGCCCGCCGACCTAGACTGGATCATTCTCAAATGCCTGGAACAAGAAAAAGAGCGCCGCTACGACGGCATGGGCGATTTGGTGTCTGACCTCGAGCACTTCCGGCAAAACAAGCCCGTTAAGGCTAGGCCGCCCAGCTTCAGCTATCTGGCTGGGCGATGGATTCGCAGGAATCGACTCATCACAGCAGCGGCTGCGATCAGCCTTAGCGCAATTTTTTCAGGTGCTGGCATGGCTTTCTGGCAAGCTCATCTCGCCATTCAAGCGAAGCAACTCGCTGAACTCGAATCAAACCGTGCTCGTAGCACCGCAGGTTTCCTAACCTCTCTGTTAGATCGAGTGGCGGGCGGCGTCGCACTGGGAAGAAATCCTGAGGCTCTCAAACTCGCGCTTGATGACAGCCCCAGGCTTATTGCTGAACTCAACAGTGATCCCACCCTCCAAGCCGATCTTTATCAGCGCGTCGGCAAGCTCTACGCTGATATGGGTGAGCGAAAACTCGCGATGCCACTGTATGAAGCCTACGCTCAAACCCAGGCCAAAACCTACGGATCTTTGAGCGAACTAGCAATCCGTGCAGACATGACTCTCGCAGCCATCACCACCGACCACGGAGACCGGAGAAAAGCCACCCCACTCCTCAACAGTATCTTAGAGCGGCTAGAAAAGATGGGCCTCAAGGGAGGAATGCTCTGGTTTGAGACTCGGCGCTTGAAAGTCCGCGTCCTGGAAAAGCTAAACGCTTACCGCCAAGCGCATGATGAAGCCATCTCCGCGCTCGAAGATTTGTCACAATATCCAACCTTGGAGCCTGCGATGATCTTTGCATTGAAAATGAACTGCTGTCAGGCCTTCGAAGTCAGCAAGGATTTCAAAAAAGCCGAACAAATGATCACTGAAGTCGAAAACTTGATGCCTCGGCTGTATCATGGTCCGGGCTACAACTACCGTAGAATCTGGAAAGATCGCAGGTGCAATCTGTGGAAATATCAAGGCAGACACGACCTTATCATCGAAGACCTAAACAGACGAATCGCAGACTCGACACCTGAGGAATATGAGGCGCGGTATGCTACCCTGCTCAAGCTTTCGGAAGTGGAGACTTCCGTCGGACAGCACCAAAATGCCATCAATCATGCTCAGCAAGCCTATGAATTGGCTGCCAACCATGCCCCCGACGCGGAGACACCCAAAGATCTGCAACTCAACCTGCAACGCCGAGACATGGTCGAGTCTATGCATACTCTTGCGCTAGCCTACAGCACCGCCAAAAAACACCAAGAAGCAGTGAATAGCGCAAAACGCGGGGTAGAGATTTCATTAGCTCAAGGCAATGGCAACACGATCTCCAAAATCATGCAGACCCTAGCGGACGTGCTTGTGCGCTCCGGAGATTTGGAGGCAGCCTACCAATGCCATGCAGAACGAGCCAAGCGCATGGCCACGCACCTCGCCAGCTACAATCGCTGGTATGAGGACCTGAAGGCCATGTCTTCGCTACGACTCCGCCAAAAACGCCACATCGAAGCACTCGAACTCGCCAAAGAATATTGGGACAAAGTCAGCGCAATTCCCCAAGCTCAAGACGACGCGGAGCATCTCGGCGACACTGCGGCATTTGCACTTCGTTGCTACGAGGCCGCAAAGAAGACTCACCCCGATTGCCAAGTGCCCGAAGCCTTGCTCCAAACTTGGCATGACTACGTCAAAAAAGCAAAATGAGCCAAGCTTCAATAGTCCAATACCTAACAAACTAAACCTCAAAGCTTACAACCCATTTTCCCCGTCGCACGCAAGAGATCATGCTGAGCCTTGTTGAACGCTGTTACGGACTGCACACGGCTTTGGCGAGCCCGAGTGAGCTCTTCGCGGGCTAGCAAATATTCCAAGACGACACCAAGTTGACTAGCCTGACGCTCCTTAGCCAACTTCACCATTTCTTCGGCTGCTAACACAGCTTCATCGTTGATGGCGATTTGATCGTGAGCGCTTTGGGATTTCGCGGCGGCCTCGACGACCTCGCGACCGACGGCAGCCTTGATCTGCTCAGTTTGCAGGTTTGTGGCTTCTTCGCGGGCATTAGCGATGACTTTGCGTTGTTTATCGAAGAGCCCACCTGGGCCAATTTTCCAGCCCAGGCCAATGTAGAAGTCTTGTGTGTCCTCGAAGTTGCCGGTGTTGTTACCAAAGCCTCCGCCGAGTCCACCAGCCCCGTAGCCTGCCTGCACATTTGGGATGATCGGGGCGATGCGTGCGCGGTCGCTTTCAAGCTGTGCGGCCGTGGTGGCAGCCCCGGCGGCTTTGAGTTCAGGGCGATGCTGCTTTGCCTGCGTGATCATGGTTGCCACACCGGTTTTGCCATTCAAGCGCACAGGCACAAGATCCGCCTTGGCTGGACGGAGTTCAGTCTCTGATGGAAGCCGAAGTGTCTCGGCCAGCGCCGCTGCGGCAAGGTCGCGCTTCTCCTGCTCCTGGCGAATGGCGAGCTTGGCGCGGGAGACCTGCGTCTTCACCCGCAGCAAATCCGCACGGAAGGCGGTGCCTGCGGTGACGGCTCCTTCGAGCTGCTTTTCATAATCCTGGGTCAGACGCAGATCGTCTTCGATGATGGCGACGCTGGCCTCCGTGCTCAGCAGATCGAAGTAGCGCGACGTGGCCTGAGTGACGATGTCGCGCCGCGATTTCTCGGCGAGCTGCTCGGCAGCGAGGGCCTTTTGTTTGGCCGCGAGCGCCGAGTAATAAAGATCGCCCGGTGACCAGTCGATCATGATGTTCGTGCCGACGGTGTATTGCTGCTTGTAAGCATTGAAGATCGCCCCCGCGATGTCCTGCACGTTGCCATCATGCCGCCGATAACCGACGCCAAGGCTCAGTGATGGCCAGAACCTCTGCCAGGCCTGCTTCGACTCCGCGATGGTCTCCGTGTGCTTCACCCGAGCGAGTTGGATCTCGTCGTTGTTCGCGCCCGCGAGCTTCATGACGGTAGGAAGATCGACGTGGATCTCAGCACCCGAACTAAGAGTTGCTAAAACAAGGAAGAGCAAAGATTTCATGGCTTGATCGAGACAGCTTGCTTGTCGGCCAGCGCAACAGTTCCAGGGACCAGCAAGACGTCGTCCGCCTTCAGCTCGGGCACCTCAACATTCACACCATCGTTGAAGCCGATCTTCACGGCGGTCTTCAGGGCTTTGCCGTCGGCGTGTTTAAAGACAAAGGCGTTGGTCTTTTCCATCACGAGGGCACCGACGGGGATCAGCGTGGCGCTGTCGTGTTTTTCGACCGCGATCTTCGTCATCGCATACATGCCGGGGCGGAGTTTGAGGTCGGGGTTCTTCAAATCGGCTTCGGCTAGCATGGTGCGCGTGGCGGGATCGAGCGCGTAGGCGATGCGGCTGATGCTGGCTTCGATGGGTGTGGCTCCGGCGGCGTCGATTTGAGCTTTCACGGGCTTGCCGACGGTCACGAGGCCGGTTTCGAGTTCGGTGACATAGATTTGTAGGCGCAAGGTGCTGAGGTCGGTGACTTCGAGGAGCTTCGTTGTGTTCGCGGTGGCGAGAGAACCGGGATCGGTAAAGCGGGCGGTGATGATGCCGTCGAAGGGTGCTTTCAGTGTGGCGAACTGGATCTGCGTCTCGCTGCGCTCCAATCCGGCCTTGGCGATGGCGAGCTTGGCTTCGGCATCATCGACGGCCTGTGGCAGGACGAGGTCGGGAGACTTCGCGCGGGCTTCGTGCAGGCGTTTCACTTCGATGCTGGCCGCTTTGACTTCGGCTTTCGATTTGGCAATGTCGGCCTGGAGTTCCGGCACTTCGAGCGTGGCGAGCACTTGGCCTGCTTTGACGGCATCGCCTTTATCGACCATTAGCGTGGCGATGTAACCAGTGACTTTCGCATGCAACGTGGCCTGCTGCCAAGGGGCAAGTGTGGCGGGCAGTGAAACCCAGCGGTGGATGAGGCCGGTGGTGGGCTTTGTCGTTGGGAGTTCCAGCGCTCCGGCGAGTGTGGTGAGAGTGAGGAAGATCAGGGGACGCATGGGGGCGGTATTCAAAGTTAAACAAACTCAGTCCAGTCATCGAGTCCGACGATCTTCATGAAGTCGCCGATGTAATTGCCGACTTGTTCAGCCTCCTCGGCGTTCTCTTCATTGAATTGCTCCTGGAGTTCTTCGGCGGCGCGATAAAGGACGCGATCCGTGGTGCTACGAGCGAGAAGTGACTCGCATTTGTCTAGAAAGGCATTCACGCGCTTCTCACAGCGCAGGCGAGTCTCTTCATCCGCAGCGCCGGGATAGTATTCGGCTTCGAGGAACTTGGTCTGGAGTTTGAGCTGCTTGATCGCAGCTTGGGTTTTGGGAGTGAGCTTCATTCAGTCGATGGGTTCGAGAGATGCATTCTTCGCGGTCTTGCTCGCCAGCAACGCATACACCGCGGGTAGCACGAGCAGCGTGGCGACGGTCGCCAAGGCGAGGCCGCCGATGGTGGCGATGGCGAGGGGGGAGGTTTGTGATTTGGCGAGGGCCATGGGGACCATGCCGGCGATCATGGCGAGGCTGGTCATCAAAATGGGGCGCAGGCGGGTGGTGGCGCTTTCGAGGGCGGCTTCACGTTTGGTCATGCCGGTGAGCTGGGCGCGATGGGCGAAGGTGACGAGCAGGATGGCATTCGCGACGGCGACGCCGACGGCCATGATGGCTCCCATGAAGCTCTGGAGGTTCACGGTGGTGCCGGTGAGCTTCAAGGCGAGCACGACGCCGAGCAAGGCGGCGGGAATGGTGGTGAGCACGATGAGGGCGAGGCGCAGGCTTTGGAAGTTCGCGACGAGGAGCAGGAAGATGGTGACGATGGCGATGAGCAGGCCGGTTTGCAGGCCGCTTTGCAGTTCCTTCATCGGCGGGACCTGGCCGCGCAGGGCGACGCTGGTGCCGGTGGGCGCTGGGTTGTCGGCGATGACTTTTTCGACCTGCTTGGCGATGCTGCCGAGCGGCTGGTCGTGCAAGTTGGCGATGATCGAAATGGTGCGGGACATGTTGTAGCGATCGAATTGGCCGATGACGTTGCCTTCGCTGATTTTGGCGATGTTGCGCAAAGGCACGGGCGCTTTATCGGTGGCGCTGATGGGCAGGTTGCGCAGGTCTTCGAGGCTTTTCATCATCGTGGCTGGCACTTGGACCTGGAGGCTCATGCTTTGGCCGGTTTTGGGGTCGGCGTAGTAATTCGGCACGGTGAATCGGCTGCTGGCGGTGGCGGCGACGAGGCTGCGGGTGGCATCGCTCAT
>JBIKYV010000078.1:0-15992 GCA_044355075.1 Prosthecobacter sp.
GTGGCGGCTTCTTGAAGTGGATGCTGATCTCGGTTGCTTTCTTGGGCAGTTGTTTGCCGACACGAATGTAAAAGGGAACTCCCTGCCAGCGCCAAGTGTCGATATAGAGACGTAGGGCCACGTAAGCTTCCGTCATGGATTCTGGATTGACGCGGTCCTCTTGACGATAGCCGACACGGGGGACGCCATCAACGCTGCCTGCGGTGTATTGGGCTCGGATGACGTTTTTACCGACAGCATCTGGGCCAATAAGGGGACGCAGGGCGCGGATGACTTTGACCTTTTCATCGCGTACAGCGTCGGCGCTTAAATCGGTGGGCGGCTCCATGGCGACGAGGCTCAGTAGCTGGAAGAGGTGGTTTTGTACCATGTCGCGGAGGGCTCCTGCCGTGTCATAGTAGCCTCCACGGCCGCCTTCCATGCCGAGATTTTCGGCACAAGTGATCTGCACATTGTCGATATAGCGACTGTTCCAGGTGGGTTCGAACAAGGCGTTCGCAAAACGCAGCACCATGATGTTTTGGGCGGTCTCCTTGCCCAGGTAATGATCGATGCGGTAGGTGTCTTTTTCTTCGAAAGTAGCCGCTACGGTCTCATTGAGAGCTCGGGCGGTGGCCAGATCTTTGCCGAAGGGTTTTTCACAGACCACGCGTGCCCACTTGCCGCCGACGCCCTGATTTAGACCAGTGGCCTTTAGCATTTCCAAGATAGGTTTAAAGGCTTCCGGAGCTGAGGCTAGGTAAAAAAGACGATTCGCCGGGGCACCGCGTTCTTTATCGAACTCATCCAAGAGCATTTTCAGTCGGATGTAGCCGGAAGGATCTTCAAATTCACTGCGGTGGTAGTGAATCGTTTGACTGAAGCTGTCCCAAAGCTCTTCATTGTGGCCTTGACGGGAGTTTTTGCGATTGCCGATCTCTAATTCAGTGCGGAAGACTTCATCAGTTTTGTCTCGTCTGGCAAAGCCGACGACTTTGAACTGAGGGGGCAAATCGCCACATGCTGCTACATTGTAGAGTGCGGGAATGAGCTTGCGGTTCGTCAGGTCGCCAGTGGCACCAAAGATCACGACCGTGCAGGGTTCAGCACGATGGCGGGACAGCAATGTTTCTTGGAAAGGATTGGCCGGTTCAGACATGTCGGGGGAATTTACGCCCGCCGAGATGACGGGAGCGGAGACTAACCGCAGCCGTTCGGCTGGCAACTAGGGATGCGCAAGTCATGTGCCTATGCGCATGAAAGCAGCTCATGCATGGGATAACGGCTTCAAACACGAATTCACAACGAAGTTTACTTTTTAAGGACGGCTTCGATCTCTGTGTCGTTCAAGCCCATCGGGTGTCCTTCCCAAACGATTTTGCCAGCAGTGTCAACAATCATGGCGTGGGGGATTCCTTCAATACCAAAGTCTTTGTTCAGTTTTTTGTAGGTGTCGAAGGCCACGGTGTAGTCGATCGGAAGAGTTTTCTCAAAGTTACGCACGGTCTGTTTGTCTTCATCTGTCACGCCGATGACCTCCAGTCCTCTCGCTTTGAACTTTTTATAGATTTCGTTCAGGTGTGGGATGCTCTGTCGGCACGGTGGGCACCACGTAGCCCAAAACTCAAGAACATAGGGTTTACCTTTGAGCTCTGGGGGCTTGCCGGAGAATCGGACGTTTAGGTCTTCAATGATGGTGCCGATGTTGGATTTGCTGCTGCGACCATGGGCCGAAAAGAGGGAAACGAAGAGTGTTGTTGTAAGCAGGGTTAGAAAAAGGGAGTGTTTCATAAGGTTTTTCTCAAGGTTGTTAAGGGTGATCGACAGGGTTTGATTTTGGCTTTCTTGGGTAGATTTTTCAAACGCCACTTTAGTGGGAATCCCTCTCTCTGTATTCCACAGCATGGCACTCTTGCCAAATTGGGCCCATGTGGGAAAACAGCACTTCTCATGGAAATTGACCTCACTGGCCCTCACCGCGAAGATGCCTACATGATTCTTGCCGGCCTGGTCACGCCCCGGCCGATTGCTTTGACCACCACGGTCGATTTAGGGGGAAGGGTCAATGCGGCTCCGTTTAGTTTTTTCAATGTGCTGGGGGATAGTCCGCCTATTGTTGGTTTATGCCCAGGAGATCGTGAACCTGGTGTCCCGAAAGATACCGCGCAAAACATTCGGATGACACAGGAGTTTGTGGTGAATCTCGTCGATGAGCCACTGGCGGAAAAAATGAACCTTTGCGCGAGTAGCCTGCCTGCTGGTGAAAATGAGCTGACGCTGGCCGGACTGACAGCAGTGCCGAGCCGGGTGGTTCAGCCACCACGCATCGCAGAATCTCCAGCTAGCCTGGAGTGCCGCTGTCATAGTATTCTTGAGATTGGTGGGAATCGCTTGGTTATTGGTGAAGTATTGCGTGTGCATGTGAGAGAGGGACTTTTCGACCCTGTTACTTGGCTTATCCGGGCAGGGCATTATCATCCAATCGGGCGCATGCAGTCTCCGCACTGGTACTGCCGCACACAGGATCTCTTTGAAATGCGACGCCCAGTATGAAGACGCAACCGATCGAGCAAATCATGCTGGCGCTAGTGAATGCCCGCGGTCTGGGGAAAAGCATCTGCCCCTCTGAGGTAGCGCGGCGACTTTCTCCGGAAAATTGGCGGTCGCTCATGGTCGATGTCCGCTCTGTTGCAGCTAGTTTGCAGGCTGCTGGGAAGTTACGGATCACCCAGGGTGGCGTCGAGGTGGACCTGAACACAGTGCGCGGGCCCGTTCGTCTAAGTCTCTGAACTGGTAATGAATTCGGGGTTGTCAATCGACCGGGATGCCGCATTCGTGAGCTTTCCCCCCCTATGGCCTGCAAGATCGACCCCGCCCTGCATCAGGACAAAAAGCCCGACTGGATTCGTGTGAAATTGCCACGTGATCCTGTCTTCTGGAGCACGAAATCTCTGATCTCGGATCTGAAACTGCATACGGTGTGCGAGGAGGCTCAGTGCCCGAATCGCTGGGAATGCTGGAGCCAAGGCACGGCCACTTTCATGATCGCAGGAGATCGGTGCACGCGTGCCTGTGGTTTCTGCGCCGTAAAAACAGCCAAGCCTTTTGCGCTGGAGGCCGATGAGCCCGAGCGCGTGGCCGCTGCGACGAAGCGTTTAGGCTTAAACCATGTGGTCATTACGGCAGTGGCCCGAGATGATGTGAAGGATGGCGGTGCAGAGCACTTTGCTCGCACGATTGAGGCTGTGCGTACTGCCGTTCCTGAGATCACGATCGAGATTTTGGTGCCTGACTTCAATGGCAAAGATGATGCACTGGAAGTCGTGATGAAGGCTCGACCACACATCTTTAACCACAATCTAGAGACCGTGGAGCGGCTCACGCCTCTGGTCCGCAGTCGTGCCATGTATCATCGCAGTCTGCACGTACTGAAGCGCGCCAAGGCTATGGCGGCAGAGCTAGGCTACAAATGTGCCACCAAGAGTGGGCTGATGCTCGGCCTCGGCGAGACCGAGGTAGAGCTTTTTCAGGTCATGGACGATCTGCTGGAGCACGATGTCACGGTGCTAACGCTTGGCCAATATTTGCGCCCTTCGGCACAGCATTTGCCTGTTATCGATTACATCCACCCGGATACCTTTGAGAACTACAAGCAGATTGCTATCAAGAAAGGCTTTCGCCACGTGGCCAGCGCACCTCTCGTGCGCAGCTCTTACCATGCGGCAGACTTCAAACCTGAGTTGGATGTGAAGTGAGGGAACTCATGAGCGCTCTGAATCCTTCGTTGGGATTGGCATACAAAGGGTAAGTGCCATCCCGCTGCGTTCCTGGCAGGTAGCGCCAGTGCTTGTACATCCAGAGCCATCCCTCAGGGTAGGCGCGGATAGCGGCTTCGAATTGATCCCAAATGCGCTGAGTGAGCTCTTGGGTGTTGTCCTCTGGCATGGGGCGGATGGCCTCAAAAATACGCACCTCGTAGCGGCCATCAGGCGCAGGCTGACAGACACCGGTGATGATGGAAAGCCTGAGCCTTTTGGCTAATTCGACATGCAGAGTCGGCACGCAAGTCTTCAGGCCAAAGCAGTCGATGATTGTGGCGGCTTTTCCTGGCTTGATGTTTAGGTCAGTGAGCAAACCTGCATGGCCTTGGCGCTTCAGGGCCTTCATTAATTTCAGCATTGCCATCTCCTGCGAGATCACATGGTGGCCCGAATGTTCCCTTAGCCTCTTGAAGATGCCGGTCAGTCCCGGATTTTTAAAATCTTGAGCAACTACGGTGAAGGGCACGCCTCGAAAACCCCAGATGAGGCTGACGAACTCAAAATTGCCGAAGTGTGGGGTGACCCAGACGGCACCCGTTTCCCGAGCTTTGGCCTCGGCTTCAAGATCATCCATGCGAATGCTGACGTGCTTAGACCAATTCTCATCGGTCAATGCCCGTGCCCAGAAAAGGTCAAGAAAGGTACTGGCAAAATTCTGATAAGAGCCCAGGGTGATCCGACGCACCTCCTTCTCATTCAATGAACCACGAAAAGCTGCGCGCAAATTCTCCCGAGCGGTGCGGCGACCGCGTGCATCCACCTGATAGGCGATCCAGCCAATGCTTTTGGACACTAGCATAATGAAGCTCCGGGGTAGGCGCGGCAGCAACCAGGCGGCTGAGGCCACCAGTGTTGTCTCGAAGAAATATCGGAGCTTCTTCACCTTGGTAGTTGGATGAATGGAAAAAGGCGTTAGTATACCAACATGGCAGTGCCCAACCTCGCGACCATTCTCAAGCGAATTCTCAAACAGCCCACAGCTCCGTTTCACGAGTATCATGTTCGTGCGGAGATCGAGTCTTTGTTGAAAGACTGTCCCCATGTAAAGCTTAAGCGCGACAAATTCGGCAACCTGCTTGCGACCTACAAGCATGGCAAAACCAAAGCCAGTCCGGCCTGGGTGCTAGCCTCTCATATGGATCATCCGGGTTTTGTGAAGAAACCTGGTGGTAAAAAAAACGAATGGGACTTCCTAGGAGGCGTGTCTCCTGAACTTGTGGAGCAAGGTGTTGCTCGTGGGCTTCGCAGCAAAGCTGTCGGTGAAATCGCCACCTGGAATTTTCCCACACAGATTACCTTTGAAAAAGTCGAAGCAACCGCCTGCGATGATTTGATCGGTTGTGCGGTGATTATCGCGACTTTGTGGGAGCTGGCGTCGCTCGATCTTAGTACCACCTGTCATGCTGTATTCACTCGTGCAGAAGAGATTGGCTTCCTCGGTGCTTGGCACTGTGCCCAAAAATGGCCATTCGGAAAAAAAGATATCTTTCTCTCCATTGAGACAAGCCGACCAGTGAATGGTGCAGTCATGGGTGGAGGCCCAGTGGTTCGTGTCGGTGATCGGCTTTCCGTTTTTGATAGTGATGCCGTCTCTATTTTGACCACGACCGCCAAGGAACAAGGTATCCGTGTGCAGCGCTGCCTCTTGGATGCAGGGGCTTGCGAGGCTACTGCCGTTCAGGCCGCAGGTTTCCGTGCCGCAGGTGTTTCAATCCCTCTGGGAAATTACCATAACATCGACTCCTCAAAGCAGATCGCACCAGAATATGTCATGATGAATGATGTGCGCTCTTTGATCGATTTGCTCAAGGCTCTCGTCGCTACAGAGCATGATGGCATCGGAGAACGTACCATCCGCGAGCGTGTCGAGATGCGAATGGAAGAGCACGCAGCCCACCTGAAGGCAGCTGCTAAGCTCTTCAAGTGATCTCTCAGGACAAGGTTATTGATGCTCGATAATCTGCACCTTCACACCTGAAGGTAAGATCACGTGCTCATGAATTCGGCGTCCCCAAATAGTTTTTCCCATGCTGGACGCTGGGGTGATGGTGACAATCTCTTGCCCATCGACCACAACCTCGGTGCCACCTGCGAAGGGAGTGACCAAGCAGTGTATCGGTTCATCCGAGGTTTGCAGCGTGACGAGGCTACCCAAGGCAATCGGGCTACTGGGCGAAACAGTTTCTTGGGATAAACCTTCAAAAGCTGCCACGGCTTGCTGGAGTTCAGCCACCCGCTGAGCCTGACCTCTCGCCACGTAGGAAGCCTCCAGTGTGCGTGTATCATACTTATTCTCCGCCTTGCTGTCAGGGTCTGTCGCTGCGGCAAAAGCATCTTGTGCGGCGCGTGTCAGGCTCTTTAGTTCGGCGCGTAGTTGAAGAATGAATTGGTCGATGGTGGCCGCTTTTTGCATAGGCATTGCTGCATAGGTCTGGGCGAGACGAGTGCAACAAGCCATGTCCACAAGATAAGGGCACCCTACACCAAGGTCGGGCGAGCAGGTGAGGTGAGATGAAGCTCCACTGGCAGAGACATGGAAGTCTTTGCCGTCACTATCTTCATGAGCCTCGCCTTCGCGGTTCTCTTTGCCGTCCTGTTCTTTGCTGAGCGCAGCCAGCATCAGCGCCGATCCAGTGAGCAGATGTCTCTGCTGCCACTGGATACTGACTGCCCCGTAGCTAGCAGCCGCGCTCTCTCAAAATAAGCCCTGTCTACGCCATGACCTCTGCACCTACTGCTAATCAAAAACTCATCGAGTTTGATGATCAAGTCGTCCGTCAGTTCATGTGGGCTTCCATGATCTGGGGTATAGTCGGCATGCTCGTTGGCGTCATTGTCGCTGCCCAGCTGAACTTTCATGAGCTGAATATTACCTCGTTTTTAAGCTTTGGTCGTCTACGTCCGCTGCATACAAATGCGGTCATCTTTGCTTTTGTCGGAAATATGATGTTCGCCGGAGTTTACTACTCCACGCAACGTCTTTGTAAGGCGCGCATGGCTTCGGATCTGTTGTCCAAAATTCACTTTTGGGGATGGCAGCTCATCATTGTAAGCGCTGCTGTGACATTGCCGCTGGGTTTCACTCGGGGGCAGGAATACGCGGAACTAATCTGGCCCATCAGTGTAGCCGTGGCGCTGATCTGGGTGGTATTCGCGGTGAACTTTTTCTGGACGCTGGCCAAGCGCAATGAGCCTTCGCTCTACGTGGCACTTTGGTTTTATATCTCCACCGTGATCACGATCGCGCTGCTCTACATCGTGAATCACTTGTCAATTCCGACGAGCCTCACACATAGCTACACGATCTTTGCGGGCGTGCAGAACGCTTTAATCCAGTGGTGGTACGGGCACAACGCGGTCGCCTTCTTCCTGACGACTCCAATCTTGGGGATCATGTATTACTTCCTGCCTAAAGCAGTTGAGCGTCCTGTGTATTCTTACCGCCTTTCTATCGTCCATTTTTGGTCCCTGGTGTTCATCTACATCTGGGCGGGTCCGCACCATCTGCTGAATACAGCTCTGCCGCACTGGTTACAGATGCTGGGCATGTTTTTTTCCCTGATGCTGTGGGCTCCGAGCTGGGGTGGAATGCTCAATGGTTTGCTCACGCTTCGCGGTGCTTGGGATAAACTGCGCACCGATCCTGTGGTGAAGTTCTTCATCGCCGCGGTAACCTTCTACGGTATGTCCACCTTTGAGGGACCGCTACTCTCCATCAAGGCGGTGAACGCACTGTCCCACTACTCTGATTGGACTATCGGCCACGTGCACAGTGGTGCTCTCGGCTGGAATGGTTTGATGGCTGCGGGCTTGTTCTACTGGCTCACTCCACGTCTTTATGGCACTAAGCTGCATTCCGTCTCGATGGCGAATATGCATTTCTGGCTTAGCCTGATCGGCATTCTCATTTACGTGGCCGCCATGTGGGTCTCTGGTATCATGCAGGGGCTGATGCTGAATAGTACCAACGCAGCTGGGACCGCGCTTACCTACCCAAACTTCATTGAGACTCTGACAGCGATTCGTCCAATGATGGGCTTCCGTATTATTGGCGGTTCTCTTTATCTCGTGGGCATGGGTTTGATGCTGTTCAATCTCTGGAAAACGGCAAAGTCAGGCAAAGCGGTCAATGAGACCTGCATGGTCGCGGTGATTGAGCGCCCAACGCATGACACCATGGGTTTGAAGACGACCTTTCTTGCGAGCCCAATCACCTATGTCTTTGGTGGACTCTTTTTGGCCATGGGCTGGTTGTTCTTGCCGAAGGGGGCTGATATCGCTGCGCTCATAGGTGCGAGTCTTTTTGCTATAATCGTGATTAGGCGCTTCGCTGCGAGTCATGCCAACTGGTCAGCTTGGTATGAACATCTTTTGGAAAACTGGATTCCATTCACTGTCCTCACTTTCGTTGCGGTGACGTTGGGGGGCTTGATCCAGATTGTGCCAACCGTCATGGTGAATCGCGCCAAGAACATGGAAGACCGAATCCAGCAGGTTTACACGCCGCTGGAACTGGCAGGCCGAGACATCTACGTCAGCGAAGGCTGCTACAACTGTCACAGTCAGATGATTCGTACCATGCTGCCCGATGTGCTTCGCTATGGCGACTATTCGCGCATGGGTGAGAGTATCTATGACCATCCTTTCCAATGGGGGTCAAAGCGCACAGGGCCAGATCTCGCACGTGAAGGTGGTAAGTATCCGAACAGCTGGCACTACAACCACATGAAGGACCCACGCAGCACATCGGTGGGGTCGAATATGCCGGCTTATCCACACTTATTTGACGAGAAGTTTGATCAAAAGACACTGCCAGCTAAGATCGCAACGATGGTAAAGCTTGGTGTGCCTTACCCCACAATGACGGATGTTGAAGTTAAGGAAAATGCTATCAAACAAGGCATCGACATTGTGGAAAAATTGAAGGCGGAGAAGCTAGTGGCTGTGCCTGATACTAAGATCGTTGCGCTCATCGCTTATCTTCAAAAACTCGGTAAGTATGACACGCCTGAAGTCGAGAAAAAGATCCTAGACCCTGCCAAGCCGCAGTTGGTGCCTCTACCCATGAACCCTGATGTGAATCGCAGCCAGATTCGTGGTGCTGAGTGATTGCGCTTCACGTCTCTTTCATCCTCATTTTTATGTTCCGACTCCTTACTTATGAAAATTGGTTCAACTGGGTTCCTTTCCTCGCCTTTGGCGTCACCGCCGCTGTTTTCTTCAGTTTTGTGGTGCGTGCGATGATGCTAAAAAAAGAATCCGCCGAGCGCATGTCGCGACTGCCATTGGATGATTGATGATTAGCTAAATCATCATTTACGGAGCACGGCCTTCTTCGATATCCATCAAATCGAAAAAGGTGACGATGTCAGTCCGGTGGCCTAGGCCTGCTTCGGCCTTTTGTTCTTCCAGTCCGGCACTCGCTTCATCACGCCAGCCTCGCTTGGTCATGAAGCCATTGAAAAGACGGATATGTTCTTCATCAGGCTTTCTGCCATTGGTGAAGCACCAGTCTAGCACCTCTTCGTCGCTTCCGCCCTGCAATACGCGGTTAGTGAGTTCTTCGAAAGAAACTTCAAGCAGCGTGCAGACACGGTCATCAAAGGTTCTTTTGCCAGCGATGAAGCCGAGATGATAGCCGGAGGGAAGTTTTCCTTCGTGCGCCTGAAGTCGGATTTTATCCAAGATACGTCCAAAGACCATGATGCCACCGACGGTGTCGCGAGGGGAACGAAGAGGGAATGCCATTTGCTCTTGATAGAAAGTTTTTGTCCCAGGTCAATGCCACACCCCAGAAGCGCGCAGCAAGGTCTCATGCACTAAGATGTCGTGCTCAGCACTCCACGTGAGTGGCCGCTGCTGCTCAATGGCATCTGCCAAGTCCATAAACTCCGCGATGTAGCGGTCCTTGGGTATTTTCAGGGTCAGGCTTTGTGTTCCTTTTTTGTAGGGCCCACAGGATCGAGTCAGGGACAGGTTCACTTTCCCTGATTCCAGAGGGGTGATGTCAAATTGACCTTCCGTTCCTGTGATTTGGAACCTGCGTCTCGGGCCTCCAAAGGGATCTGCATGATTACAGCGGATGACTGCTACTGCTTTAGGATAGAGGAGTACGGCCGTTTGGTTGTCTTGCACTCCATCGTTTTGGCTTGGTGTCGAGAAAGGGTGAACTGCCGCGGGTTTGCCTAACAGCTTCACCACCACATCCACAAGGTGGCAGGCGAGTTCAAAAAAACCACCTCCGGCGAGTACGCCAATTTTTTGGCGTGTGCTGACATCGGCCAGTTTACCCATGGATGCATCAATCTCCGTGATCTCACCAAGCCAACCTTCTTGGATTGCCTGGAAAAGCAGGGTAAAGGCAGGGTTATAACGTAGCATGTAGCCCAACTGCACAATGCGCTTTTCTTGTTCAGCAAAACGACGCATTTGACGAAAGTCTTTATGATCAAGAGCGCCGGGTTTGTCCAAGTGAACGTGTTTACCAGCCTTCAGGCATCGCCATGCAGTCTGACATGATGTTTCAATCGCGGTCTCGATCGTGACTGCGTGAAGGTCAGACTGCTGGAGGAGTTCTTCTTCTTTAAGCCTCGGAATACCTTGGTAAGCGGTTTGCGATATTGATGCTGTGATCTCTGGTTCGACCAATCCTACGACTTGCCAACGATCTTGAAGAGCGCGGATGGAGTTCATCTTGCCACTGGCGTGTGCATGGGCGGTGCCGATTTGACCGATCTTGAGTCGGGAAGGGGATGCATGTGCGAAGCGGCTGAAATGTGCCGCAGCAGTAGTCGCAAAAAAATGGCGTCGATTCATGATGAATGTTTTCTCAAATGAGATGCAGCTTTATCGTCCCAGCATGAAGTGGTCTGTCATTCATCAGCGCAAAGCTCTCGGGATCGCCTTGGCAATTGGCTTGCTCGTGGCGCTGGCAGTTCCTCCTGCGATCTATCAGTGGGTCGCAGACGTCGCCCAGCCCTACTGCTATGATCAGGTGCAAAAGCTGCCCTCAGTAGATGTTGCGCTGGTGCTGGGATGTTCTCCCCGTGTTGCAGGCCGGACGAACTTGTTTTTCACCCATCGAATGAAGGCTGCCGCGGAACTCTATCATGCGGGCAAGGTCAAAGCGCTGATCGTAAGCGGTGACAATGGAGCGGTGCATTACGACGAGCCAACGGCAATGAAAGAAGCCTTGAGCAAGTTGGGTGTTCCTGAGCGCTTAATTTACTGCGACTATGCTGGTTTTCGTACGCTTGACTCCGTGGCACGCGCGCGATCCGTTTTTTTACAAAGCCGATTCATTATCGTTTCCCAGCGCTTTCATAACGAAAGGGCGGTGTTCATCGGACGGATGCGAGGCCTGGAACCTTATGGTTTCAATGCTGCGGATGTGCAGGGAACTGTGGGACGTAAAACCTATCTCCGTGAGTATCTCGCGCGTCTCCAGGCATTCCTGGATGTGCGAGTGCTAAACACCCAGCCCAAATTCGGCGGGCCACCCGTGCCTATGAAGTTTTGAGAAACGATCTACTTGGTTCTGTGTTGCCTGAATTGGATCGGTGATGATCAAAGACTCGTGAATGAAGTAAGTCTCTGCCGTCGTTCGTAGCGCCGCATGAGAAAATTGGGTTCCATTTTGCTGTCTTTGTTCGGGCTGCTCTCTGCGCTTGCTGCTGCAGATCGCCCCGATGTCTTGTTCATTGCGGTCGATGATTTGAATGATTGGACAGGCTATCTGGGCGGTCATCCCCAAGCAAAAACGCCGAACATCGACCGTCTGGTGGCGCGCGGCTTGGCGTTCACCAACTCCCATTGTGCGGCGCCTGCTTGCAATCCATCACGCTCTGCTCTGATGAGTGGACAGCGTCCATGGACGACCGGCATCTACACGAATGGCGATCCTGCCCATCACGTGCTGAAGGATGCGATCACAATCAACCGGCATTTTCTCGCGCACGGCTACAATACCCGCGGAGCTGGCAAAATCTACCATGGTTATGGCAGCGAGGGACGCTCCGATAGTTGGACAGAGTGGGCAGGGCTTTTCCCGAGTGGGCATGACTCTGTGGCGAACCTGAATGGCTTGGATAGTGATCATTTCGATTGGGGACCCATGGACGCAAAGCCTTCCGAAATGGCAGATTTCCAACTCACGGATTGGGCGATCCAGCACTTGATGACTGCCCCTCTGGATCGGCCACTCTTTCTCGGGGTTGGCTATGTGAAGCCGCATCTACCCTGGTATGTGCCGCGCGAGTACTTCGAGCGATTCCCCCTCGACAGTATCCAATTGCCCAAGGTGAAGGTAGATGATCTGGCAGACCTTCCCCCAGCAGGTGTGAAGATGGCCAAGCCTGAGGGAGATCATGCCAAGGTGCTTCGTGGACAGCAGTGGCAAAAAGCGGTGCAAGCCTACTTAGCCACGATCTCTTTTCTCGATGATCAGGTTGGCCGTCTTTTGGAGGGGCTCGACGCAAGCCCACGCAAAGACAAGATGATCATTGTGTGGTGGACCGATCATGGCTGGGCCTTGGGTGAAAAACAGCACTGGCGTAAATTTGCTCTTTGGGAGGAAACCACACGCACCAGCATGGCAATTGTAGCTCCTGGTATCACTAAGCCTGGGACGACTTGTTCGGCCCCCGTGGACTACACCCACATTTTTCCCACGCTTTGCCAACTGACTCAGCTACCCGTGCCTGATCCAGTCAAAGGTGCAAGTCTGTTGCCTCTCTTAAAAGATCCCCAAGCACCGTGGCATGAAATTGCCATCTGCACGCATGGTCTTGGGAATCATGCTGCACGAGATTCCAGGTGGCGTTACATCCGCTACCAGGATGGCAGCGAGGAGCTTTACGACCACCATCAGGACCCTTATGAATGGACAAACCTAGCTGCTGAAGCTAGCACGCAAGAGGTAAAAAAGCGCCTTGCGGCAGTCTTTCCTAGAGAAGAGGCTAAGCCGACCTCCGCAGGGAAGAAAGGCCGCAGCGTCGTCACCTCTGATCAAGCGAAAGCTAAGAGGAAGAAAAAAGCTGCTGATGAATGAACGCCAGTGGTAATCTTAACAGGGAAGGCAGCGCTCAGCGGACACGGCGCATTTGGAAAGTGCCCGCGTCCATGGCGCAATGGTAGCAGGCGTTAAACTCATCGCCCACGATTCGTCCACCGTAGGTGTAGCGGCCACCTGCCCAGGATGGCATGTCGTGCTGCCCAGTGAAGCTCGCGCCTTTCTTCTGCGGTAAAACTCGATGCTCGGCACGGTAAGCACCGCTCAAGATGCCAGCCCAGGTGGCATGGTAGTGAAAGTGATGATCTCCCTGCTTATTCTTGGCAGGGCTGACCACACAGCGCAGCCGTCCGTGGTGGCCGTTATGGGTGCTTTTCCATTCGCCCTCCCAGGCACCCACGATACCTGATGTTTGGGGGTGTTGAAGGGCTGCTTTCCACTCGCGACGGAAGCTGCTGGAGCAGGAGCAGAGAGCCAGAACAGTTAGTGAAAGGAGGATTTGCTTCATACGCAAAGCGTCAAACGCGACAACAATCCCTAGTCTCTCAGATAGCTTGGTCGTGGTGTCTAATGGCTTTTCATGGCTGGCGGAGATCTAGAAGCTGGCATTTTTTCTTTGTACGTCGGTGGAGAAGGTCCCGCGTCTAAGTTCTGCTCATGACTGCTAGTCCAGCCCTTTTTTACAAGATCACCCGCCGCCTCATGCCTGTGCTGTTTGCCAGTTACATCCTGGCCTACATCGACCGCGTGAACGTAGGCTTTGCCAAGCTGGCTATGAAGCAGGAACCGTGGTTCTCGGATGCGGTATTCGCCACGGGTGCAGGCATCTTTTTTGTTGGTTACTTTCTGTTCGAGGTACCAGGGAATGTTATTCTGCATCGAGTGGGCGCACGACGCTGGATTGCACGGATTATGGTCACCTGGGGGCTCGTTTCAGCAGCCCTTGCCTTCAGCAGTAGTGCGGCGTCATTTTACTTCCTGCGTTTTTGCTCGGCGTGGCGGAGGCAGGCTTTTTTCCTGGAGGGACTCCCCGCTGTGCTGCTCGGCCTCGCTTTGCCATGGCTACTGACTGACCGAGCCGCAGAGGCGACATGGCTCAAAGCTGAGTGAAAAAACATGCTAGCTCAGATCTTGGCGGCTGAGGAACTGCAAAAAATGTTGAAGGCCATTGCACGCAGCGTGGTAGAGACGCTTTGGGCTCGCCTCGTGTATGGTTGTGTGCGGGGATATACTTCGGACTCATCGTAGGGCTGTATGGCACGTCGTTTTGGTTGCCGCAGATCATCAAGGATACGCTGACGCAGGACGATGCCCTCGTGGGCCTATACTCGGCCATTCCTTGGGCTGTGGCTGCCGTGGGCATGTTGCTCGTTGGTGGTCATTCGGATCGCACGGGGGAGCGCTGCTGGCATATGACTCTATCCGCTTTCACGGCTGCATTGGCTTTTGCTGCGAGTAGTATTCCGGGGCTGCCTCCTTGGCTTTTGCTCTCACGGCTTGCTGTTGCCATCACGGGTGTCATGTCGGCGATCGCTTGTTTTTGGGCACTGCCGACGGCGATGCTTTCAGGTAGGGCCGCGGCGGCGGGCATCGCCTGGATCAATTCCGTGGGGAATCTCGCTGGTTATGCTAGCCCCGAATGGATCGGCTGGCTGAAGATGCGTTATGAAATGACAGGTGCGCTGCTCGGTCTGTCTTTCATGCTAGCTCTATCAGCCGTCCTGGTCATCAGCAGCCGAAGCTGGCTAACCCTGAAAAAGCCATCCCTACATGCCAGTAACACCTGATGATGGCGACGTAATGAACCTACCGCGCCGACTGAGACATCTGAGTGAAAGTTCATCCCACTGCTAGAGAGGCGAGCCTCATGCGACACGTGATTGCGCGTGTATCTTTTTGTCCGCCAACTTGGGTTTCAGCGGAGGCAGGAAAGCCTCGCCGAAGAGATATGATCGCGCGCTATGGACTTGGTTAAGCACGCATTTATGCCATTTGCTAAAATCATCGCCCATCAGCGACTGCAAGGCTTTATCTCTCAGTATATCGGTCAGGTCCATGTCTCGTGCCTGAAGCTGATGATCGAGCTCGAAGCTGATCTCTGGGATTTGCAACTCCCCAGCCCCAAACATATCCATGACTCGCGCGGCGTAGCTACAGTGCCATGCCTGGTCCTCATCCTCATAGCTAGGGGACACCCATTGGACGATCGTGTATTCGGCGCGATCGGAGTACACGTCTACGGCCTCGATTACCGTATCAAAGCTCTCCATCTCATGAGTAACAGGTAGCACGACCGAAAGTGAGATGCCTGCCTCTTCTAGAGAAGATTTCAGTCCATGATTTGTATAAAACTTCCCGAAACAATCGGCCTGTCCTGTGGCTGCTTCAAGGATCGTGATGGCGCTATCGTCCAGCACTTTCAGCAATGAGTGCGGTGTTAGCCTAGATGCATCCATCAGGTGCTCCTCCGCATCACTATCGGTTTCCTTTACCAGCATTTTTAACTGATGGTTAGCACCCAAGCTCTGGAGGTACTGACTCAGGCAATAAGCAACCGTGCTCTTGCCTGAGGCAGGGAAGTCATTCAGGAGGAGGAGAAGCTTCTTCATGCGGTGCGATTGATTCACGCTGAATCCTTGAAAACCTTATAAGTTATCCATTTATATAACAAGAATAAATAATTAATAATTATTAACTTTTTAGATTTATTAAAAAAATCTATTTTTTTTAAATTTTGGAACTCAAGAAACGGACCTTTAGCAGCGATAATGCTGAAGATGAAGGATTGAATGAAGATGAAGGATTGAATCTAAGCGCTTAGGTGTCAGGCTGATGCTGTTTTAGCATGCCAGCCAAGTCTGCGCCTTTTTCACCGACCATGATTCCACGACTTCCTATCTCACCGAACGGCCCCTCATTTTCTAAGCTGATCTATGGCACTTGGCGCATTCTGGATGACGCCGAAACAGCAAACTCGGATGACTTGCTGCGCCGATTCCATAAGTGCCTTGAACTCGGCATCACCACCCTCGACACGGCTGAAATCTATGGACTCTATAAAGTCGAGGAGTTCATCGGCCAGACCTTGAAGAAAGAACCTGGCCTTCGTGACCAGATGGAGATTATCACCAAATGTGGCATCTACGTTCCCTGCGAGTTCCATCCCGACCGTAAAACTGCCT
>JBIKYV010000079.1:0-15916 GCA_044355075.1 Prosthecobacter sp.
CCCGTATTGGCACTAGTGAGGTAGCGACGGACCCCATGTCACCTGGCGAGTACGATCTCTATGTCTTCTACAAACCGCGTGAGCAGTGGCGGCAAGAAAACGGCCAGCCAGTGACGCGCGACCGCCTTGCCGAACTCGTGCGCGAGGAACTGGCCAAAGAGGTGCCCGAGCAAGATTATGACTTCGCGCAGCCTATCCAAATGCGCTTTAATGAAATGCTGGAAGGTTCACGCGCCGATCTCGCCGTGCGCATTTTCGGCGAGGACTACGACACCATGGAAAAAGTCGCGGGCGAAGTTAAAACTATCCTCGAAGGTCTCGACGGTACAAACAACGCTGAATTCGAAAGCCAAGGTCGCGTGCCCGTGCTCGAAATTCGTGTGGATCGTGCGGCGATGCTCAAATACAACGTCGAGGCAGCCGAGGTGAATGCCGCTATCACCACTGCCATGGCTGGGCACACTGCGGGCACGCTCATCGAGCACAATCGCCGCCGTGCCATTGTCGTCCGTTTGCCGGAGAGCCTCCGCAACGAGCCCGAAATCATGAAAGCACTGCCCGTGCGCACACAGGATGGCGGACTCATCACGCTGGGCCGACTCGCCGAGTTCGTCGAGGTGCCCCAGGTCGATGCTATCGGCCGAGAGTCAGGTCATCGACGCATAGGATTGAATGTCGATCTCGCTGGCGGCACCGACAGTGAAGCCTACGTGACCGCAGCACGTGAAAAGATCAAAACAGCCATCCAGATGCCGGAAGGCTACCGTGTCGAGTTTGGCGGGCAGTTTGAGCACCTGCAAGAGGCGCGCGCGCGGCTCATGATCGTCGTTCCACTGGCTCTGGTGCTTATCTTTGTGCTCATCCACAGTGCCTTCAAAAGCGTGACGCAGGCACTCATCATCTACACCGGCATCCCGCTTGCGATCACAGGTGGTGTCGCTGCACTCTGGTTACGTGACTTGCCTTTCAGCATCAGCGCCGCCATTGGCTTCATCGCACTTTGCGGTGTAGCAGTGCTGAATGGTGTGGTGCTCATCAGTTGCTTTAATCAGCTGCGTAATGAAGGCCGTGATGAGGCAGCAGCAGTCAACGAAGGCAGCTTGCAGCGTCTGCGACCTGTCTTGATGACTGCGCTTGTCGCCAGCCTAGGCTTCATTCCCATGGCCATCAGCGAGGGTGCAGGTGCCGAGGTGCAGCGTCCACTCGCGACGGTCGTGATTGGTGGCATTGTCAGTAGCACTTTTTTGACACTCTTTTTGTTGCCAGTGTTGTATCGGTGGCTAGTTGCCAGACCTTCGCATCAGATGCCAACCCGGGGTGATTGAGACATCTTGTCGCCCATTTACGCTTAATCCTATGTTGATGCGGACGCAGACTCCCATGAATCATCCCACTGACATTTTGCTCAGTGTGTCCAGCCTTCGTTCGGGTGCTGTCTGGGCACCTCTGCTTTTACCCGCCATGACCCTGCCAGCGGCAGAGCAGTTTCGCTTCGATTCTAGCTATCAGGTCTATGATGAAAGTGATGGTCGCATGTTCGTGGAGTCTTACTATTACTGGGGAGAGATGTATCTCTCGGAGGACACCAGCTTTCGCTTTCAGATCTTGCGCGATGCGATCAGTGGCTCGTCACCGCGCGGGGCTCTTCCTGGCGGCACCCAGCCCTTTCTTGCGGAGCTGGAAGATGTGCGCAACGGCGTCTTGGCAGCGCTTTCTCAGCAGATCGGAGATCATCGCGTGGAACTGGAACTCTCTCACAGCCGTGAAAGCGATTACCTTTCTCAGGGCATCTCTCTGAGCGACAAGTGGGAGCTGAACCAAAAGAACACGACGCTCAGTTTTGGCCTCAACTACCTCAATGACACCATCGTCGTTCGAGGCACGGATAATCAGAACAAACGGAGCTACGATCTCTTCCTGGGCTTTTCCCAGGTGCTGGATCGCAAGACGGTGCTGACGGCCAATCTGACCTTGGGCTATGCCGAAGGCTACCTGAACGATCAGTACAAGACCATCCAACGCACCGAGCAGGAGCCCATTCCTGGTGGCAGCATCACGATTGATCGACTTTACCGTGAGAACCGGCCCTCCACTCGGCTGCGTGGCGTTTTGCAGCTCCAGGTCACCCACTTCTTCGACAAAGCTAACGCTGCGCTGGATGCTGTGGCGCGCTTCACACAGGATGACTACGGCGTCTCCTCTCAAAGCATCCAGTTGGAGTGGCGGCAGGGCCTCTTCCGAAAACTGGAGATCACACCCTTCTTCCGCTACTACCAGCAGATGGCGGCGGACTTCTTCTACAACTCACTGGACGGGCTCAACATCGGCAAGCCACAGACATACCCCGATGGCAGTGGGCTGAACTACTCTTCCGATTATCGCTTGTCCTCGCTGGCGACCATGAGCTTGGGCCTGAAAACACGCTGGCGGTTCACGGAAAACATGGCGGCTTCCATGACTTACGAGCACTACGACATGACTGGCATTGGTGGTGATCAAGCGCCTGCTGCCGCCTATGTGACGGCCAGCATATGGACCTTCGGTCTGAACTTTACCTTCTGAAGAAAGCGCCCACGATGTCGAAGCCCGTTTCCCAGATCTCCATCGATCCCGATGCGCGCGGCGTGCGCAGCGTCGCATTTCGGGCTTTGGGCACGAACTGCGCCATCCAGTTCCGTCTGGCGGATCAAAAGCAGGCGCTCCAGTTCGTGGCAGAGGCTCTGAGCTGGCTAGGTGCGTTTGAAGCGAAGTTTTCTCGATTCAAGCCGGACTCTCTCGTCTCCCGCATCCATCAAGCGGCTGGTAAGGAATGGGTGTCCGTGGATGCCGAGATGGAGACGATGCTGGACCTTGCGGATGCCATGCACCGGCTGACGAACGGCGTGCTGGATGCCGCCATGCTGCCTCTCATCCAAGTCTGGGACTGGAAAGTCGTGCATGAGCGCCTGCCCGATGAGATGGAGATCCGCAAAGCCGTGTCTTTATCCCAATGGGGAGATGTGCAGAGAAAGCGTGGCAAGGTCTTCCTGAAGCACGCAGGCATGGGCTTGGACTTTGGCGGCTTCGGCAAAGAATACGCCGTGGACCAAGTGATCGTCATCGCGAAGAAACACGGCATCACCGATGCGCTGATCGATCTCGGGCGGGACATCTTCGCCATTGGCGGAAACGGCGTGCATCCCTTTTGGCATGTGGGCATCCAGGATGGCATCCAGACGGAGAAATGCGTGGGCGGACTAGCCGTCAGCGGTTTTGCCGTGTGTGCCTCGGGCGACTATGCGCGGCGCTTTGAGCACCAAGGTGTGCGCTACGGGCACATCCTGGACCGGCGCACGGGCTGGCCGGTGCGGCATGGCCTTCGTGCTGTGACGGTTCTGGCACCGAGCTGCCTGATGGCGGGCGTTTATTCTACAGCCGTCTTTGTCATGGGCCTCTCTGAAGGTCTGCGCTTCGCCGAAAATGCTCCTGGGGTCGAAGCCTGCCTGCAGGACGACCGCGGCGTGCATGTCACACGCGAGTTCCGCCGCTTCCAAGTCCAGGCCGCCTGAGTCACCTTCTCCAAAACCAACACAAGTCCTCCTCATGAAACCCCTCCTCATCCTCGCAGGTATGTCAGCTCTGCTGCTGAGCAGTTGCTCCCAGCAGCTCACGCGTGTGAAACCTTACCAACGTGGCTTTCTGGCGAACCCGCTTATGGACGCCGGACGCGACCCGCTGCTGATGGCCATGACCCAGCACGCCTACTTCTCGCGCGAGGCTGCCTTTGGTGGCGGAGGCGTGGGCGGAGGCGGCTGCGGCTGCAATTGAGCCCCTTTTATTTTCAACAAACCGTGAACCCAGACCACCCCATGATCGCCATGAAATCCTCCGCGCTCTTTTTGAAGCTGAAGCACCTGCTGAAGCGCGCCAGTTCGCTTCTTATGCTCTTCCAGCGCACACCGGCCGCCCAGCTTTTGGTGCCCGCCGAGCTTAATCTCGCAGGCTCCATTGCTGCGATGCAGCCCGCGCAGTTCGCCATCGCCACGGTTGTGGGCTTGGGTGCCTTTGATGGCATCGCTGGGGCGACGACGCTCAGCCAAATTTCACCGACGTCTGGCAGCACCACGGTGCCCATCATAGCAGGCACCGAACTGACAGGAGCGAATGCGGTCACGTTTTTCGTGAATGGCAGCCCAAGCCAGCCTAAATCGTGGACCGTTAGCAGTGGCATGCTGCCTGCAGGCCTCAGCCTGCCGGATGTGCCAGGGGATACGAATTCGCTGACGGGAACAACAACCCAGACAGGCAGTCGAAGTGTCACGATTCGAGCTTGGCGCTTCGCAAATGCCAGCGGAGACTACGTGCAGCGCACGTTCAACTTTGTCGTCACGGCACCCGGTGCGCCAGTCATCACAACCCAGCCCCAATCCATCACGATCAATAGTGGGCAGACTACCACCCTTAGTGTCACCGCGACAGGGGGCGCGCCACTGACTTACCAGTGGTATCAGGGCACCAGTGGTCAGACGGCCACACTGGTGGGCACCAATTCCCCCACTTTCACTACCCCACAGCTCACGACCACGACCAAATATTGGGTCAAAATCACAAATGCCGCGAACATTATTGGCGTGAACTCTAACACCGCCACGGTGACGGCTACATTCACCCGGCCCGTGTTGGATCCTATCACCTTCCCTGTGGTGACAGTGGGTACTTCTTTTAGCCATACCATTACGGCGCAGAATTACCCGCGCACCTTCACCATCACAGGGCTGCCCAAAGGGCTACGAGCAGGCCTGAATGGAGCCATCACCGGCATGCCCGATGTGTCAGGCGTCTTTAATGTACAGATCAGAGCTACGAATAGTGCAGGTAGCAGTGCCCTGACAACGGCGCGGCTTACGGTGAAGGCTTTGCCTAGAAATTATGTTGGCTCTTTTGGAGGTATCATTAGCCGCCATAACATCAGCAATCGCAACCTCGGTGGCCAGTTCAGCCTGACCGTTACCAGTAGCGGTGTTTACACTCTGCGGATCATCGGGCCATTGCCAAACACGCCACTGGCTCTGGGGGCCTCGGCTAGCACTTCAGCCACGGGTAGGCTCGCTGCTAGTGCACCGCACATTACCACCACCCTAGCTGGAGCAGCTGTGAGCCTAACGCTGGATAGTGCCAGTGGCGATGTGAGCGGCACGGTAGGATTGGCCACGGTCAATGGCTGGCGTGCAGTCTGGAATGCCAGCATGAATCCCGCTGAGCACCTCGCGGGCTACTACAGCATGGCACTGGATCTCTCCAATCCACTGGATGAGGGCGTGGTTAGCATTCCACAAGGCAGCGGCTACGCTACCTTGACAGTGAGCCAGGGCGGAACACTAACCCTCGCTGGGAAAACGGCGGATGGTGAGAGCATTACGACATCCGGTTTTCTGAGTGATTCTGGCGACTTCTGGGTCTTTTCTTCCTTGTATAAAAATGCTGGAATCCTGCATGGTTCTTTAGTGGTCACGGCGGACACACAGGGTGAGTTTGCAGGCAATGCCATTAGCGGCGAGTTGGCCTGGTTGAAGCCTCTCACGGTTTCTCGCACCTACGCATCCAGCTTTGGTCCTGTGACGCTGGCTGCTGTAGGTGGTTATCTGGCACCAGCCTCGACAGGGAACGTTATTCTCGGGCTTCCTGACGCAGGAACTGTCGGCCTACGCTTCACAGATGGAGGCCTAGCTAATTCTACGGCAGATCCAGATGTAAATGTGACCTACACCGATGATAACAAGCTCGTGTTACCTGCAGTGGTGGCTAACCCTAGCAAAGTCATGCTTACCCTGAATGCGAACACCGGAGCCATGGTCGGCAACTTTACACTGGTCGAGTCGGGCACGCTATTCACTCGGGCAAGAGTACCCTTTCAGGGGCAAGTGGTGCGCTTTCCTGGAGGCGAGATCAAAGCGGTAGGTTACTTTTTGCTTCCACAGCTTCCTACAGGAGCGCAAAAGCCGAGCGATACGGTGATTCTTTCCGGTGGCGTTCAGCTCTGGCAACCGACGCCTTAGTTTTATTGGAATCTCTGGCGAGGCGCTGCGTTTCTCAAAAACCATGCGCCTTCTGGTTTTCCTCTTCGCCCTTTACTCTCCGCTCTTCGCCGCGAGGCCTAACCTCATCCTCTTCTACACGGATGACCATGGCTTTGCTGATCTTGGCATCCGTGGTATCGAGAGAGATGTGCGTACGCCGCATCTCGATGAATTGGCACGCAGTGGTGTGATCGCGAAGCATGGCTACAGCACCGCGCCGCAGTGCGTGCCGTCGCGTGGCGGACTCATGACGGGGCGCTTTCAGGGGCGATTTGATCTCGATAACAACGGCTCCGCGCTTGATGGCTTCAACAAGCAGACCACGATCGCCACGCGGCTGCAAAACGCAGGCTATGTGACGGCGCAGTTCGGCAAATGGCACCTCGGACCGCTGCCGGAGATCACGCGGCATGGCTTCCGGCATGTGTATGCGCAGCACGGCGGGCAGACCTTCTCCGCAAACATCACCGTGGATGGCAAAGATCGCCCGATGAGCGAGCTCACGCCCGAGGCTTATCACATCGACGGCTGCTCGCAGGCCGCCGCGTCGATCATCGAGCGCTACCACGACGAGCCGTTCTTCCTCTACATCGCCTACCGCGCACCGCACACGCCGCTCGATGCGCCGCAGCATTATAAAGACCGCTTCCCCGGCAATATGCCAGAGCGCCGACGCGCTGCACTCGGCATGCTGAGTGCCGTGGACGACGGTGTAGGCCTCGTCACCCAAACTTTGAAGAAGCACGGACTCACCGAAAGGACGCTCATCTTCTTCATCGCAGACAATGGGGCACCATTGAAGATCCATAAAACCGATTCGCCACTGAATGGCGACGCTGGTGGCTGGGACGGCAGCTTGAACACACCGCTCAACGGCGAAAAAGGTATGCTGGCCGAGGGGGGCATGCACGTGCCGTTTCTCATCGCCTGGCCCGGCACCATCCCGGGCGGGCAGCTATACGAGCAGCCCGTCAGCTCGCTCGATGTCACCGCCACTGCCGCTGGTATCGTGAATCTCCCCGTGAAGCCCGGCGAGCTCGATGGCATGAATTTACTGCCCTACCTCACGGGCGAGAAAAAAGACGCGCCGCATGCGTTCCTCGCGTGGCGTTGGATGGCTCAGAGCGCTATTCGCGAAGGGAACTGGAAACTCCTGCGCGGTGGGGATCGCGAATACCTCTACGACCTCGGCAGTGATCTCCAAGAGAAGCACAATCTCGCCTCTGCGCATCCTGAGATCGCGACACGTCTCCGCACGAAGCTCAAAACTTGGGCCGCCGGCCTCACGCCACCCGGCATGGCGCTTGGCCCCATGGCCGCGACCTGGAATGATTACTTCGATCACTACCTCGAAGGTAAAAACCTCTCCCCACGCGCCAAAGCGCCCGCTGCCAACGCCGCCGACACAAACGGCTGGGAAGCCCGCAACGGCAAGCTCACTGCCAAAGACAGTCTTCTCATTCTCACACCCGACAAGGCCAATAAACCCACCTTTATCACCAAAGCCAAGCTCAGGCTACGACCTCCCGCCGCGCTTCATCTCACCCTCAAAACAGCCTCCAGCGGCACCGCTGCCATCGCCTGGCGCAACGATGGCGACAAAGATTTTCTTCCCATCAATCGCCTTCCCTTCCCGCTTCAATCAACCTCGGATTGGCAGACCCACACGCTTCAAATTCCAACCACCAGCCAGGTCATCCATGTGCGCGTCCATTTGCCTGCAGGAGCTGCGGAGTTTCGCACACTTGACTTCAAGTCCTCCCCTCAATGATCTACCCCATCCTTCTCATCCTCTTTGCCCTAAGCCCATCGCTCTTTGCCGCTAAACCAAATTTCGTCATCATCCTCGCGGATGACCTGGGTTATGGCGACATGCACGCGAACAACCCGGAGCATGGCAAAATCCCCACGCCGAACATGGATCGACTGGCAGCCGAGGGCATGCGCTTTACAGATGGGCACTCCAGCTCAGGGTGCTGCTCGCCTTCCCGCTACACGCTACTCACGGGGCGCTATCATTGGCGCACGACGCTTCAGTCCGGCATCGTTGGCGTGTGGGGAAAGCCACTCATCGCCCCAGATCGGTTGACGATTGGCAAACTGGCGCAGCAACACGGTTACCGCACGGCCTGCATCGGCAAATGGCACCTCGGTCGCGAGTGGCCGATCACCGATGAACAAAAGGCGCACTTCAGCGGCTTCGGTGGCAAATCGGGCGGTGGTGGCGCGGTCTCCACGACGATCACGGATGCTCATCGCGAGACATGGAAGGCCGTGTTTTCGCAGCGCATCCCCGGCGGGCCCACGGAGCGTGGCTTTGACGAATATTTCGGCACCGACGTGCCGAATTGGCCGCCGTATTGCTTTATTGACGGTGATCGCACGGTTGGCATTCCGAGCGAGTTACTGTCCGCATCGAAACTGGTGAAGAACCAGGCCAGCCTGCAAGGTCCCGCGCTGCCGGATTGGCAGTTGGAGGGCATATTGCCTGCGTTGGCCGATCGGGCGGAAAAGTTCATCAAGGTGCAATCGGAAGCGAAGAACCCCTTTTTGCTCTACCTGCCGCTCACCTCGCCGCACACGCCGCTGGCCGTGAATCCCGAGTGGAAGGGCAAAAGTGGTCTGAACAACGACTTCGCCGATTTGGTGATGGAGACGGATTCGGTGATTGGCCGCGTGCTGGAGGCTTTGAAGGCTGGTGGCGTCGAAAAGGATACCTTCGTGCTTTTCACCAGCGACAACGGCTGCGCCCCCTACATCGGCGTGAAAGACATGGAAAAGCAGGGCCACTTCCCCAGTGGTCCGCTGCGTGACTACAAGACCTCCGTCTATGAAGGTGGGCATCGCGTACCCTTCGTCGTGAAATGGCCCGGAGTTGTCCAAGCAGGCAGCGTTTGTGAACAGCTCGTGCTGCAAGCCGACACCCTCGCCACGCTCGCCGAGATCCTCGGCGCGACGCTGCCGGAGGATGCAGGCGAGGACAGCTTCAGCCTGATGCCGCTGCTCAAAGGCGAGGATCGTCCGATCCGCACGAACGCCGTGAACACAGCATGTGGCGGTACGCCCAGTTTCCGCGACGGGCCGTGGAAATACGTCGCCCAGGCCAAGCCGGAACTCTACAACCTTGATGAAGATCTCGCCGAGTCGATGAACGTGGCCCAGCTGCATCCCGACCGCGTCAAAGCCATGCAGGCCGCCTTTGAAAAACTCATCCGCGCCGGTCGCAGCACGCCTGGAGCCCCGCAAAAGAACGACATCAAAGTCGTGCGTTACCCCAAAGCCACCGCACCAGCCAAAGCGAAGAAGAAATAGATATGAAACTCATCCTGCTGCTCGCAACGACACTCTACCTAACTGCCAAAGCCGACGATCCAGCCACGCTCATGACCACGCGGGGCAAACTCCTCGCCAGTGAGGACTTCGCTCAAGCGCCTGCACCCTTCACCGGCAAGCCCATTGGCTTCGCGAGCGGTTTCATCGGCTGGCGCTACAACAGCAGCGCCAAGGGCGGCAAAGGCGGACGTTGGGAAATCGCGAAGGGCGAGTTCCGTGGCATCGAGACGCCCGACGCGAATCATCCGGCCACGGCTTCGTTTGGCATCCCGTTTCAAAATGCAGTCATTCAATGCCAGGTGCGTCTCAACGACGTGCCGGACGAGGGCAGGAAGTATCGCTCGCTGTTTGTGAAAGCCACAGACGCGAAGGACTACGTCATCTCGCTCAGCCTCGGCCAGGGCGGCCTGTTTTTGACGCCGTATGACGCGGACAAAATCAATCCCACCACTAAGCAGCGCGAGAAAGGCACTACCGTGAAATTGCTCACACCGATCAAGTTGAACGAATGGCATACCGTCATGCTGGAGATCTACGGAAACGAAGTCGTCGGCACGCTCGACAAACAAAGCATCACATTGAGCCATCCGCTCATTGGCACCGCCAAACACAGCCTCATGCTCGGCGCAGGCACAGAGGCCAGCTTTCGCAAGCTACGCATCTGGGAGGCGCTGCCGAATGCCGAGTGGGAAACGAACAAAGCCAAACTCCATAGCGCTGCGAAGCCATGAAAAGCCTTGTCCTCATCCTCATCGCTTCATCATTCGCCATTCCACATTCGTCATTCGCGGCGGGGCCGCGTCCCAACATCCTTCACATCCTCGCGGATGACATGGGATGGAATGCGCTGAGTTGTTACGGCAACCAAGACCTGAAAACACCGAACTTGGATCGTCTCGCGGCGCAGGGAATGCGGTTTACACAGGCGTATGCGGATGCGCAGTGTTCGCCGACACGGGCTGCCTTTTTCTCAGGCCAATACGGCGCTCGCACCGGCGTGTTCAAGGTGCTGAACGAGAAGGAGCCGTCGTTTGCGCCGATGCGTTCCGCTGAGGCAAAAGATGCGATGGGACCGGAAACAGCCACGCTGGCGAGCACCCTGCGCCAAGCGGGCTACACGACCGGTATCAGCGGCAAGTGGCACATCGCGAACAACTACGCCGTCGCAGCCCTGCGGAAGCGTGAGGGTTACTTCGATGCCTACGGTTTCGATTTCGCGGGTCCGGCGAATGGTAACGAGCATCACGAGGACAAAACTGTCAGCGCCATCACGGACGACATCATCGGCTTCATCGAAGCGAACCGCAGCAAGCCGTGGTTTGCCTTCGCCGCGCATTTCAGCCCGCACACCAAGCTGGAAGCACCAGAGGCGTTGATCGCGAAGCATGTCGCCCGAGGCTTCAAGCGGTCGGCCAACGATGAAGGCAGCTCCACCGAGCGACCCATCGCCAACTACCTCGCCATGCTGGAGCATCTCGACAACGAAGTGGGCCGCTTGCTCGCGAAACTCGATGAACTCAAGCTTAGCGACAACACCCTCGTGATCTTCACCAGCGACAACGGCGGCCTGTCCCGCGTCACGAACAACGCCCCGCTCCGCGAAGGCAAAGGCTCGCCCTACGAAGGCGGCATCCGCGTCCCGCTCCTCGTGCGCTGGCCGGGCAAAGTGAAGCCTAGCAGCGAGTGCGATGTGCCGGTGCATACGGTCGATTTTTATCCGACGTTCCTCAAAGTGGCTTCGGCTTTAGCCGAATCCGAGAAACCTGCTGCGGCTAAAGCAGCAGCCACCTTAGACGGCGAGAGCCTCCTACCGCTACTCACCCAAACCGGCCCGCTCCAGCGCCCCGCGTTGTTCTGGCACATGCCCACCTACACCACGAACTACGGCCGCACACCCTGCGCCGTCATTCGCGAGGGCGAATGGAAGCTCATCCACTGGTTCGGCGACTACCTCGATACCACGGGCTTCACGCCCGACGACAAACCTTATGGCAAACTCGTCGTCGGCCCGCGCACTGAGCTCTTCAACCTCCGTGAAGACCCCAACGAAACCCACAACCTCGCCACCGACCGCCCGAAGAAAACCACCCACCTAACCAACGCCCTCAACGCCTGGCTCAAACGCACCGGCGCGAAGCTGCCCACGCCAAATTCCGACTTCAATGAGAAGCGGTGGTGGATGTCCGCAGGCAAACCAGTGAAAGGCGACAACTAAGCCATGTCAGCTCTCGGGCGTCTTGCCCACCATCAATGGCGGCACCTTTCGTAAGCGCCTCTGGCCAGCCCCGCTGCGAGGAGAGAAGCCTACGTTTTAGCACTCCCTAGGCCCGTACTACCAATCATCGCTCATTTCTGCCTCGACCCAGCGGCGTTCGCGATCAGCATCGGCTTTCTCGATCTCGACGATTTTCTGGTAGAATGGGGCGAGTAGGAGGTCGTCTTTGAAAGTCTGAGCTGCTCTTTCAGCTTCCTCCAACGCATAGCGATACTCTTCGTTCAAAACGCCACCGGTGTAACCACGAGACTGAGGCCTTGCGGCGTGGATGAGCTCCCATTTGGCTTTCTCGAATACTTCGATTCCCATGCTGCGTGCCTTTTTGAGCAGGGTATCAATCAAACGGGGATATCGAAACGCGATGACTGATCCCTCAAAGGCGGTGAGTGAACACAGATCCATCAAATTGTCGGAGGTTTCGACCTTCGCGAGACCTTCGAGGATTAACGGCTCCATCAGTGGACTCGTGCGGGAGACTGCCATCTTGAAGAGCTGCCGCCAGGGGTGGCGTTGTTCTTTGGGGCGACTGAGCATCTTAGCGATGAGGTCACGTGCCAGACTTTCGAAGTCGGGCTCCTTCTCCAGACCTACCAATGGCACGGAGTCATAGAACGGCACTGCTGCAAATCCACCTTGCCCGCGCGCTTCCAGCTCCTCTTCCCGCTCGATTCGCCGCAAAAAGAACTCGAACATCTGCCTTGGATGCCGTTCTGCCAATGCGTGGAGAACGCCTTTTTCCTCATAGGAGCTGGGCAGCAGGGGAATCTGGATCAGTCGTTCGAGCAACAAGTCGATGGCTTCATCACACACCGGAGCATCGGCATAACGGTCTCGTCCGAGCATGGCTCCAGCAAGGCGAAGAGTGTCTTCGTCACTGAGCACCCTTTTCGCCAAAGTGATTGCCAGCCGATTAGTCCAGAAGTGCTTCCTCGGGAAATCAATCAACTGGAAGAAGGCGTGGAGCAAAGGTCCAAGAGCCTGCGCTGCTGTTGCCATCAACGCATCAATGACGGTGGGCGTCATGAGCCAGTCGGAAAACTGGATGGTCGTTAGGAAGCTGCGAATGATCGGGACTGACGATGAAGCGAGTCCCAGCTTTATTCTGGTTTCGATATCTTCGATCGAAGCGCCAGCGTCCTTTTGAATGAGGTTGCCAACGTAGCCAGCCAAGGGGGAGGATGTGTCTGCCAAGACGATGTCTAGAACATCCATCATCAGGGATTGGTTCTGGCGGGCCAGTTCAGCCATTAGTTCTCCGAGCTTTGCTTGCAGTCCATGCTCGGCGCATTGACCACTCCACTGCACAAGAAAGTCGTGCAGGCTGTTTGGCGAGTTGGTTCTGCTTAGATGGGTCGATGCCACATCTTGGAGCAGCGAGCGCCAGTGTTCTTGTTCAATTTCTTGCCATCCACTTTGACGATCTGATTCATATCGATTGAGTGAATCGTCATGACTCCACGAAAGCGTCAGCCTTGCCAGACGAAGCTCGAAAGTATCCGGCAGTGACTGCACGAGCTGCTCACAGACGGATCGATAGCCTTCATCTCTCCCATGCACGATAGGCCAGCGGACCTGGTGCCTTATGGCATAGTGAATCAGCGGATGCTCATAGCGCTTGGCGAGCTGACAAATTGCTTCAAAGGCCATCATCCGCTCAGGTCGCCATGCTCGGTCTGCCGCTGGAGGCAGGTCGTGGAAGGCGAAGGTCTGCCGAAATGCCTCAGCTAGGACAGGCAACACATTCATAGCCGCTACCGTCCCACGAGGAATAACCACCTCGGTAATCAACGACAGTGCGCGATGGCGGATCGCCTTGGTGATCGCTACGGATACGGCCACCTTTCCGAAGACCAATGTGCGCCTGTCCCGCCAATAGTTTTGCTCGATGATCTGTGCGAAATAGGGCCGCAGGGTCGTGTCGAGCAACAGGCAAGGCTTGTCGGCGACAAGTTCGGCATCATTGCTAGTCAGAAGTTTATCAAGCCAGTCGAGGACTCCGGTGGGAGCGTCTGGATAGTTGTGTCTGAAGGAGGCAATCTCGGCAAAATCAGCGAAGCGTCCGCGATTCGAAAAGTCGTCAATCGTGAAGTCACGATGAAGCTGCCACAGAAGTTGGAGGGCACGTTGGCGATGCTCGTTACTCCAAATGGCCAAGGGTTTCAGAATACCTGGCACACGACGCAGGACTTGATCGTGAGTGCTCATGCTTGCGTAGCCCACTTTTGCAGGCGCTGTCGTCATGTCCATGGCCCAACTGGCGAGGTCCAGTGACCGATCCGGCTGGTAGATCGCAAAAGCAGACCATTTCTCCATCATCTGTGAGCGATCCCAAAAAGTGGTCTGTTCAAACTCCTTCAAGAATCGATCCCAGATTGGCGTGACGATGCGGTCCGAGTTGCCGTCGTGTTTCTTTCCTGCTCTCCATTCAGCCTCAGCTAGATTGTGAAGAACTTGGGCTGAGTGCGCATCTGCGAAGTGATTCAGGAAAGTGTCGATGAAGGCAGTCGAGCGGCCTTTTTCGTCGTAACATGCGACATAGACGAGGTGATCGGAGAACAGATCTGGCGTGATGCGCAGTCCTTTGTGGGTCGTCACCAGCAAGCCGCATGTCATGAGTGCATCACAGGCTGCATGGATGTCACTTATTGGCACGCCGATGAAGTCAGCCATCTTTTGAACGACCGAAGGTTCGTGAGCATCCCATGGCGACAGGAGGGCAATCGAGCGCAGAAGTTTCTCCAACTGCGGCGTGGCTAGCTGGCAGCGAACTCGTTCTAACTCCTGGCCTTCAAATCGGGTGAAGACTTCCGCTCGGAAGGTGTCGCTGCGTTCCAGATCAAGGTGTGTAAGCTCACCGCGTTTGAGCAGCTCGGCCCCCACCAGAGTGATGAGGGCGCAGCCATCGGAGATGTCGGCAAGTGCGCGAGCTGTTTGGTCGTTCCTAGGGCCGAGGATTGAGCCTGCAAGCTCGACCATGGATGGCTTCGTGAGCTTGGGCAGTGTTTGGCGAGTGATGTCCTCAGCCTGGTAGCCAGCTTCCATGAGCCTTTGTTGCAGGCTGTCTTCCGCACCAGGCCGTGTGGAGAGAATCAAACGCGAGCCGTTTGCCTCTTTACTTGTGAGCATCGCCAGCACGATTCCAGGCATGTCCATCCGGTGAGCATCATCATGGATGACGGTCATATTGGCCATCTCCTCATCACGCGGAGGCTCGGCATCAGCAGAAGCGTCTGGATTGATGAAGCGGACGAACCGACCGGGCACCGTGCTCTCCACCTGATCTGCGACTGCCGCCAGCAGTCGGCTCTTGCCCACGCCTCCTTGAGCAGAAAGGATGAGAGCTTTCCTGCCTTTCCCTCCGCTGGCAAAGCCCACGAGAGCATCAAGAACCTTATCTCTCCCAACCAATGCCGCATGGTGGTGGAAGCTTCGATTGTCTCCTTCCCAGCGGGAGAAGAACTCCTCACGAGTTGAAAGCAGGTGGTCGGGGATAGGAAAGAATGCTTTGGCCCAGCCAGGACTGAAAGATTGGGTCAAAATCCGATAGCGCTGGCTGCGTGGAGTGTTCCCGAAAAACGCTTGTGAGAGCCGCTCACCGCTCCACAGAGACCAGTTTGGATGCTTCTCATGCACGAGCAGTGTGGCGTCGGCTTTAACATCACCTGTGACCCAAAGCAGGTAGTGTGCAGGATGATGTTTCCCGAACTCGGCTTCGGCCTTCTTGATGGCGCGTTCCGCATCCGACTTGCTGAATGTTTTCATCCGCTTGCATTGCACCACCCAGGTCGCGCGATTCTCCATCGTCGCGAGAATGTCGATGCCAAACTGCTTCTCTCCCGCGCTGCCAACCCGATGCGCATCGATGATCCGTAGGCGACTCGGACCTTCGCCGTCGAGTGTCAGATTTGGCAGCGTGGTCCCCGACACCAACCAAGCCGCGCAGAACCGCTCAAAGCTCTGCCAGCCGAATCCATCTGCATGGAACGGTAACTCGCGGGGTGTTGGGCTGGTGTGCAATATTGGCATTTAACCTTGCAAATCTGGAGTCTAATTCCAACTTGGCAAGCACATGAACCCATTTTTCCCGCGAAAGAGGCTCCAAGAGCATGTTTACGCTGCGATGACCACATCGCCGGTGACCGCACTTCTCGGACCTCGCCAGTCCGGCAAGACGTGGATTGCACGCACGCTCCGTGTGCCACAAGAGAACTACTTTGACCTCGAAGATGATGTCTCATTGGTGCGGCTGGAA
>JBIKYV010000222.1:0-4636 GCA_044355075.1 Prosthecobacter sp.
GCCCGCCGACCTTCAACCTGCCGTTGTGGACACGCGTGTGCCGTCGCAGGGCAAACTCGTGATCTGGCTCATGGGGCACAATCAAGGACTGTTCGAGCGCATCTCCAGCTACGGCTATCACGGCATTCAGCCGCATTACTCGAACGGCTGGTTCGCTGGCATCACCAAAGCCCAATACGAGGACGGCTCCGGCACCGTGCTGGGCAATATCCGCCTCGAAGCCGCCACGGGCGACGATCACAGCCCGCTGGTGAACATCCCGAAGCCGGATGGCATGATGGAGCGCTCGTTGCAGTTCGTGAAATGGCTCGTCAAAGCGAACCCCGAGGGCAAGTGGCAGCAGTTCCTCACCGACGACGGCAACGGCCTGCGCTGGGAGAAAGTCATCATGAGCGGCATCTCGCACGGCAGCACGACCTCGGCCCGTTTTGCCATGCATCAAAAGGTGGACCGCGTGGTGATGTTCTCCGGCCCTCGTGACAACACCGAGACTTGGCAAGGCGGCCCCTCCGCCACGCCCTCGAACCGCTTTTTCGGCTTCACTCACATTCTCGACGGCGGCTGGACCGCTGATCACTACTGCCGCTCCTGGCAACTGCTCAAAATGCACAACCACGGCCCCATCGTGAACATCGATGCCGCCAAGCCACCCTATGGCAACACGCGCCGCCTCATCACGAACATCGACGTGAAAAACAACGCCGGACGCGCCCACACCATCGTCGTGCCCGGCGGCAAGGATCTCATCGGCCAGTGGGTGTATGATGAGGTCTTTCGCTACCTCTTCACTCATCCCGTCGATCAAAGTGGCCCCGCAGTGCCGATGGATGCGGATTGCGAGATGGATCAACAGCAGCGGAAGTGAACCTGGAACCCAATCAACTAGGCAGGAGAATGGGGGCAAAAGAATCCATTCATTAGCTCAATCGCTGCCTAGCCACATGATCGAGCGGGTTCCTTTTTCTCGTAGGTAATCGCAGACTTATCATCCCATTCTTCTGCCTAAACTCAGCTCATTTTCGCTCATGACCACCCGCCGCCATTTCCTCCGCAGCACCGGCACGCTCATCGCATTGCCTGCGCTTGAATCCATTGGCTTCAAAGCCTTCGCCGCTCCGAAAGTCACGACACCGCCGAAGCGAATGGTGTTCCTCGGCTTTGGCTGGGGCGTGACGAATGAGACGTGGTTCCCGGATGCGAAGAAGACGGGCGCGGCGTGGGAGTTGTCGGAAGGGCTGAAGCCGCTCGCGAGGCATCAGAAGGACATCACGGTGGTGCAGGGTTGCTCGAACAGGTTCGCCAATGAGGCACACTGGGGCAGCACGTTCTGGCTCACGGGCGCGAATCGCTATGCGGAGCCAGGGCAGAGCTTCCACAACAGTATCAGCGCGGATCAGGTGGCGGCGGCACATTTAGGCAAGGAGACGCGCTTTGCCTCCATGCAACTTACTACGCCCGATGCGCAAAATTCAGGTCACGGACCTGGATTGTCGATGGCATGGGATTTGCGCGGAAAGCCAGTCGCAGGCGTAGAAAACCCTGTCGCAGTTTTTCACCGCCTTTTTTCCAATGAGACCACGCCGTTGAGCGAACGGCAGGCGATGCTCTCACAGAAGCGCAGCGTGCTGGATGCGGTGCTGGAGGATGCGAAGCGCGTGCAAAACGGCCTGACAAAGTCGGACATCGACAAGCTCGATGAATATTACCAAAGCATCCGCGACATCGAGGTAAGGCTCGGTAAAGACGAGCAATGGCTTAGCGTGCCGAAGTCCAAACCGCCGGTCGCCGAGCCCAAGCCAGGTCTTGCTGGTAAGGAAGAGATCAAGGTCATGTATGACCTCATCGTCGCCGCCTTGCAGACGGATAGCACGCGGGTGCTCACCTACCGCCAGCCCGTGGGCACGCTACTGCAAAGTCTCGGCACCAAGGTCGCCCCGCACGACATGAGTCACTACAGCCCCGGCGACCGCATGGCAGCCTCACAGAAGCGTGACGAGACTCAAAGCGAGCTGCTCGCAGGTCTCATCGACAAGCTCAAGGCCACGCAGGAGGCCGATGGCACGACGTTGTTTGATCACATCGCCCTCGCCTACGGCAGCAACATTCGCACGATCCACTACCTCGACAACTGCCCCACCGTCCTCACCGGCGGAGCCGCCAAGCTCAAACTCGGCCACCACCTCGTGCTGCCCAAAGACACGCCGCTGTGCAACGTGTGGCTGACCATGCTCCACGGTCTCGGCATCGAAGCCGAGCGCCATGGCGACAGCACGGGCGTGGTGAAGGAACTGCAAGCATGATCTTCGACAAGAGAATGGGGACAGAAGAATCAATCCTTCATTCTCCGGTTCCATTCTGTTGTCATGAACTCGTTATCGATCCGCTTAGCCAGATTATCAGCGCCTATTCTTGCATCATCTCATGCGCCTCGTTTTTCTAGCCCTAACAACAACCGCAATCGCGGCTGCACCGCAAGCCACTCTCGACGTCAAGCACCGCACCTTTCTCAAAGAAAACTGCCTCACCTGTCACAATGCCGAGAAGCAAAAAGGCAAAGTCCGACTCGATGACATCGCGTTCGATGTGAACACGGTCGCAAATGCGGATCTTTGGCAAAAGGTGCTGAACTCGATCAACTCCGGGGAAATGCCTCCGGAGGAAGAGAGACAGCCTAATCCAGCGCTGAAGACGGATTTTTTGGATGATCTCTCGCGTATGCTCGTGACCGCTCGCGCTACGCTGAGCGATAGTGGTGGCAAGATCACGATGCGGCGGCTGAATCGGCGTGAATATAAGAATACCATACGTGATTTGCTTGGCGTTGAATTGCGTGTGAACGAGCTACCTGCTGATGGTGGCTCGGGGACGTTCGACACGGTGGGTTCCTCGCTTTTCATGTCGAGCGACCAGTTTGAGCAATATCTCGCGCTTGGGCGGCAGGCATTGGATGAGCACTTTGCCCGCTTCATTGCAGCGTCGCCCGCACGAGAATTTAAGATTCATCTTGAGGCAGAGAATAACAAGGAGCGTATCATCAAAGGTCTGCGTGAACGGAACGATGCCCGTGAGCGTTATCTGAAATGGACGACGGCGGTTGAATCCGCGGCTGCTAGGCCGGAGAATGCGACTGTCGTCGCCAAAATCCACGCCGAAAAGCCCGGTGATGCGAATGTCCTTCACAGTCAGTGGGCGAGCATCCGATCGGCTCCTTCACCTGCCACTTTTGGTTTCACGGACGCCGTTCATGCTGAGCAAATGGGCAGACGAGACTGGAACCATTTTGTGCCACATCATCGTGCTTATGTGGAGCATCCGTTGACCCAGAAGGGTACCTTTCTCACCATTGACGATGCCTATGTCAATAATCGCCAGATTTTTCAAATACCCTCTGATTGGCCAGCAGGAGACTATTTGGTGCGAGTCCGCATAGCAGCCGCAAAGGGTATTCCACGTGGACGCAGATTTGTTGAATTTGGCCCACAGGATCCCAGTGGCGTCTGCACCGTGATGAGCACCCATGAGATTACAGGAACGCCGGAAAGCCCGCAGACGCTTGAGATTCCGCTGAAGCTCTTCGAGTCCAAGGTACGGATCTTCATGTTTCGCGAGCGTGGTTCACACGACTCCGATGCTTCTGCCAGCCGTCTCTTTGCCGAAGCGAAGCAGCGCAATGGCATCGGCCCTGAGTTTGCCATCTGGATTGATTGGATCGAGGTAGTTAGCGCGAGTGTGCCCGCTTCGATGAAGACGATCAAACAACGCCGTGAGGTTGAGTTGCATGCGAACGCGATGGTTGGCGGCACTTACAATGGCTATTTCAAAGGCGGCTACGAAGCGGCGAAGAAGTTCATGGAGACCAAGCAGCCGCAGAAGGGTATCCCAGACGAGCAGGAGGCGAAGTTCCGCATCCGTGGCTTTGAGCAGCATGGGCCGACTTTTGAGCGATACCTGAACGATCCGCTCACCAAGACCGGCGCGTATTTGACCATCTACAACGTCCACAAGGAAGAGGTCATCACGCTGCCGCCGGATCAGCCCTCGGGCTGGCTCAAAACCAAGCATGAGATCGAAAAGGCCGAGCCGGGTGATTACCTGCTGCGCTTCCGCATTGGCGCGGTGAAGGGAACGCCGAAGGAGCGGCACTTCCTCGCGCTCGGCAGTCGCAAGGCGGGCGATGAGGACTTCACCTTGATGCAGACGTTCCAAATCAGCTGCACCACCGATGCACCGCAGGTCATCGAGGTGCCGGTGAGCCTCGCCGCCGATGGTCCGCGCACCTTTGTGCTGCGTGAGAAGCGGGATGTGAAGCTCGATCACGAGCTTTTCACCACCGCGCAGAAAGCCACAGGCGTGGGACCGCCATCCGCGCTGTGGATTGATTGGGTGGAGTGGGAAGGCCCGCTGGTGAAGCAAGCGCCCATCGCCAAAGTCGAGCGCATCGAGCCGGAGAAACGCCGCGCCGATGTCGAGCGCGGGCATTTGCGCTTCAAGTATCTCAATGAGCAATACGCCAAGTGGAAGGCTGCTGGTGGCGATGAGAAGCGGCTGAAGGAGTTCGCCTTCACCGACAAATCGCACGCCGAGTTCGCCAAGGTCGTGTGGGACAGCAACAACCGCTGGTTCCAGCAATACCTCG
>JBIKYV010000291.1:0-4617 GCA_044355075.1 Prosthecobacter sp.
AACAGGCCAGCTTTATGACATGACATTTAAGATCAGGAATCGGCATGGATTTAATTCAAATCCGATGAGTGTGATCGTTTCAATGGATGGTGTTGTGCTTGGCACATATCTTAATTCAAGCGGTCAGAAATGGCAGACGATTACAATTAAAGACATTTCTCCGGATATTGGAAATCATACATTCACTTTCTCAACCAATTACACAAGCAGCATGGGTGATGTGACTGTGCTGATTGACCAGGTCAGATTTTCAAACAGCAGTGCGCTCGTTGTCAAAGATCAGCCGAATATTTCACGAGGGCCAAAGAATAGTTATGCAGCCTTTACGATAGATGTCAGTGGAGTTGATGTCGGCCTTCAGGTTTATTTCGATGGATCAGTTGAAATTATCTGTGGTGATATCTTCAGCGGCGCATTTAATCGCTTCGTGCAGGATTTAACCTCGGCTTACAAGGCGACAGCAACCGCGTTTGTATCGACATATAAATCAGTATCTAACGATGTCAGTAAAGCCTATACAATGACGGCTGATGCCGTAGAATCAGCCGCAAACACCCTTGCCACGGCTGCCAGCACGGCGACGAGTGCTGTTGTGGGTGGGCTGAAGAAGGCTGGGCGTAAAATCAAGAAGTTTTTCAATTTCTATGTTTCAAATTCCACTGTATTTTATGATCCGTCCGGTATTGGCACTTTTGTCAGTGGTAATCCAACAACCACAACAGGGGCTGATGGCGGATTTGAAATGACATTGCCTGAAAATCCTGATGGCCAGATTGTCGGTTATGGCGGCACTATCACAGCCACAGCCCAGCCGAATTATGCCACTTTCACGGCAGTCGCATCAGCACAGGTGCTTAATCCTCTGACGACGATTGTCAATAATCTGGTTCGAAATCATTCTCTTACTGTAAGTGCTGCGAATTCGCTGCTGGTCAGCAGCATCGGTTTGCCTTCCGGATACAACCTGAATGATTCAGGAACCATGGATAATGCCTTGCAGGGCGATGCTGATGCGGCCAGAGCCTATGCAGCTGAGGTGAAGGTTTATACGGTTGCCCACCAGATAGCGGCACTTTTGAGAGGAATTGATAGTTCAAAATCCATTAACAGTCTGATGACAACCGCTTTTGCCAGCATGACAAATTATGTCGCCGGTGCGGGAAGCCCTGTGCTTGATCTTTCCAGCAGCTCGATAATTCAAAATATCATTCAGACAACTGCTTCTCAGGCCGGAATTTCAATCAGTCCTTTCATGGCCGGTCAAAGTGCAGGTGTTATGTCTAATGTCGGACTGGCGATTGATGCTCTTTCCGGAAGCAACACTACGGAGCCTGGCACGCTTACATTTTTACAGAAAACATCGGCCTATCAGCAACTGGCCGATGGCACTGTGGCGGACCAGCTGGCTGCCGCCGGTAATGGATCCATTTCAATTTCAAGTGTTGTTGCAAATATCACCCAGTCAAATCTCACACTCTGGGCTGATAGTGCAACAATTGGTAATTTACGCCCGCCAGTTCTGACGCTCGTCACTGATGCAAATCTGCCAACGCCACATGCACCGGCCGGTGTGGGGCAAACAAATTACATTGATTTCCCGATTACCGTCAGTGGCACTTCATCAAGTCTGCTGCCGATCAGTGTGTATTATACAACTTCTGATGGCTCAGCAATGGCTTCAAGAGGCGATTATACTCCGACAAATGGCACATTAACATGGAACCCTGGCGACACATCCAACAAGACAATCAGAGTCAATATTGGAACAGGCAGTCTCGTTGAAATTGCCAAGCAGTTTCATTTGACAATCAGCAACCCGGCCAATTCGATTATTGAATATGGTGCGACCGTTGGAACGATCGATTATTCGGTATTTGATACAACGACTTCCGTCATTACAAGTAATTCAACGGCCACAGCCCTCTCGCCCGTGACCTTCACGGCTACGAGCTATTATCTCGATTCGGCTAACACTCCGGCCAGTGGTACCATCAGCTTTTATGATGGGAGTATTCTGCTTGCAAATGTGACAACCAATTCGCAGGGTGTTGCAACTTATACTTCGTCAACACTCACGGCAGGCAACCATACAATATCGGCACGATATTCAGGCTACAGCCTTGCTGGTGGCGTTTATAATGCAAGTCGTTCAGCCAATCTTACGCAGACAATTATTAAAGCGAATCAAACAATAACGCTCGCCCCGATTTCAAATGTCACTTATGGCACGGCGACGGTTACGCCTGTTGGCAATACCACTTATAATCTTCCGATCAGTTATTCCATCATCTCAGGCCCGGCCAATATTTCTTCGGGTGTGCTGAGCGTGCTTGGGACTGGCCGCGTGGATATTCAGGCGACTCAGGCTGGGAATGACTGGGTGAATGCTGCTTTGCCCGTTAATCTATCATTCCATATTCTGCCTGCGACATTAACGGTTGCCATTAATGATCAAACCATTGTTTATGGCAATGGTTCGCTGCCATCGCTGGGTTATTCGACAAGCGGTTTCGTTAATGGAGAGTCAATGAGCCTGGCGACTTCGCCAGTGAATATTACAACAGTCTCAGCCAACAGCAATGCAGGCAGTTACCCGATCAGCGGGTCGGGGCTCGTTATTTCAAATTACAATATTCAATATGTAAATGGTACGCTTTCAATTACACGAGCGCCACTGGCTGTGAATGTGGCTAATCAGTCAATGATTTACGGCGGATCGCTGCCCTCACTGACTTATACGATGACGGGGCTCGTGAATGGTGATACAGCGAATTCTATTGGTAGTTCGCCAGTGTTAAGCACCACGGCGGCAACCAGCAATGCCGGAATTTATGCGATTACAGCGAATGGGTTAAATACCACAAATTACAATGTGACTTACAATTCCGGCTGCCTGACGATCAACAAAGCGAATTTAATAATTTCGGCTGCAAATACGGAAATGACCTATGGCGGCATCATGCCGACACTGACGGGCAATTACACAGGGCTTGTGAATGGTGATTCGGTGGCGAATTTCACAGCCCCGCCTTCACTTCGCACGGCGAATGCAGGCAGTGATGCCGGAAATTATACAATCAGCGTTGGCGATGCAGTTAATGATAATTACAATATGACTTACGTCAATGGTACGCTTTCCATTCTGAAGGCGAATCTGACGATCACGCCTATCAATCAGACGGTAATGATTGGGCGAAGCCTGCCGACCCTGACGGTGTCCTACAGCGGTCTGGTGAATAATGATACGGCTGATCGCCTTACGAATCTGCCGATTATCACGGCAACAGCCGATTCCAGTGCGATTGGTAATTTTCCGATTATTGCGACTGGGGCAGCTTCGCCGAATTACAATATTCATTACAATAATGGGACGCTGACTGTTACGCGTCAATCAACAGCAACGGCGATTACTTCGTCGGTTGGTTCGCCTGTATTTGGCCAGAATGTTACTTTCTATGCCAGCGTGACAACGACTGATACCAATGCGGCAGTGACGGGAGGAGCAATTCAGTTCAAGGTTGACAATGTAAATGAAGGCACGCCGGTATCGCTTAATGCAAACGGAGTCGCCAGTTTCTCAACGACGAGTCTTTCGCTGGGCAATCACACCATCACCGCAGAATATGCCGGCGATTCGATCAGCACCGCTTCGAGCCAGACTTTCGGTATCAATATAACGAGCTATGCCACGCAGACTGCAATCACGCCTTTATTTCCAACATTTAAATCAGGATATAATGCAACGATGAGTGTGTTGGTCACATCAACCACCATTGGTGCACCAACTCCCGCCGGATTCGTACAGTTTTACGTGGGTGGTTCGGCTTTTGGTTCGCCAGTTGCAATTGATGGCTCTGGAAGGGCAACCAGCGGGAGTCTCTCGGGCCTTGCTGTTGGAACACACACTCTTGGAGCAACTTTCAGCGATAATACCGGAAATTATCAGTCATCGACGGGTTCATCGTCTGTTGTTGTGATTAATGCAATCAATCAGACCATCAATTTCAATCCATTCGTGCCAGCAACTTATGGTGATTCGGCCCAGAATCTCGCCGCAACAGCGAATTCCGGGCTTGCGGTTGCATATGCTCTGATTTCTGGTCCAGGGGTCATCAGCGGCTCAGGTGTTGCCATTAATGGCGCTGGGTCGATTATTATTGAAGCCAGTCAGGCTGGAAATGAAATTTATGAAGCAGCGACTTCTGTTCAGCAGACTATCGTTGTGAATCGTGCGAATCTGACGATTACAGCCACAGATGTGACCAAGATTTATGGACAGACTGTGGGCCTGAATAATATTACCGGTTTTACAAACAGCACACTTTACAATGGCGACACCATTGCAAGCGTAAGCCTCAGCAGCACCGGCACTGCGGTGACGGCGAATGCCGGCATTCATGCCATTTCCGTCAGCAATCTGGTCTTGGCAAATACCGGTATCGGTAATATTTCAAATTACAATATTACATATGCCAATACCGGGAATCTTTCGGTCTCGCCAGCAAATCTGACGATCACTGCAAGTAATCGCACCAAACGCTTTGGCAACAATCTCAGCCTTGGCACGTCGTGTTTCACGATTACCAGCGGTTCGCTGTATAACAACGATACCATTTC
>JBIKYV010000080.1:0-15798 GCA_044355075.1 Prosthecobacter sp.
AAACAATCTGGTGGTCGCGGTCAATACGGTCACGTGGTAATCAAGATTCGCCCTGGCGAGAAAGGTTCTGGTATCGTTGTCGAAAACAAAGTTGTTGGTGGAACCATTCCAAAGGAATTCATTAACCCAGCTAAAGCCGGATGCGTTGAAGCTGCTCTCAATGGCATCATTGCAGGTTATCCTGTGATCGATATGCACATTGAACTCGTTGACGGTTCTAGTCACGAAGTCGATTCCAACGAAAACGCCTTCAAAATGGCTGGTATCTTCGCAGTAAAAGATGCCCTCAAGAAGGCGAAATGTATTCTCTTGGAGCCTATTATGGCCGTTGAGTGTACAACACCCGAAGATTATCAAGGGGATATCATGGGTGACTTGAATCGCCGTCGCGGTAAAATCCAAGGTATGGATGGCCGCGGTGCAACAGCCATTCTTCGTGCCGAAGTACCGCTCGCTGAAATGTTCGGATATTCCACGGCTATCCGCACGCTTTCTTCTGGTCGTGCCAGCTATTCGATGCAGCCAAGTCACTTCGAACAAGTTCCTCAGCAGATCGTTGATCAGATTGTTGAGCAGCGAGGCGGTAAACAGGCCTGATTCATTAACACTATCTTCATTCACGACGGACTCACGCCATGAACAATCAGAAAATTCGCATTCGTCTCCGCGCCTACGATTACCGCACCCTCGATAAGAGCACTGCTGATATTGTTGAGACAGCCAAGCGCACTGGCGCTAAGGTTGCAGGCCCGATTCCGCTTCCGACGCGTATCGAGAAGTTCACCGTCAACCGTTCTCCACACGTGGACAAGAAGTCCATGGATCAGTTCGAGATTCGGACTCACAAACGCCTCCTAGATATTGTAGACCCTACTTCAAGGACTGTTGATGAGCTCAAGAAGCTCAATCTTCCTTCCGGTGTGGATATCACGATCAAGATCTAAACAGAAACCTCAGAGAGGAAATTATTATGGCACTCGGCTTGATTGGAAAAAAACTTGGAATGACGAAGGTCTACACCGAAAAAGGTGAAGCCATCGCAGTGACTGTCGTGGATGTATCTGGAAATAAGATCATTCAAGTAAAGAACAAGTCTGGCAAAGATGGCTATAGCGCTGTCCAAGTTGGTTATGGCGAACAAAAGGAGTTTCGCGTCAATAAACCTTTGATGGGTCACTTCAAGAAGCATGGCACATCCCCCAAACGCATCATTAAAGAATTTAGGTTCACTAGTGATGAGCAACTACCAGCTGCTGAAAGTGAACTGAGTGCAGATTTATTCAGTGCTGGTCAGTGGGTTGATGTCATTGGTACCACCAAGGGTAAAGGCTTCCAAGGTGTTGTGAAGCGCTGGAACTTCAGTGGTCAGCCTGCAACTCATGGTCACATGATGCATCGTCGTCCCGGTTCGATCGGCTGCCGTTTGACGCCTGGCTTGGTTTGGAAAAACCAAAAAATGCCTGGTCACGATGGCGTTGAGCGTGTGACGACACAGAACCTTAAAGTCATTCAGACGCGTCCAGAAGATGGAGTTCTGCTCATCAGCGGTTCCATCCCAGGCAATAAGGGTAGCATTGTTGTGGTTCGCCCTTCCAAGAAGAAGCCCGCACCAGCGGCAAAGTAATCTAAGAAAGTTCATCCATCATGTCCGCTACTGTTCTTTCGATCGACGCCGCTAAGCAGGCGCATCTTAACCTTGTGGAAGGCCACAAAGGTAAACAAGCTCTACACGAAACTGTTGTCGCTTATCGCGCCAATCGTCGTCAGGGAAATGCACACACCAAGAACCGCTCTGAAGTCGCTGGTTCTGGCAAGAAGCTCTGGAATCAAAAAGGAACGGGCAATGCTCGTATGGGTTCCAAGCGCTCTCCAATCTGGAGCGGAGGTGGTGTAGTTTTTGGCCCACGCAACACTACGGTATGGGCTAAAAAAACCACCAAAGCGACACGTAAACTTGCTTTCCGAACCGCTTTAACTGCACGCATTGCAGATGGAGCCGTAGCAACTATTGCCGGACTTTCCATCGCCGATGGTAAGACCAAGAGCTTCGTTGGTGCTGTCAAAGAATTGTCCAAATCTGATAAGCTTCTCGTTATCGGTACCTTTGACGAAACGACATTCCGAGCGGCTCGTAATGTCCAGAGCGTGCAATTGATCTCTGCTGAAGACGTCAATGCTGAACAGCTTCTGAACTATCCCCAGGTGCTCGTAACCAACGAAGCCCTTTCCACACTCGCACGGAGGACTGCCTGATATGACACTAGACCCTCAATCTGTTATCCAAACTATTCGTTTGAGCGAAAAGGCGACACGCCTGGGTGAAGTGAACAATGAGTATGTGTTCATTGTGAATCGCTCTGCGAACAAGCTACAAATCAAGTTCGCTGTCGAGAAGCATTTCGGCAAAAAAGTCGCTGCTGTCAGGACTTCTACTTTTGATGGCAAAGCTCGCCGTGAACGTCGTGCGGATCAAGGTCGCACGAATCATTACAAGAAAGCTATCGTGCGGTTGAAAGACGGAGAACGTCTTGACCTCGTCTAATCCATTAACCCCGGTTCTGAATTTTTAACTAGAAGGACTCACAGCCATGGCGCTGAAAACTTTCAAGCCCAACACCCCATCGAACCGCTACAAGGAGTGGAACTCCTTTGACGAGATCACTAAAGACAAGCCAGAGCGCGCATTGACGATTGCTTTGAGAAAGTCAGGTGGTCGCAATAACACGGGTCGCATTACTTGCCGTCATATTGGTGGTGGCGCAGTACGTCGCTATCGTTTGATCGACTTCAAGCGTGAAAGACGTGACGAAGCCGCAAAGGTTATTGCGATCGAATATGATCCTAACCGTTCCGCCCGTATCGCACTGATCGAATACAAAGACGGACAAAAAGCATACATCTTAGCTCCAGCTGCCCTGATTGTTGGTGCTAGCGTTATGGCTGGTGAAAAGGCTGCTCCAGAGGTTGGAAATGCTCTTCCTCTGCGTAAAATTCCTTTAGGGACAAGCATCCACAACGTTGAACTAGTTCGTGGTCAGGGTGGTGTCGCCGCACGCGCCGCAGGTCAAGCTGCTATCCTATCTAACCGCGAGGGTGACTACGCCCTAGTGCGCATGCCATCAGGTGAAGTGCGAAAAGTTCACGCTGAATGCTATGCTACCGTTGGCGCTGTCGGCAATAGCGAACACATGAATGTGGTATCTGGTAAAGCTGGCCGCACACGATGGAAGGGCACCCGTCCGACTGTTCGTGGTATGTGTATGAACCCGATCGATCACCCTAACGGTGGTGGTGAAGGTCGTTCCAAGTCCGGTGGTGGTCGTCAGCACCTTCTTAGCCCATGGGGCCATGCGAAAGGTGAGAAGACGCGCAACAAGAAGAAGGCAACAGGCAAGCTTATTGTTCAGACTCGCCACGCGAAGAAGTAACCTCGATTCATTTTTGATCCATGCCACGTTCCCTCAAAAAAGGTCCTTTCGTCCAGCAAGCATTGCTCGACAAAGTTGACAAAATGAATGAAGCCAAAGGTGCCAAGCGCCCTATCAAGACATGGGCTCGTTCCTCAATGATCACGCCAGATTTGGTGGGTCACACCTTCCTGGTCCACAACGGCAAAGACTTTGTCAGCGTGTATGTCACGGAAAATATGGTTGGCCACCGCCTTGGTGAGTTCGCTTTGACTCGTATCTTCAAGGGGCATGGTGCGCATACCGTGAAAGCAGCTAAGTAATTGACTTCAGATACACCTTTATGAAGCAACTGTGCATCACACTTCAAACCTTTGCATTGCTGTTTGCAGCCATGCATGGGTTGGGTGCTCACGCGCAGACTACATTCGAGCTTCAGGAGCTGAATACAACATTGCAGGTAGCAGCCCAAAAAATTCAGCTTCTGGAGTCCCAAATAGCCTCCTCTAAAGAGAAGGGTGATGCACTTGCCCAGAGTGCTGCTGTTTCGAGCCAAGAGGCGCAAGAATTAAAAGAGCGCTACGAGCGCCTCAGAGGTCTTTTGGAGGGACTTGGCATCGCTGCTCTTGAAAACAGTCGTGAAGAAACCCAAGATCGTTTACTCTCTGCGCTTAGCGATCTTCGCGTCAGCGAAACATCACGCCAGAAGCTAGCTGATAGCTTGATGGAATTGGCTGAAGTATCCCTTGCTTTTGCAAAAAGTGTACAAAATCCAGATCCTGTGACGGGCGACCGTCTGCAAAAGGCCCTCGTTACGGCAGAATCGACATTAGCCATTGCTTCGAGTCAAACCGTCCAAGACAAGCAATCAGTTGTAGATCTTCAAAGCATTCGAATTGTCAGTTTGAAGAATGAGCTTGGTATAGCCGTGATTGCTGCCGGTGCCAAAGAAGGCGTAAAGCCTGGCATGCCATTTGATATTTACCGCGAAGACAAACCCATCGCCAAAGCCCTTGTTACAGAAGTTCGGAATTCAGTTAGCGGTGCCGTAATACAAGAATTGGCTTCCCTCTCTGATCCTGTCCGTGTTGGCGACCGCGCCAAAGTTTCCATCAATCGTTGATCCCTCTTGTTCTATGGAAGTTCGATCCACCTACAAATACGCCCGCATCTCCTCCCAGAAGGCGCGCCAAGTCACTCGCGCGATCACTGGCATGCCTGTCTCTCAGGCACTCAGCGTGCTTGATTTCACACCCAAGAAGGCTGCTTTCTTGGTCGGCAAAGTTCTCCGTAGCGCGATTGCGAATGCTACCAATAATCATGAGCTTGATGCCGAGGAAATGATTGTGGCGAGCGCAGTTGCCACACCTGGACCTTCACTGAAGCGCATCATGCCACGTGCTCGTGGATCAGCTTCCTCTATTAAAAAACGCATGACCCATATCACAGTCGTGCTTGGCAATAAGCCAGAAGAGGCCGCGAAGCCAGCTTCTAAATCGTCGGCAGAATAATCTCACTACTCAATTCAAGCACCTTTATGGGACAGAAAGTAAATCCGATCGGCTTTAGGCTCGCAGTTTCGAAAGACTGGCGCTCCAAGTGGTTTGCCACGGGCAAGGAGTTTTCCGATTCACTCCACAGCGATATTGCCATTCGCAACTACCTCAAAGAGAAGCTCAATGGCGCAGCACTTTCAAAGATCGTCATTGAACGTGCTTGGAATCAGGTTCGTGTGACACTCCATACAGCTCGTCCTGGACTTGTGATCGGACGTAAAGGTCAGGAGATTGAGGTGATGAGCCAGAAGATCTCGGAGATGTGCGGTGGCAAGCAAGTCAAGATCGACATCTTCGAAATCAAACAGCCTGAGATTGATGCCCAGCTTGTTGCGGAAGGAGTCGCTGTTCAGCTTGAGCGTCGTATTTCGTTTCGTCGTGCCATGAAGCGTTCTGTTCAGACAGCTATGGATCTCGGTGCAGATGGTATTCGTATCCGCGTCGCTGGACGTTTAGGTGGCGCTGATATTGCGCGTGCTGAGTGGTACCGCCAGGGCAAAGTGCCTCTTCAAACGCTTCGTATCCCTATTGATTATGGGTTCTATGAGGCTAAGACAGTTTATGGTATCATCGGAGTCAAAGTCTGGCTGAACCGTGGCAATGCTGGTGAGAATGGCGTCACTCCTCCTCGCCGTGAGCGCCGTGAACGTCGCGATCGTGATGACCGTGGTGGTCCTCCACGTCGTGGCGAGCGTGCTGTCCGCGCTCCTCGTCCTGAGGCAACCGTTGAAGTTGCTCCAGAAGTTGAGGTGGTCGCTTCTGCATAAGATTGAATTCTTTCGCTGAGTTTCGAATAACTTCCCCTAACTTATTCCTTTTAGATTTTCATGGCTCTTCTTCCCAGTCGCGTAAAATATCGTAAGACCCAGCGTGGTAGTCGCTCGGGCAATGCCACCAGTGCAAATAAACTGGACTTTGGCGAGTTCGGTCTGCAAGTGCTTGAGCGTGGCTGGCTAAAAAACAACCAGATCGAGGCATGTCGTGTGGCGATCACCCGCTTCTTGAAAAGGAAAGGTAAAGTTTTCATTCGTGTTTTCCCACACAAGCCTGTTACCGCCCGCCCACCTGAAACTCGAATGGGTAAAGGTAAAGGCTCACCAGAGTTTTGGGTTTCAGTGATTCTACCTGGACATATGTTATTTGAAATTTCTGGTGTGAACGAAGCAACTGCACGTGACGCATGCCGTCTCGCTGCTAATAAGCTTGGTTTTAGAACTCGCTTCGTAACTCGTGCCATTTCTCACTAATTTTTATCAACGACTCTATCCATGAAGATCAAAGAATTACGTGAGCTGTCTGTCGAAGAGCTTGGCTCTCGCAAGCGTGAACTCCGCCAAGAAATGCTCAATCTGCGCGTGCAGCAGCAGATTGGTCAGCTGGAAAATCCAGCAAGGTTGCGCACTCTTCGTCGCGAGGTGGCACAGATTGAAACACTGATCACCCAGCGCGGCAACTCTGCCGTCAAAGCTGCCTGAGGTCGAATAACCTTTTGAATTGAACAAAGAATCATGAGCGAAACAGCAACAGCACCGGCTACGGCCAAGGCTCCTGTGCAGAAGACCCGCGTTGGCGTAGTCGTCTCTGCAAAAATGAATAAGACTATCGTCGTCGAGGTTGAGCGCCGTGTGCCCCACGCCCAATTCAAGAAGATTGTACGCAAGACTTCAAAGTTCTATGCCCACGATGAAAGTAGCCAAGCTAAGGAAGGGGATAAGGTTTTGATTTCTGAAACCAGGCCTCTTAGCAAGTTGAAGCGCTGGAATCTTGTGGAAGTGCTGAAGCACTAATCCACGCACGATTGGAGATACTCGTTAACCCCAACATTCAGGAGGAATAATCAATGCTTCAGATGGAGTCATCAATTCCGGTAGCCGATAACACCGGTGCCCGCATGGCCGAAATGATCGGTGTGCTCGGCAAAAAGAATACCCGTTTCGCATATGTAGGTGATATCATCACGGCTCACGTTCGTGAATCCACACCAACTGCGAGCGTCAAGAAAGGTGAAGTGGTCCGTGCGGTTGTCGTGCGCACAGCTCATCCCATCCGCCGTAACGATGGTTCGATTCTTCGCTTCGACAAGAATGCGATTGTCATCATTGATAAGGACAATAACCCTAAAGGTACTCGTATCTTCGGACCTGTTGCGCGTGAACTGCGTGACAAGAACTTCATGAAGATTGTATCCCTCGCCCCAGAAGTTCTGTAATCTATGAGCCGTATCAAGACCCACGTCAAAAAAGGCGATACTGTTGTCGTCATCTCAGGAGCCCACAAAGGTGCTCAGGGTACCATCAAAGAGGTGCAGCCGACCAAAAGTCGTGTTATCATCGAAGGTGTGCGCATGATCAAAAAGGCAGTGCGCCCTAGTCAGCAAAATCAGGCTGGTGGTATCATTGAAAAAGAAGGTCCGGTTCACATCTCAAATGTGAAGAAGGTCTGATATAGACAAGCAGTTCTTTTTCATTTTCAATATTCATGCCGCCTCAGCATTGCCGAGGCGGCTTTTTATTGGGCCTATCTTGTTATTTGAACCGAACTCAAGAAGTAACCGCGATCTCATTCAATACATGAAAAATCCAGCTCTGCTTTCTGACATTGGAAATGTCTTGGTAAGCTTCGATTTTACCGTCGCCGCCAAGAGATGTGCGGAATTTTGTCCCTATCCGCCTCATGCATTGTTGTCACGTTTGGATGGTATTAAGCAACCCTATGAAAAGGGAGATCTTGATGATGTAGAGTTTGTTGCGCGTGCAGTGGAAGCCCTGGAATTTAGAGGTTCAAAGGAAGAGTTTGTGCAAATCTGGTGTGAAATCTTTGAGGAGAATCATGCCATGAAAGCATCACTTGCAGGATGCACATCCTCTTCGGAGCGGCTATTCCTGCTCTCAAACACCAGTGGTTTGCACAAAGATTATCTCTTCGAGCAGTATTCCATTTTTCAGTTTTTCCGAGGGGGAGTCTATTCTTACTCTGCAAAGTGCGCTAAACCTGATCGGCAGATTTTTGAAATGGCTATCAAGCAATTCGATCTTCATCCCGAAGTGACATTGTACGTGGATGATTTGGAAGCCAATCTTGTCACGGCTAGAGCGCTGGGTTTTCAAACGCATCTTTATCGCCTAAACGACCATTCCGCCTTTGAATCCACTTTAGAGAAGTGGAAAGCATCTGTCGGTATGCCTTTCTGAATCTTTAATTCATGTCTATTGATCTCTCCTCCATCGCTCTCATCGCTGGCAATGGTATCTATCCAGAGACCTTTGTGGCTGCTGCGAAAAAAGCGGGCGTCACGCGGTTAGTTGCTGCCGCCTTTCATCAAGAGACCAATCCTAGCTTGAGTTTAATGGTGGATTCGATGGCTTGGTTTAGAGTTGGGCAATTGGGCAAGATGATTGCTTTTCTCAAAAAGGAGGGAATCCGACAAGCTGTCATGGTAGGGCAAATTGCTCCCAAGAATCTCTTTGATCTGATGCCTGATTTTCGGACCCTCCTGATGCTGGCCAAACTCAAGCAGCGTAATGCCGAGACGCTCTTTGGTGCAATCGCTGATGAGCTTTTGAAGGATGAGATCACCTTATTGCCCGCGACCACATTCTTGGAAGACCTGATGCCTAGCGCTGGTCATGTGGCGGGGCCGTTGCTCAAAAAGAGACGTTGGGACGACGCCGAATATGGCTTCAAGATCGCCAAAGAGACCAGCCGATTGGACATCGGTCAGACCGTCGTTGTCAAAAATGGCACCGTGCTGGCTGTTGAGGCTTTTGAGGGCACCAATGCGGCTGTGAAACGTGGAGGCGAGATGGGAAAAGGTGGTGCAACCATGGTCAAGGTTTCAAAGCCAGACCAGGACATGCGTTTTGATGTGCCGGTGGTGGGGCCTGATACCATTCGAAATGCAGCAGAATCTAGCGTCGATGTGATTGCCGTTGAGGCAGGAAAAACGCTGCTTTTGGGTCGTGAGGAACTCATGAATGAGTGTCACCGACTCAAGATCAGCCTCGTGGCCCTCCAGTGATCCTGGATCTTTTCGACCGTAGATTATTTTTTGAAAACTGCGGTTATGCCTTGATTTAAAAGGCAGAGTTATGAAAAAATGAGCGCTTCCCGTTGTGCGCGGGTCTCAATGTGTCCATCATAACCAACCCATATGTTACTTACTGCAATTAAAATGAAACTGGCAGCGCTTGTCGCTGTCGCCGGCATTGACACCGCCGAGATGAGCAATCCGAGTTCAGAGCTCGTATCAGCTCTCCAGAGTCTAGCCAACGATCAAGCTGCTGCCCAGAAAGCTGTGCAGGAAAAAACGGCAGGCCCTGACGTCAATAAGGCCTTCAACGACGCACTGGTCAAAGTTCGTGAGCTCGTTTCGAAGAATGACAAAGACGCTCAATACGTGTTGGCTCACTGGGGCGTGCTGAGCAATAGCAACGTGGCTGAGATCATTGACCTCTATCGCAAGGCCGCCTCTCAGGGGCAAGTGGTCGCCAAGGTTGAGCTCGCCCAAGTCCTGTTGCAGGCTTACCCCCAGGATCAAGAGCGCGTGAAAGAGGCGGTTCAGCTCATTCAGGATGCTGAAAGCGCGAACAACAAACTCGCTCGTCGTCTCCTCGCTAACCTCAGCCTGTCTGGTGCTCCTAATGTCGGTATCCAACAAGACATCAATAAGGCTCGTGCTTTGTTGGAAAAAGGTAGCAGTGAAAATGACGGTGAGGCTACTCTCGGCCTCAGCCAGCTGTATGCAGCAGGTGTTCCCGGCCTACCTAAAGATGATCAAAAGTCTTTGGACTATTTGATCAAGGCTACCGAGCAAAAGAACGCAGTCGCGATGAGTACCTACGCAACACGTCTTTTCAACGGTGATGTTGAAGGTGGTGCTTCGAAGCCTTTGGTGAAAAAAGATCCTGCCAAAGCCATGAAGATGTTTGAAGATGCATCCGCATCTGGTTTCGCCGCTGCAAGCCGACTATTAGGTGCAATTTATGAGCAGGGCTTGGGTGACAATAAGCAGGACCTTAAAAAGGCAGTCGAATACTACACCAAGGCTGCCAATGGTAATGACGCAGCAGCTCTTTTCCGCCTGGGTAATTACTTTGAGAGCGGTCTTCGCAACGGAACGGATGAAAAGGCTGAGGTCATCGTTCAGCCCAACGCAAAAAGCGCACTGGACCTCTACCGCATGGCAGCCCAAAACGGATCCGCTGAAGCTTTCTATAACGTTGGTATCTATTATGAGAATGGCACCGTGGTGGACAAAGATCTGGAGAAAGCTTTCAGCTTCCTGCTACGCGCCGCGAACTCGGGCATCACTCAAGCTCAGTTCCGTCTCGCCGGATTGTATCAACAAGGTGGCGGCACTCAGCAGGACAGCGTAGCAGCGATGGCTTGGTTCCAGCGTGCAGCGAACGCCAATTTCGCACCTGCTCAAATTGCACTTGGACAGATGTTTGAAACTGGAACAGGCATCGGGGGCCCCGACTACACAGCCGCAGCGAGTCAGTATGAGTTGGCTGCAGAGCAGGGAGTGCCTTTGGCCATGCTGCGCTTGGCTAGCCTGAATGAGCGCGGTCTGACCAGCATCAAAGATGGTAAGCCTACACCAAATTTGGCTCGTGCGTATGCCTATGCCTTGTTAGCTGTGGATGCCTCCAGCAATGCGGATCTTGCGGTTCGTTACCGCGACGAGCTCAAGAAAAACATGAAGTCTGAGGAGGTCTCGGAAGGCGACAAAATCTATGCTTCCAAAAAGAAAGCTCCTGATGCAGCAGCAGACAAAGCAACCAAAGGCGCTAGCAAAAAGTAAGCGTGAAGTCGTCTCAGTTTTTTCCATAAAATAGCTTGTCAAAACAAGCTTCGACTCTACCCTCCGGCTCCCCAAAAATGGGGAGCCGGTTTTCTTTCCGGGGCATTAGCTCAGTTGGTAGAGCGTCTCAATGGCATTGAGAAGGTCAGCGGTTCGAATCCGCTATGCTCCACCAAACGGCATCAGCGCAAAGCTTAGCTTCCTCTAAGTCTCGAAGGTAGCTTCACCCGTGAATTGCATTCACTTTTAATTGGGCTGATAGGAGTCAGGGAAAGACCCACCCTCTAGCATCAAGATCCAAGTGAGCGCCAATCGACAAACTGCACCGTCCCGCCAGCCTTCTTTTTTCAGCCGTATCGTTGCACGGCTGAAAAAAATCTTGGGTCTCCAAGTGGCTCAATCATTCGAGGCCAGCCAGGCTGGATCAAACCAAGCTACAGGGTTGGATCGGTCACCCTTGAGAGATCGGCAACGTCGCAGAGACGCTGATGGATCTGCGCAGGAAGGCTTGCGCCATCGTGACGCGCCGCGCGAGCGTTCGGGACGCCGTGATTCCCGCAGGGCTGAAGAAGGTGGCCATCCGCGAAGAGAACGAGGTGGTGATTCACGCCGTGAACGAACGGCAGAAAAGCGAGCGCCGATTCAAAACTACGAACCCATACCGCCACCGCCTGCTCCTCCGATCCCAGAAGGGCCTTACCCGGAAGCCTTTCAAGCGCTCGGCCTTTCCGCAGCCACCTTAGCTGCAATTCGTGAGACTGGCTACGCCACTCCTACCGAGATTCAGCAGCGAGCTATTCCCGTAGTTTTGGAGGGTCGTGATGTGATTGGGGCTTCCCAAACAGGAACAGGTAAGACAGCGGCCTTTGCTCTTCCGTCTATCAGTCGGTTGGGACCTCCTGCAGGTTTCCGCTGTCTTGTGCTTGAGCCTACACGTGAGTTGGCTCTGCAAGTCGTGGAACAGTTCGAAAAATACGGCAAGCACTCCGGCTTGCGGATTTTGGCTGTTTATGGCGGTGTGGGCTATGAAAAGCAGCGCAAAGCCTTGCAGCAAGGCGTGGATGTCGTGGTAGCGACACCGGGTCGTCTGTTGGATTTTATGCAGGATGGCACGGCTAATTTAAATGGCCTAGAAGTGCTCGTGCTGGATGAGGTGGATCGTATGCTTGACATGGGTTTTCTGCCCGATGTTAGGCGTATCGTCGAACGCACGCCGAAGACCAGACAGACCTTGTTCTTCTCTGCTACGATGCCGCCTCAGATCAAAAGTTTGGCGGACTTTGCCCTCAAAGATCCGATTAGCGTTGAGGTCGGCATTCGTTTTTCTCCTGCTGAGACCGTGAGCCACTACATGTATCCAGTGGCTAGTGATCAACGTGAGGAGCTGCTGCTCGCGATCCTGAAACAGACCCATTTCAACAGTTTGATGGTCTTCACGCGCACGAAGGCACAGGCAGATCAGCTCTACTCTTCACTGAAGCAAAGTGGTGAATACAAGGTGGCTGTGATGCACTCCGACATAAGTCAAAAAGAACGCGAACGCGCTCTCAAGGGTTTCCGTGATGGTGAGTTCGAGATGATTGTTGCTACGGATCTTGCGGCTCGTGGTTTGGACATCAGCGGCGTGACGCATGTGATCAATTACATGGTTCCTGAGAATTCTGAAGACTATGTGCACCGCATTGGTCGTACAGGTCGTGCGCAAAAGGAAGGCGATGCCTACACGCTCTTCTCTGCCGAAGAATTACCTTATATCGCCAGCATTGAGCGTCTGATTAATCAGAAGATCGAACGCAAGAAGCTCGAAGGTTTTGCCTACAAATACACTACGGTGTTGGACGAAGAAGACAAGGCCCGCGCCATCCTGCATGGCCGCAAGAAGAAGCGCCGCTGAGATGGCTGGGGTTTCTATCTCACAGCAGTCGTGCGGCAGCCTCTGCCAATGGGCTACGTTCACCTTTGCTGAGCGGCACGTGGGCGGCGAAGGGTTGTCCTCGCATCCGTTGGCGGGTGTAAACGAGCCCATTGCTGCGACTGTCCACGTAAGGGTTGTCGATTTGGGCAGGATCGCCGACGAGCACTAACTTCGATCCACGTGACATACGTGTGACGACGGTCTTGGCTTCAAGCGGTGTGAGCTGCTGGGCTTCATCCAGAACAAAGAAACGATCAGGGATGCTGCGACCACGGATGTAGCAGAGGGCTTCGATCTCGATGACGCCCTGTTGGATCAAGGGGTCGTAGGGCGCTGCGGCTTCTGCTGGAGAAGGCGTTTCTTGCAAGAATCGATTTTTCTTCCGCTGAGGGCCTTGATGATTATCAACCGGACGCATCAACAGATCGAGCGCGTCATAAACGGGCTGTAACCAGGGGCGCATCTTTTCTTGAAGCGAACCAGGCAGGAAACCTACGGTTTGCCCCATTGCCACGATGGGACGACTCACGGTTAGGCCATTGTAGGTTCTACCAAACACCTGAGACAGTCCTGCGGCGACGGCGAGTAGTGTTTTCCCTGTGCCTGCCTGACCGTAGCAGGTAACGAGGCTGATTTCAGGGTCGAGCAGGGCATCTAGCAGGCAGGTTTGACCGAGGTTCATCGGTTTGACCGCCCGCCCTTGGCCGACCTTGATCGACTCGGGCGTGTGCAGGAGTCGTGTCAATTCGCCTTGGCTGTTGATTTTGGCAGGCATGGACGCCTTATCTCCAGCCGTGAGAAGCGCGTATTCATTGATGGCGATGTCCCCAAGTCTTTTCGCAGGAAGCGTGAGTTTACCACTGCTGGCAAAGCGTTGGAGTTCGTGATTGCTGACCTCGATCCTAGCGATTTCAAAATTGGAGACTTCCCGTGGTTCGACCTTGTCGTTGAGGTAATCTTCGCACTCGATGCCTACCGCTCGCGCCTTGAGCTGCATGTTGATGTCTTTGCTGACGAGAATCACGGGTGGCTGGACCAGTTCTCTGAGCTGCAAGACACAGGCGATGATGCGGTGATCGGTCTTCTCGTTACCAGGAAAGATTCGCTCAAACTCGCGCACGGTGGCCAATTCACGCGCTGCTTCGGGATCATAGGTGACAAGCTTCATCAGGCCGCCGCCGTCGGTTTTCACGCCATCCATGATGGAGGCTCCGGGTGCGGAGAAGGCCTTCATCAGAGCGCGATGCACTTCCCGCGCATTGGCACCACGTTCGGTCATTTCGTTTTTGAAGCGATCCAGCTCACTGAGCACGTCCACAGGAATGCACAGTGTGTGTTCAGCGAATTTATGAATGCATCCTGGATCATGGAGTAGGACATTGGTGTCCAGGATGAAGGTCTTGGTGCCGACAGGCGTGGCCGAATGGCGGTGGCTGGCAGCGGCTTTGCGCCGGCTTTTTGTTGAAGGAGGGCGTGGAGGAGAGGTGGGAGAGATGGAGTCGAGCTTGAGGGGGTTGATGATCGTGGGTGCGATGTTGGCGGTCTGTTCGTCTCGGTCCATGGTGGTTAAGGTTGGATGCCTGCCCGTGGCAAAGTGTTGATCTGCACCTCGGGAAGGCAATTAACCTCTTGGCGCTGGTAGCGTGCCAAGTATGCCCTTCCACGTTCTAATTCTGGTGAGCGACTCACGGGTATGGGGGAGGCTGTCAAAGATTGCAGCTACCCACAAGTCATTTATTCACACGAAATCTTTTTGTGAACAAGCTCATGCTTGGCTTCTGAAGTCAGGTGGCCAGCTCGTGCAGGCTGTCTTGTCTTCCTGTGAAAGTCGCCTACTGTTTCCCTCTTTTCCCATGCCCCGCGTTTACATCAAGACTTACGGCTGCCAAATGAACGAGCGCGACACTGAGCAAGTGTCGCAGATGTTCGTTGAGCGTGGCTACACCATGACCATGACCGATGAAGACGCTGATGTGGTGTTGATCAATACTTGTTCGGTGCGCGATCAGGCTGAGCAAAAGGCCGTTGGCAAAATGGGCATGGTGCGGCGGCGGCGCATTCCACTGGTCACGGGATTCATGGGCTGTATGGCGCAGAGCCGTGGCTCTGAGTTGGTGGACAAGGTCAGTGTCGATTTGGTTGTCGGCACGCAGAAGTATCACCGCGTCGTGGACTATGTGGACGAGATCATTCGCGCCAAGGAACAGCGACTCATGGACGAAGAGCGCTTTTCCATCGTGGATATTGATGAGGAAGAAGCCAGCCAGAACACCATCCGCGATCACACGCTGAAGGAGAAGCAGGGTGCGGCTTTTGTTAGCATCATGCAGGGCTGCAACATGAAGTGCACGTTTTGTATCGTGCCTTACACGCGGGGTAGCGAGAGGGGGCGCCCGATTGCGGACATCGTGGAGGAGGTGCGCCGCTTGGCAGATCGCGGTGTGAAGGAGGTGACCCTACTTGGCCAGATCGTGAATCTTTATGGTCGCCATGAGTTCCCGATGGTGGAGGGAAAGAGTCCCTTCGTACAGCTGCTGGAGGCCGTGCATGAGGTGCCCGGTATTGAGCGCATTCGCTTCACTAGTCCGCATCCGATTGGCTACAAAAAAGACCTCATTGAGGCCTTCACCTACCTGCCCAAACTCTGCGAGCATGTGCATCTGCCGGTGCAGAGTGGCAGCGATGAGATCTTGAAAAAGATGCATCGGCCTTACAGCTCCGCGAAGTTCACCGAACTTGTAGAGCGCATCCGCGCAGCGCGCCCCGGCATCGCCGTGACTACGGATGTGATCGTGGGTTTTCCTGGCGAGACGGAGAAGCATTACCTCGAGACGCGCGAGATGTTTGACCGGCTGAAATTCGACAATGCCTTCATCTTCCGTTATTCGAAGCGTCGGGGCACGCCAGCGGCAGAGATGGCAGACGAGATGCAGGTCAGCGAAAAAGAAAAGGAGCGTCGCAATCAGGATCTGCTGGCTTTGGTCAATGGGCATGCCTACCCACGCTATCAGGAGCTGATTGGTCAGCGGGTGGAAATCCTGTGTGAAGGGCCGAGTAAGACGAATGAATCACGCCTGACTGGACGAACGCGCACGAATCGCATCGTCGTTTTTGAAG
>JBIKYV010000223.1:0-4610 GCA_044355075.1 Prosthecobacter sp.
CGGCGCGGATTGAAACGCGCTAGGGGGGTAATGAGTAAAAATGGTTTTGTGTCGCCGCTCTCACGAGCGGCGCGGATTGAAACGCGCTAGGGGGGTAATGAGTAAAAATGGTTTTGTGTCGCCGCTCTCACGAGCGGCGCGGATTGAAACGCAGACGCGCCGGCCGTCGAAAACAACTGTGCGGGTCGCCGCTCTCACGAGCGGCGCGGATTGAAACATCGCATCACCCTTGGTTTTGTAGGCTGCGCAGCGTCGCCGCTCTCACGAGCGGCGCGGATTGAAACTGCACGGTTGCCAACGCATCGAGCGCACTGCGAAACTGATGACCACGCGAGGCATGTATGCTTGCGAGGCCGCCATTGAGGTAGGCTCCCCTAGCCTCAGCTACGTGACGATCTCATCCAGCCCTTGCAGGCTAGGTCTCCGCCATACGCAGCGGTACCTCGACGAAGATGCGCAGGCCGTGTGGGTCCACGTCTTCGAGACTCAAACGGCCGCCGCACTGGCGGGCACGTGCATGCATGCCAGTCAGGCCGAGACTATGGCGGGATTGGCTGCTGCGCTCGCGATCAATGCCTATGCCGTTGTCCTGCACGAGCAGCTGAATCGTGGCACGCTGCACACGCAGACGCAGATCCACCTGTGTGGCACGGGAATGACGGGCGATGTTCGTCAGCGCCTCCTGAGCGATGCGGAATAGATGCGTCTCGGTGTCACTGTGCAGACGGGTTTCGAGGTCCGATTCATAGTCCACCTGGAGGCGAGTGCGCTGGGCGAACTTTTCAGCCAACCAACGCAGGCCCGCATCAAGCCCGAAGTCATCCAAGATCACCGGACGTAGCAGCTGAGAAAGCTCGCGTACGTTTGCAATCGCCTGATCGACGAGCTGCAAACCATCGACGCGACGCTCCTCTAGATCATCCCGACTGGTCGAGGTCAGGTTCGCTCGTAGCGCGGCCAAAGATTGGCCAAGCTCATCATGCAACTCGTGAGAAAAACGCCGGGCAGTCTCCTCCTGAGTTTGGAGCATGTGCCAGGATACGCGGTCGAGCTCATGGGTCTGCCATTCGATCCGCCGAATGCTGCGCCGCACGTACAAAATGGTGCCTGTAGCGCACAGCGCTGCGAGCATGAAGCATGAACCAATCAGAAGTGCTGACTCATCGGCGAGCCCTTTCAGCTGTAGGCTCATCTGCTCATCGACCTCGATGAGCTGACGGCTGCTGACCAGAATGAGATCGTGAATAAGCTTCACGACTTTTTCATGACCGGTGAACAAAGATTCCATGATCTCAGGAGCTACCGCACCCGGATGCGCAAAGGCTGATTCCGCCTGGGAAGAAAAGGCTTGAGTCATCTCCGCCAATTGCCGCCAAAGAATGGCATTCGGCGTCGCCGATGCTTGCACAGCCAGTTTCGCCACGGTTTGATCGGCCTCTTTCAGTTCAGCAATGCGAAGAGCGCGCTCCGGGGCACTGGTCTGTGAAGTCAGCCGATGCAGGGCCAGAGCGAGAGCATCTTCTTCAGCCTGAACTTCATGCAGCAAACGGGCGATGAGCAACTGATCACGCACCAGCTGCGTCGCACTTTGACGAATCTGTCGACTATCGCGAACCGCGACCAGCCCTGCCATGCCGAGTAGGATCATGACCATGGCAAAGCCAGGGACCAATCCCCACAACACCGTGCGCTCGGTGATACGACGAGGAAAGGCTGGGAGGCGAAGAGCCATAAGTGCCACTCAATCAATGAGGCCATTGCGAACAGCGAACCTCACCAGCTCGCCGATGCTATGCATGTTGAGTTTTTCCATGATTCGGCCTCGGTGAGCCTCCACGGTGTAAACGCTAAGGTTGAGCGCATTCGCGATGTCCTTGTTCGTTTTGCTTTCGGCGATCATTTGCAACACCTCGCGCTCACGCGAAGACAGCAGATCGATCGGGTTGGTCACATGCTTGCGGTAGTCATCGAGCACGGCATCGGCGACCTCAGGACTGAGATAGCCCTGCCCGACCGCTACCGCACGCACAGCCTTCAAGAACTCAGCCTCACTGCTATCTTTGAGCAAGTAGCCCTTGGCTCCTGCGCGAAGGATTTCTCTCACATACACGGAGTCTTTATGCATGGACAAAGCCAGCACACGTGTGCGCGGGGAGACCTTGAGCAAACGACGAGTCGCCTCAATGCCGTTCAGTTCAGGCATGGTCACATCCATGACGACGACATCTGGCTGTAGCTCTTCCGCCATCTGCACAGCTTCACGGCCATTCGACACCTCAGCCAGCACCTGCATATCCCACTGAGCGGCGAGAATCATACTAAAACCACGGCGGACAACGGCGTGATCGTCCGCCAACAGGAGACTGTAAATCTTAGTAGCCATCGTGCGGTGGGATTAGAGCCAACCTGTTTGTTGCAGACGACCCGTAAGCTCCATTTGGCGCTCCAACTGCGATGCATAAAGAGCCGCGTGTGCAGGGTTCGGAGAACAGCGGGTAGATTCGTCTAAGGTTACAAGCCGTGCGCACAGCACCTCGTAGCTGACTGTTTCGCCGAATTCATTCGCCTGGGCATAGGCAGCCTGAATGGCCGCGCCGAGTGCTGCACCCTCACTCGTGCTCAAAGTCACGACTTCTGCATTGAAACAATCTGCTGCGATCTGCCGCCAGGTGGCGCTTTTGCTGCCACCACCCGTCAGTCTGATCTCAGTGGGGTTCATACCCAGATCACGGAAGCGTTTTAGACCATAGGCTAGGCCGAGCGTCGCTCCCTCAACCGCAGCACGAGCGAAGTTGGCTGGCGTCATATTGCCGGGGCGTAGGCCATGCAAAACGCCACTGCCATTGGGTAAATTCGGTGTCCGCTCGCCATTCAGGTAGGGCAGAAACATGACTCCCTCCGCCCCAACTGGCGAAGCTTTCACCGCCTCTTCGAGCTGCTTCAGATCCCAACCGAACATCTCACGCAGCTGCTCCGTCACCACCGTGACATTCATCGTGCAAACCAAGGGTAGCCACTGATCGGTGCTATCGCAAAAAGCCGCCACTTCGCCCTGACCGTCGACGACAGGCGCTGCCGCTACACCGTAAAGTGTGCCACTGGTGCCAAAGCTCGCCGTGATGACCCCCGGCTTGATGTTCCCAGTTCCGATGGCACCCATCATGTTATCGCCACCACCTGCTGAGATGATGACGTCTTCGCTCAATCCCCATGCAGCAGCTAGTTCCGACCTCAAACGACCATGAACCGAGCGGCTAGAGCCCAGCGGTGGCAGCATGGAACGGACTCGAGGGTCGATGTAGTCGCATAGCTCATAGCACCAGCTACGCGTGGACACATTCAAAATGCCCATGCCAGAGGCATCGCCATACTCCATGCGCTTCACGCCAGAGAGCCAAAAATTGATATAATCGTGCGGCAGGAGGATGGAGGTGGTTTTGGCAAAATTCTCAGGCTCATTTTGTTTCATCCACAGCAGCTTCGGGATGGTGTAGCCTGGCAACATGGCATTACCCGCTAAGGCAATGACGCCGGGCTGCCCGCCAAACTCATGCGCTATCTCGGCGCATTGAGATTGAGTGGAAGTGTCACACCACAGCTTGGCCGGGCGCACGGGCTGATCATCGGCCCCCAGAGCCACCAAGCCATGCTGCTGGCCACTAACGCCGATCCCTGCGATTTTGCTGCGATCTGCTCCCAATGCCTCCACGCACTCACGCACACAAGCATCGACCGCTTGAATCCAGGTCTCAGGGTGCTGCTCCAAGTGGCCCGCCGGCAATCCTTCGATCAAATCATAGCTACTGTGGCTTGTGGCTAAAATACCGCCGGTGCTGAGATCCAAAACAATGGCCTTGGTGCTTTGAGTGCCGCTATCGATGCCGAGGAAATACATGAGGAATTTGCTGTAGGGTGGACTCTGATGATGACAGGCCCCCATCGGAGGGCCAACAAGAAAAACACACGGAAGCTCTCGAAAAGCAATGCCTACTTGCAGGATAGGCAATACCTGATCAAAATACAGCCCCATGACTCTCACCAAACGCGGAGAATACGCCCTCAGAACCATGATCCGTCTTGGCATTGCCGAATGGAACCAAGAAGGTGTCATCTCCGTCTCGAACATTGCGCATCAGGAGCACCTTCCTTTCAAATTCTTGGAGGCCATTCTGACTGAACTGCGGAACGCCGGCTACGTAGAAAGCGTTCGCGGCAAGTATGGCGGAGCCAAACTGGCCAAACCGATGAAATCCATCGCCATGGGAGAAATCGTTCGGCTTATTGATGGCAAGCTGGCCCCCATCGGCTGCGCCAGTGAAAGCGAGTATGAAAAATGCTCCTGCCCTGATGAGGAACACTGCGGTCTACGCATGTTGATGATCGATGTTCGCAATGCCATCGCCAACATCTTGGACAAATACACTCTGTACGATGTCGTGGAAGTGACGTTGCGGAAACAGGAACTGGAGCCGCCCAAGAAGAAAGTGGTGAAAAAGCCCTCGAAATCCAGACACGCTGACCCCGCAGATGGTTTCTTAGCTCTGCTCAAGACGGGAAAGCTCTGAAACGGAGCGAACGTAACTTGGGGACATTGGTTCACAACATCTTCC
>JBIKYV010000224.1:0-4597 GCA_044355075.1 Prosthecobacter sp.
GGTGCCGATGGCGCCTGTTGAGGCGCAAGAGTCGGTGCCAAAGGTGTTCGGTCGTCAGTTCCCACTTTGATGACTGGTGCGCCTGATACAGGTGCTGCGGTTTTTTGGTCATCAACTTTTGGTTTTGGTGGTCCGTCAACTTCCTTAGTTGGCAACTTTGCGCTGATCCATTCGAGGCGGCTTTCTGATTGGGGAATGAAGGGATTTCCTGTATCCATACCTGTGAAACGAGTCGGAAGGCCTTCGTAGATTTTCTTTGCCTCATCATCTTTTCCTTCCGCCCAGGCCAAGTCTCCGAGACGAAGTTCAGCTAGTGGAGCCAATTCAGTGTGGGCATATGCCTCAGTAATGCGCTCAAAGGACTGCTTTGCTTCATTTTTTTGACCGAGAGATTCCTGCTTTGATCCCAAGGCAAGCAACGCTTGAACAAAGAGAGGATGATCCGCGCGATCCGCAACAAATGACTTTAAGGTATCGACAGAGGTCGTCTTTTTATTCTGCTCCCATAGCAGTTCGGCTTTTTTCAGCAGTGCATTGCCAGCAGCCAAACTTTTTTTGTGCTGAGCAATAACGACATCGAGATCTTCGACCGTTTTGGCAGCAGCAAAGGCTTCACCAGCCTTAATTTCTGCCGCATGGCCGAGGTAGCGAGAGATCCCGTAAACTGCTAAGGCAGCCACAGCTCCGAGGAAGAGCAGAACGACTTTCTTGAAGTTATTTTCGAGGAATTGCTCCCAAGTGGGGAGTGCTGCGGCGGATGATTCTGAAGACATAGGAGATGGGGAGCAAAAAAATTAAGCGCCAACTTTGGCACGAGCCTCATCGGCTAGAGCTGTGGAAAGATAGCGTTCACCAGTCGAACAGCCAATGGTCACGATCAATTTGCCAGCATTTTCAGGGCGCTGCGCGACACGAATGGCTGCGCAGACATTCGCTCCAGTGCTGATGCCTGCGAGAATGCCTTCTTCTTTAGCAAGGCGACGCGCCATGGCAAATGCATCGTCATTGCTGACTTTGACACATTCCACGATTTGTGCGTTACCGCTGCTATCCTTGAGGTGAAGGTTTTTGGGTACGAAACCCGCACCTGTTCCCTGAATCTTGTGTGGCCCAGGCTGCACAGGCTCTCCGGCAAGGGTTTGATTGATCACGGGCGATGCTTCTGGTTCGACCGCGATGGCTTGGAATGAAGGCTTACGGGGCTTCAGCACTTCGCAACAGCCGGTGATAGTCCCTCCCGTCCCCACTGCAGCGACCAAAATGTCCACCGCGCCATCGGTATCCATCCAGATTTCCTCAGCGGTCGTTTTCATGTGAACCGCTGGGTTGGCTGGATTTTCAAACTGCTGAGGCATCCATGCATTGGGAGTTTCCTTCAAGATCTCCTCGGCCTTTGCGATGGCGCCTTTCATGCCTTGAGCTCCTGGAGTCAGAACTAGATCAGCACCCAGAAGGGCTAATAGTGTGCGTCGCTCTGAGCTCATTGTCTCGGGCATCGTGAGGATTAGTTTATAACCTTTAGCCGCAGCAACGAAGGCTAAAGCGATGCCTGTATTACCACTTGTTGGTTCAACGATGATCGTATCTTTTTTCAAAATACCGCGAGTTTCCGCATCTTCGATCATCGCCATTCCAATCCTGTCTTTGACGCTGCCGAGTGGGTTGAAGAACTCACATTTAAGCGCGATTGTAGCGTTCAAACCTGCGGTGACTTTGTTCAGTTTCACCAGCGGTGTGTGGCCTACAGTTTCGACGATGTTATTGTAAAGCTTGCCCATAAGTTCAAAGACAGGTTAGGGTATGTTTTGGCCCTGGCTGGATCGTTCCAGTGAAGGGGGAGCGTGGTTATAGGAGAGGCCTGTCACCTTGCAAAGAGAAAAATGCCCATCTGCCCCCCTGATTTCCTCTTGCCCGAGAGTGATGGCGTGCCAGTATCCCAGCCCTCTTTTCCCTATCCATGGCCCTCATCGTCCAGAAATATGGCGGTACTTCCGTCGCCAATCCAGAGCGTATTCGTAATTGTGCACGGCGCATTCTGGAAACTCAACACGCTGGTCATCAGGTTGTCGCCGTCGTTTCTGCCATGTCCGGGGTTACTGATAGTTTGATCAAGCTCGCTAAAGAAGTCTCTCCTGAGCAAGATCCCAGCGAGCGTGAAATGGATGTGCTTCTTGCGACAGGAGAGCAGACCACCATCGCTCTAACGGCTATGGCTATCAATGCCTTGGGTGGAAAGGCTGTGTCGCTAACTGGAGCTCAGGCAGGCATTTCCACCGACCGCGTACACACCAAAGCTCGCATCGTCAATATCACTCCAGATGCAGTTCGGAAAATGCTCGATGAAGGAAACATTGTCATGCTGGCAGGCTTTCAGGGAGAGGCGGCGAGCGGCGAAATTACGACGTTAGGACGAGGGGGGAGCGATTTGACCGCCATCGCCATGGCTGCTGCGATAAAGGCTGATATTTGCCAGATCTATACCGATGTGGACGGGGTTTATACCTGCGATCCACGTGTCGTCAAAACAGCCAGCAAGATCGAAGAGATTAGTTACGACGAGATGCTGGAGATGGCATCTAGCGGCAGCAAAGTCATGCAAAGCCGCAGTGTCGAGTTTGCTAAAAAATTTGGCGTCCGATTCGAAGTCCGCAACAGCATGAATAACAACCCCGGAACCATCGTGAAAGAAGAAACCCCAGGTATGGAATCTGTCGTCGTTCGTGGCGTCAGTCTTGAGCGCAATCAAGCCAAAGTAACCATTGATGATGTGCCCGATCGTCCAGGTATTTCCTCAGCTATCTTTGGTGCCATCGCCGGTGCGAACCTAATGGTGGACATGATCGTGCAGAATGTGTCTACCGATGGCGAAACAGACATTTCCTTTACACTCAGTGCGGTAGATCTGCCCAAAGCTGAGGGTGCCCTCAAAGCTATTCTCCCGACACTCGGCGACAAGGTGACTCTCAGAAATCAAAGTAGTATAGCAAAATTGAGCGTTGTGGGCATTGGCATGAGAAGTCACAGCGGTGTGGCTGCAACGATGTTCAAAGCACTCTCTGATGTTGGTGTGAACATTCTTATGATCTCGACCAGCGAGATCAAAACTGCGGTGATCGTCAATGAAGCAGATATTGAAAAAGCAGCCCGTGCCGTTCACACGGCCTTCGGATTGGACGCCACGGCTTGACAATAACGCTCACGATGAGCGGGGCTCATTGTTTGTGCCTACTCAGATGAGATGGATTCGGGAATGACTTCTCGATCATTCATTTGTCACGATGCTCTCTCCAGAACTGATTTCTTTTCCTATCTAATTCCTAATCATGACTCTTCACTTCACCAAAATGAATGGTGCCGGCAATGACTTCGTCATGCTAGACAACCGCGATTTGAAACTTGCGCTCACCCAAGCACAAATCGCTCAGCTTTGTGATCGGCATCGCGGTATTGGTGCAGACGGATTGCTGTGCGTGGAGCCCGCGAAGGAAGGTGGTGACTTTAAAATGCGCTACTATAATGCCGATGGTGGTGAGGCTGAGATGTGTGGCAATGGAGCGCGCTGTTTTGGTCGTTTCGTGAATCTGTTGCATGAGGGAAAGTTGAGCCGCATCTGCTTTGAAACTCTAGCAGGTATGATCTCGGCCGAGTTTGAAGGTAGCGAAGTGCGTATCAACATGAGTATGCCGCACAGTCTCAAGATCGCTCAATCGCTTCCTGTGGCAGGTGCGACGATGGAGGTTCACAGCGTGAATACTGGAGTCCCACACGCGGTGGTCATGGTAGAAGATTTGCAGTCTGTGCCCGTCTGTGAATGGGGTGCTGCTCTGCGCTACCATGAAGCGTTCAAGCCCAAGGGCACCAACGCGAATTTCTGCAAGGTGCTAGCTCCCGGAAGTATTGCGATTCGCACCTATGAGCGCGGTGTGGAAGATGAGACACTGGCCTGCGGTACGGGCATGGTTGCGTGCGCGCTGATTCATCACGAGCTGACAGGTGCGGCCAGTCCGGTGAGTGTTTTGGTCAAAGGTGGGGATACTTTGCATGTAGGCTTCACCGAAACGGCACCGCATGAATACACGGATGTGACACTCCTCGGTCCTGCAGATGTGGTCTTTACTGGCATCGTAACGATCTGATACTTGTTCGAAAAGATTGCATGTAGAAGGTCGTTCTTTGCGTCCTTCGATGAATTATCATTCTTTTCTTCTGCCGTTTTTAGCACTTGGCCTTACGGTTTCCGCCTTTTCGCAACCTGCTACCCCTCCTTTAGGGCTTAGGCTCAGGGATGGTGACCGGATCATTTGGATTGGAGATTCGATCACTCATCAGTGTCAATACACGCAGTATGTGGAGGATTTTTTTTACACGCGTTACCCGAAGCTACGACTCCATTTTCGAAACGCTGGCGTTAGCGGCGATCGTGCGGCTGATGTTTTGAATCGCTTCGATGACGACATCGCTAGCTTCAAGCCGACTGTGGCGACGGTGTTGCTCGGAATGAATGATGGTGCCTATCAAGATTACTCTCCGGAACTATTTCAGAGCTATGCACGAGACATGACCAAGCTGCTGGACCGTCTGGATGAGCTCAAGGTTC
>JBIKYV010000081.1:0-15687 GCA_044355075.1 Prosthecobacter sp.
AGCAGGTCCAGCGGCTGGTACTCACCCGTCCAGCCGTGGAGGCGGGTGAGGCCCTCGGCTTCTTGCCTGGAGATTTGAAAGAAAAAATCTTCCCCTACTTACGCCCTCTCTACGACGCACTCTATGAAATGCTCGAGCCCGATGAAGCAGAGCGCATGATCGAACGTGGATCTGTCGAAATCGCCCCTCTTGCGTACATGCGTGGTCGGACACTGAAGAATGCCTTCATCATCCTAGATGAAGCCCAAAACACCACGACCGAGCAGATGCTGATGTTTTTGACACGTCTGGGGGAAGGAGCCCGCTGCGTGATCACGGGTGACCCGTCTCAGGTGGATCTTAGACGCCATGTGAAGTCAGGTCTGCGTGAGGCCGTGGAAGTGCTACAAGACGTACCTGGCGTGCGTTTTGTGAACTTTTTGAGCAAGGATGTCGTGCGATTAGCCGTCGTTCAGCGCATCATTGAAGCCTACGAACGCCATCGCGCGGCTGTCGAAAAGGCCAAAGACTTGGGAAAAGTCACCCCTTGACGGCTATTCGGGCCTATCTTCCAACGAGAGCAGATTTAGTGTTTGCCCAAAGCACTGCCCTCCCTTTCACTGATAGCTCGCATGAAGACCACGCCAGTTCAAGCTCCCGCCGACCTACGCAGCTCCGTCATCGCCGTTCCACCCCTTTGTCGGAACGCCGATCTCAGCCTAAGCCGTGAAGAGAATCAAAAGCTGGTGAACCACCTCTACGCCGGTGGCATCCGCACCCTGCTCTATGGCGGCAATGCCAATCTCTATCATATCGCTGTCTCCGAGTATGCGCAGCTGCTCCAGATCCTGCGTGAAATCTCTCCGGCAGACATGTGGATGGTCCCCAGCGTGGGCCCCATGTATGGTACGGCCATGGATCAGGCCGCTATTTTGCGCGATCATGAGTATCCGACCGCGATGCTTTTACCGACCTTGTTTCCTTCGAAGCCCGAAGGCGTGGCCACGGCCATTCGTCACTTTGTCGAAAAGTCAGGCATCAAGGCCGTGCTTTACATCAAAGACGAAGCCTACATCACCCCCGAATTGGCAGCCGCCCTAGTCAATGATGGCCTGATCTCCTGGATCAAATACGCCGTGGTGAAAGATGATCCCACCCAAGATCCCTACCTGAGTAAACTTACAGCTCAGGTGAGCACTGACCTCATCGTCTCTGGTATTGGGGAGCAACCCGCCATCGTGCACTTGCGCGATTTTGGCATCACTGGCTTCACCGCTGGATGCGTCTGCATCCGGCCCGATCTCAGCACCGCTATGCTCACGGCCATCCAAGCCGGAGACATCGTCAAGGCTGAAGAAATCCGCGCCGCTTTCCGCCCTCTGGAAGATTTGCGCAACGCCCACAGCCCCATCTTAGTGTTGCACCATGCCGTCACACTCGCGGGCATCGCCCAGACAGGCCCTGTTTTGCCCCTGCTGACAGAGCTCCCCTCTCATCTCCTGCCTGCGATCGAAAAAGCGGCGAAAGAGCTACTCGCCCTCTGAGTCGCTTGACACGTCCTTCTCCACGACCAGTCCACCTCTCCCGAATATGGACCTCACGTTTGTCTTTCCCTGCCTGAATGAATGCCGCACGATCGCCCTCTGCATTGAGGCTGTGCAGCGCTCGCTCGGAGCCGACCCTAACCTTCGCTACGAAATTGTCGTCGCAGACAATGGCAGCAATGACGGCTCCCGCGAAATTGCCACCCAGCATGGAGCGCGTGTCGTTCCCGTACCTGAGCGTGGCTACGGAGCGGCTTTGCGGGGTGGAATCGACGCAGCCCTGGGCCGTTATGTGATGTTTGCCGATGCGGATGGCACTTACTGCTACGAGCACGCCCTGGAACTCTACCGCACCACCTCGGCAGCCGATGCAGACATGGGGATCGCCTCACGCATGAAAGGCAAGATCGAAGCTGGTGCCATGCCGCCCCTGCACCGTCACCTGGGTACACCTGTGCTCACAGCCCTGATCAACCTGCTTTTCAAAGGTCGCCTTAGCGATTGCAATTCAGGTTTTCGCTGCCTGAAAAAGACCGCCTATGACACCTGGGGCATTCGAGCCAGCGGCATGGAGTTCGCCTCGGAATTGCTCATCAAAGCCCTAAAAAACTCCGCGAGCACCGTGGAGATTCCTTCAGGCCTTCGCCCGCCACCGGTCGAGAGAACTCCCCACCTCCGCACCTGGCGGGATGGCATGAGGCACCTGCTTTTCATCCTGTCCGAGCGGCCTCGTCTGTTTGAGTTGGCTGGTCTGGTGACCATCGTCTGCACAAGTCTTTTGCAAGCCATCGCAGCCTACACCGGCCCGGTGAAACTAGGCCAGCTCAACATCTTCGACGTTCACAGCCAAGTACTGCTCATGCTTGCAGGTCTCGTCGGCACCCAGGTTTACATGCTCTCTGCGGCCATGTTTTTACAAAAAAGCGAATTGCCACGCAGCATCACGCGCAAGCTGATCGAAATGGATGAAGGCCTGCTCTTTTTTCAGTTGGTCACACTCATAGGAGCCATCTGCCTCGTCATTGGCTGGATCGTACTGCAGTGGGCTCGGTCGAATTTCGCCGGTTTAGACATCGCAAATACGCTGATCGTCTGGATGCATTTCCTAGCAGTACCTGCGATGATCGCCTTTGGCATGCTTGGCGTTCACATCTTGCGCAAAGGCAAAATGGGCTGAGCTAAAAACCCATTTTTTAATCAAGGGCCAGACATTGGCTGAAAGAAGAGGCCATCCCTCACGGCTAAAATCCGCGCAAACCAAGCCTTGCGGTTTGGTGGGGCTATCCCTAGCTTGCCACCCCACCCTCATGAAAATTGGCTTCAATCTTCTCCTCTGGACCGGTCATGTGACCGAAGAAAACTTCCCTATTCTCGAAAAACTCAAGGCCGCAGGTTACGACGGTGTCGAGTTACCGATCTTTGACGTGAGCCAGCCGGCCCACTTTGCCAGCATCGGCCGCGTCTTGAAAGACAATGGCCTGGAATGCACTGCCGTTACCGTTTTGCCAGATGAAGCTCACAACGCCATCTCGCCAGTCGCCTCGAATCGACAGGGTGCGATTGACCATCTGAAGCGTGTCATCGACTGCGCTCATCAAGCGGGCGTGCAGACCCTTTGCGGTCCTTATTACCAAGTGCTCGGTCAGTTCACAGGGGCCTTTCCGACCGAAGTAGAACTGAATCACGCCGCCGAAGTTCATCGCGCCATCGCCCCAATCGCAGAAGCGGCAGGCGTGAAGTGCGCCATTGAGGCCCTGAACCGATTCGAATCCCACCTGCTGAACACCATGGAGCAGGCATCTAGCTACGTGAAGCGTGTCGATCACCCCAATTTCGGGACGATGTATGATACCTTCCACGCCAACATTGAAGAAAAGAATCCCTTTGCGGCCATCGATACCGTCTTTGCTACTGGCAAACTCAACCATGTTCATATTTCGGAAAATGATCGCGGCACTCCAGGACGTGGCCACATCAACATCATCGAACAGATCCAGCACCTGAAGAAAATCGGCTACAATGGATGGATGACGATTGAAGCCTTTGGCTCTGCTTTGCCGGATCTGGCTGCCGCCACACGTGTCTGGCGCGATTTCTTCCCGAACACTGAGCAGGTTTACAGCGAAGGCATCACTCTCATCAAGAAAGCCCTCGCTTGATTCGTTCACTGAAGCCTACACCCCAGCCATTCCCATGACCCCAACCACCCCTACCCCAACCACACGCCGTGATTTCCTCGGCAAAACCGCTGTCACTGCAGGCGCATTGACCGTCGCTCAGTCTGCCTGGGCGGCAGGCAGTGACCGCATCAAAGTCGGACTGATCGGCTCTGGAGGCCGCGGCTCCGGTGCTGCCAATCAGGCACTGAGCACCAAGCAAGAAGGCGTCGTCCTTCATGCGGTGTGCGATGCCTTCAAAGAAAAAGCTGAAGGAGCGCTCTCCAACCTCCGCACCAAGCATGCAGAGAAAGTCGAAGTCGATGAAAGCCGCATCTTCGCTGGATTGGATGGCTACAAAAAAGTCATCGAAAGCTGCGATCTGGTCATCCTGACTACCCCTCCAGGATTCCGCCCCTATCACTTCGAAGCCGCTATCAATGCTGGCAAACATGTGTTCATGGAAAAGCCCGTAGCCGTAGACGCTCCAGGCGTGCGCAAAGTGATGGAAATGGCCAAAGTCGCTGACGAGAAAAACCTGAAGGTCGTCGTTGGTCTCCAGAGACGCTACCAGAACTGTTATCTCGAATCCCTAAAACAGGTGAAAGAGCAGGGCATCATCGGTGACATCGTGGCTGGTCAAGTTTACTGGAATGGCGGTGGCATCTGGTTCCGTGACAAACAACCTGGACAGTCCGAACTCATGTATCAGATCAACAACTGGTACTTCTTCACTTGGCTTTGCGGCGACCACATCAACGAACAGCACATTCATAACATTGATGTGGCCAACTGGTTCATCGGTGGCCATCCCGAAAGCGCCCAGGGCATGGGCGGTCGCGAGCAGCGCGTGGACAAAAAGTTTGGTCAAATCTACGACCATCACTATGTCGAGTTCACCTATGCCAATGGCGTGCGCGTAAACAGCCAATGCCGCCACCAGCAGGGCGTTTACAATGCCGTGCGCGAAGAATTCACCGGCACTAAAGGCAAAATCTACCTCAATAACAGCGGCGCATGCTACGCCGTCGATCACAAAGGTAACACCATCTGGAAGTACCGCCCCACAGGTGACGCAGGTGCAGCAGCCGAAAGTGAACAAAAAGGCAAAAAAGGCCGCCGCAGCACAGATCCTGATCCCTATCAGGTCGAGCATGATACCCTCCAGGCTGCCATCCGCGACAACAAGCCGCTGAACAACGCCTACTATGGAGCTGAGTCCACCATGACCTCTGTTCTGGGTCGTATGGCCACCTACTCTGGCAAAGAGATCAAGTGGGATGATGCCCTCAACAGCAAAGTGCAGCACATGCCTGCCATCGTCACCGCCGAGACCGAAGCCCCAGTCAAACCTGACGCTGAGGGCGGCTACCCGATCGCCATCCCAGGTATTCGAGTTCCTGGAGCCGAAGTCCTGTAATTCAAATCAGTAGGGTTTTCTCAACCCCTACTCATCGAAACCCCGTTCCTGCTATGGGAACGGGGTTTTCTTTGCAATGCCGCAGCGCCGTTGCCAAAGCCCCCTGAAGCAAAGAAAGATTCGGCTCCATTTGCATCCATAGCCCGCACAAATCAGGCTGCTATCCCACCTCGCGCAGCTACCCTTTGGCCGTCTTCTCAATCTCAGTTTGTTCGACAGTGCTTGAGGCAGGCGTTATCGAATGCTCTTCGACTCATGACCAACCACCAGCTCAGCCTCTTCAGCGCCGACACGCCTGCTCAGATGCAGGAAGAGGCCGCTGATCATGTAGCGAGGGTTCAGCTCGAAGGCTCGGCGGCACTTGAACTAGACTACGCTGTGCCATCGAAGCTAGCAGAACGCATGCGAATCGGCACCCGCGTGATGGTTCCACTGCAAAATCAGCGTGTCCCAGCGGTAGTGATTGAGCTGCTGGAGGTGTCTACCCATCGCGGTCGGCTGAAGGAGATCGCCAGCATCGTCGGCTCAAGACCGATGTTTACCCCAGGTTTGCTGAAGCTCGCCGACTGGGTCTCAGAGTACTACATCGTGCCCGTGCATCGAGTCCTGCGCGCCATGCTCCCGCAGGCCGTTCGTGACAAACCAGAAACCTTTCTTAAAGACAGTCATCTGAAGCTCGTGAAAGAACCTTCAGCCGAGCTGCTGGATAAGATGCAAACTCGCGCACCTTTACAAGCAAGGCTGCTAGAAGAGTTGCGACGTCGGGGCGGCGAGGCGAACTTGAGCGATCTGCGCCGCGAATTACCCCAGGCCGCGACGGTGCTGAAAAGCTTGCTCAAGAATGGCTGGATCACGCGCGCAGAGATTCGTGTGACTCGTGATCCGTTTCAAACTGAGGAATTTCTCCCCTCTCAACCACTCACGTTGACCGAGGAACAGAAGGCCGCCTATGAGGCTGTTATCCAAGCCATCGCGCAGCCTGCAGAAGCCAAACCGCTCCTGCTGCACGGCGTGACAGGCAGTGGCAAGACGGAGGTCTATCTCCAGGCCATCGCTGAAGTGCTCAAGGCAGGACAAACGGCTCTGGTACTCGTGCCGGAAATCAGCCTCACTCCTCAGACGATTGAGCGCTTCAAAGCGCGCTTTTCAGAAAAGAAAGACACCATCGCCGTCCTGCACAGTCACTTGAGTGATGGCGAAAGGCATGACGAATGGTTCAAGGTGCAGGAAGGCCGTGCAGACATCGTCATTGGTGCCCGCAGCGCCATCTTTGCTCCGCTAGAGCGGCTGGGACTGATCATCGTGGATGAGGAACACGAGCCAAGCTACAAGCAGGAAGACACGCCACGCTATCATGCACGGGATCTAGCCGTGCTAAGGGCGCGTATCGAGCGCTGCGCGGTGCTTCTCGGCTCTGCCACCCCCAGTCTGGAGTCGTTTCAAAATGCGCTCGCGGGCAAATACGAGCTACTGCGCATGACCAAACGCACAGATGGCAAATCCATGCCGCTCATCCGTATCATCGACATGCGTCTGCAACGACGAAAGGGTACCGGCACGAGCATCGGCAATGCGATGATCCTTTCAGAAAAGCTGCGCTCGGCCATCACCACACGTCTGGAACAGCGCGAGCAGACCATCCTCTTCCTGAACCGACGCGGCTTTCACACAACGCTCGACTGCAATGCCTGTGGAGAGGTCGTTCAATGTCAGGAATGCGCCATCCCGATGACCCTTCACAAAGCCGACAACCGTCTTGTCTGCCACATTTGTGGAGCGCGGCGAGTACCTCCAACCAAGTGCCCGAGCTGCAAGGAGCCAGGTCTAAAGTATGGCGGCTTTGGCACCGAACGCGTCGAGGCCGCTGTGCGTGAGGTTTTCCCCCAGGCTCGCCTCGCCCGCGTGGACACAGATACGATGCAGCGGAAGAACCAACTGCGTGACACCCTGCGCGACTTCCGCGCGCAGAAACTCGATATTCTCATCGGCACACAAATGATCGCAAAGGGCCTCGATTTTCCAAACGTGACCCTGGTGGGCGTGCTCAATGCGGATACCGCGCTGAATCTGCCCGACTTCCGCGCCGCAGAGCGCACCTTACAGCTCTTGATCCAAGTCGCAGGTCGAGCCGGGCGGGGTGAGCTGAAAGGTGAAGTCTTTGTGCAAACCCACGCTCCCCACAGTCCAGCCATTCAGTTCGCGCGGCACAATAACTTTGAAGGCTTTGCGGATCAGGAGCTAGAGCATCGTCGTGCCTTTCAATATCCGCCTTACAGTCACATGGTCTTGATCAGCAGCCGCGGTAAACATCAAGCGCAGGCTGAGTTCACGCTGCAAACCCTGCACAAGCGACTCGAACAAGGTCTACCTGAAGGCACCGTCATGGGCGAGCCGACACCCTCCTCACTCGCCAAGGCACATGGCCAGTTTCGCTTCCAGCTTTTGCTACGCACGGACCGCATCCGCACGCTTGCGCGGCATCTGCAAAGTGTGATGGAGTCGCTTTCGCCACCGCCAGACACTCTCGTGACCTGGGATGTCGATCCAGTCAGTCTTGGCTAGGCCTCAGTCATCTCGCACACGTCCCCTACCCCGTTTCACCTCACCTCGACTGCGCTTTTCATTGAGCATGCGCTGCTTCACCCCTCGCGGCTTGGGCCGATTTTGGCGGCGGACTTTCTCCCGCTCATGCTGCTCGGCCAGCCGCAACTCACGCCGCTGGGTCTCCAGCCTATCGCAGAGCTCCATCCTGGCCCAGTGGCGATTCATGACTTGAGATCGCTCCCGCTGACAGCGCACCTCCACGCCACTCGGCAAATGACGCAGAACGACTGTCGAAGACGTTTTGTTGATCTTTTGCCCTCCAGGGCCACTGCCACGGACAAAGTCTTCCCGCAGGTCATCCTCGCGGATCCCCAGCTTTTTCATGCGCTTTTCGAGCGCAAGGTGATCCGGCAACGGCATGATGCATCTTTCGCTGCAAAGCGGGTGCCGTCGAACCGAAAATCCTATCGCGCTCGCGGCGACTCTCTTTCACTTTGGCGTTGAATATCCCTATGCCACACCGCCCTCTGTTGATCGCCATCACCCTGATCCTCGCGGGTATCTTGGTGCCTTTTGGCATCTGGGGAGAGCACTTTGACGCGATCTTTAGCCTAAGCGGCACGCAGCAGTGGATCACCTCGCATGGCTCCTGGGCTTGGCTGGCTGGTGTGCTGCTGCTCATGAGCGACCTCTTGCTGCCGGTGCCCTCCACGATCATCATGTCAGCACTGGGGCTCATCTATGGCTGGTGGCAGGGCGGTCTGCTGGCCTCGTCAGGTGCTTTTTGCGCGGGGATGCTGGCCTATGCCACCTGCCGTTGGCTTGGTCGTCCCGCAGCGTTTTGGCTTGCGGGACAGCATGCTTTAGAAAGGGGCGAACGACTCTTCCAAAAGCACGGTGGTTGGTTAGTGGCGCTATCTCGCTGGATGCCGGTCCTACCAGAAGCGATCGCCTGCCTTGCTGGTCTTGTGCGCATGGAAGTAATGGCATTTACTCTAGCATTAGCCTGCGGTTGTGTGCCGGTCGGCTTTGTTTTCGCAGCCATTGGTGCACTTGGGAAAAGCAGCCCTAGCCTGGCCATCTGTCTCAGCGCACTGCTGCCGGTTCTACTCTGGCTAGTCGCTCGACGCTGGCTCAAGCACAAGGCTTGATGCCCACATGAAAGCCTTCATTCCAGCTGCGTTGGCGTGATCGAGCGCGAACTTTCGACCATTGAGCCTAGGCCTGTTGGATGGCCTGCACCTGCAAGCAAAATATCACAAAATGATCCACAAAAAATTGCATCCAGAAAAGCGATCATTATTTCGATTATTAAAAATAGAAATGTGAATAAAACGGCCCAAAAAGCGGCTTTTCTCATTTTTGATAGGCCCTAAATGCCACTTATTCACAATTCCCAGAGAAGTTTTGTGACAACATTCCAGTTCACTTTCTCTCAAAATTATAGATTAATTTTGCCATTTTGGCGCACGAAAAATTTTTTTGCCTGTGGAACGTTGATTTTTGGGCTGTGCAACATTCCCGACGCAATCGGTAGAGTAAAAAAATCTCGACCACACACAACATGTTGTGCAATCTCACCACCGCTCCGCGCAATATCTGGTATTTAATGCCAACTTGGGCTGACCTTTAGCTTTCGGAAACAAACACACTCTCTTCCCACTCCCCTCTATCATGGAAAAGACCTACAAAATCGGCAATCGTGAGTTCCCCCTCGACCAAGAGAAGGCTGAAGCTGCCTTCGCGGCCAAAAAGGTCATCAATGGCCGCAAGAGCATGACCTTCAATCTGCTCCCACTCAAATATCAGTGGGCTTATGACCTCTATCGCACCATGAAGGCGAACCACTGGGAGCCAGAAGATATCCAAATGCAAAAAGACGTAGAGCAATGGCGCTCTAACGAAATCAGTCAGAACGAACGCTGGATCATCATGATGGGCATCGGCTACTTCTCTGCAGCAGAAGGCATCGTTGGAGACAATATCCAGCACGTCGTCCGTGAGCTCGTCACCGCCCCTGAGCTCAAACTCGTGCTTGGCCGTCATGCGCATGAGGAAAACATCCATGCAGATTCGCTGCTCTACATGATCTCCTCCCTGGGCATCAATCCGCATGAGTGTGAAGCGATGTTTGAGCAGATCCCCACCATTGTGCGCAAAAATGACTTCGTCACCCGCACCTCACACAGTCTGCGACGCGACTTGGACCTCACCCAGCCAGACAACAAAAGGCTGCTGGCGAAAAACATCTTCGTCTTCGGCCAGTGCATGGAGGGCACCCAATTCTACGGACTCTTTGGCATGATCTTGGCCCTGTATCGCCAAAATAAATTCCCCGGCATCGGCCAAATGTTCCGCTACACCCTGAGGGATGAGTCCAACCACATTGAGGTCTTCCGCAATCTCTTCATGGACCTGATCGAAGAAAATCCCGAGATCTGGACCCCTGAGTTCCGCGAGGAATTGGTGGAAACGATGCGCGAGGCCATCACCCTAGAGAAGGAATTCATTCGTGATTGCCTACCCGTCAACGCCGTCGGCCTCAGCGCTGACGAATTTTGCCAATACATTGACTTCATCGCTGATCGCCGACTCGCCGGCTGTGGTCTGCCTGCCCTGAACCCTGGTGCTACCAATCCGCTGCCCTGGCTGGCGGATTTGATGGATGTGCGCAAGGAGCAAAATTTCTTCGAAGGCAAAGTCACTGACTACCAAAAGGCCTCCGCACTCGCCCACACTTCGGACGACGATCTGTAATTTTCATCTCCCGAAAGCTTGCGCCGACACTCCCCCCAGCGGTGCGGGTTTTCTATCCTTCAAAGTACCCGCATTGGTTAAGTAAAGACACTCCATCCCGCTCCCCGTCATGATTGCAAGCCTGATCGAAGAAGACAAAGTTATCCGTCAATTCACCAAGACCCACAAAGCACAGAAGCCACTCCATGATTGGCGTTCAGATGCCGACGACCGAAAGTCTGCCCCAGGTGTCAAAGTGAACATAGGCGGAGTCGAACGTGATTTCGACGCTGGAGAGGTTGAAGAAACCATTGGCACCATCCTCGAAATTCTTTTTCACGCACGCAAGAAAGAGGATGAAACCTACAATGAAACGAATCGCAAATTTGTGCAGAACATTGCCAAGCTTGTAGCGGAGGAACTTAATTTTGGCGTAAGCCAAGTGGATAAAAAAGGCGGCAAGGTGGCTACCCTGAACGCGCGTGATCTGCATCAGTGCATCGAGCGTGTTCTAGTGAAAAACAATGCCCACGATGTCGCCCGCACCCTCGCCGAAAAACGCAAGCACCACGCAGACTATGATCCTTTTGCCGACAGCGCTACCCCGCAGCCCCTCATCGTGAACACCAAAGTCATCCGCCGCAGCGGACAACTCGTGCCCTGGAACCACAACAAGATCGAGATCGCTGTCCGCAAGGCCTTCCTCTCCCTAGAGCTGGATTCCTCTCCCGCCGTCCAGATCGCGGAAGTCGTCAGCCAGTCCATCGCGGAGGAAAACAAAGCCTTCGTCCACATCGAGGACGTTCAAAACCTCGTCGAAGAAGAACTCATGAAGGGTGGCTTCTTCAAAGTCGCCCGTGCCTACATCCAATACCGAGCCTTGCGCACCAAAATGCGCGAAACAGAGGAAGCTGAATCCGCCGTCGCCGCAGAGCAGGATAGTGAGCAGCAGCAGGCACTGATCCTCGTCAAAACCGCCGACGGTAAATCTTTCCTCTGGGATGGCGCCGACTTGAAGAAGCGCATCGACTTCGGCATGCTCGGCCTCGACCTCTGCCTACCCCGCCATGAGATCGAAATGGAGCTACGCCGCTCGATCAACAGCGACATCACCATCGACCATCTGCGCCAGACCGTCATTCTGAACGCAAAAACGCTGATGCAAAATGATGCTGACTTTGCCAAGTTCGCCGCCCGCATCCGCCTAAGCTACATTTATGAAGAAGTGCTCGGTTGGGACATCGTCCGCGATGGCATCGAGGCCCTGCGCGACTTCCACCGCCGCGCTTTCCGTCGCAATCTCGCCCGTGGTGTCGAGATCGATCGCTACAATCCCCGCCTTCTCGAGTTCGATCTCGACAAACTCGCCGACGCTCTCGATCCCGCTGCCGACATGGACTTCGACTTCCTCGGCATCCAGACTCTCTACGACCGCTACCTCATCGTCGATAAAAAAGTCAAACCCGCCAAACGCCTCGAAACGCCCCAGCTCTTCTGGATGCGTGTCGCCATGGGCCTCAATGTTGGCGAAAAAGAAAACCCTGAGGACAAAATCATCGGCATTTACCGAATGTACAAAGGTCGCCGGTTCTGCTCCAGCACACCCACCCTCTTCAACAGCGGCACCCTGCATAGTCAGCTCTCCTCCTGCTACCTTTATAAGGTGGACGATAGCATTGAGTCCATCATGTATCGGGGTATCGCCGAAAACGCCTTCCTTTCCAAATGGGCAGGAGGCCTCGGTGGCTCCTGGACCGCCGTGCGTGGCACAGGCGGCTACATCAAAGGCACCAATGGTGAATCACAGGGCGTCATCCCCTTCTTGAAGCTTCACAATGACCAGCTCATCGCCGTGAACCAAGGCGGCAAGCGCCGTGGCTCTGGCTGTGCCTATCTCGAAATTTGGCACAACGACATCGAAGACTTCCTCCAACTGCGCGTCAACACAGGCGACGAACGACGCCGCACTCACGACCTCAATACCGCCAACTGGATTCCTGACCTCTTCATGAAGCGCATGGAGTCTCGTGGCACCTGGACTCTCTTCCGCGCCAACGAAGTTCCTGACTTACACGAACTCTACGGCTCCGCCTTTGAGAAGCGTTACGAAGAGTACGAAGCCCTCGCCAAAACCGGTAAACTCTTTGGCCGGGAAATCCCCGCCATCGACCTTTGGAAGAAGATGCTGAAAGCCATCTTCGAAACCGGGCATCCCTGGATAACCTTCAAGGATCCCTGCAACGTCCGCAGCCCGCAGGACCACGTCGGCGTCATCCACAGCTCCAATCTCTGCACCGAGATTACCCTGAATACCTCCGCTGATGAAACCGCCGTTTGTAACCTCGGCTCAGTCCTCATCGACAACCACCTCGACGAATCTGGCAATATCGACCATGCCCGTCTGCGCGAAACCATCCGGAGTGCCGTCCGCGCTCTCGACAACGTGATCGATATCAATTTCTACCCCACCGAAGCCGCTAAAACCTCCAACACCCGCCACCGCCCTATCGGCCTCGGCGTCATGGGCCTACAGTATGCCCTCTACCGCAAAGGCATCCCCTTCGCCTCCAAGGAAGCCGTCGAGTTCAACGACGAAATGATGGAAGCCATCGCCTACTACGCCTACGAAGCCTCCAGCGACCTCGCTGCCGAGCGCGGCCAATACTCAACCTACAAAGGCAGCAAGTGGGATCGTGGTCTACTTCCACAGGATACCGTCGATCTCCTCGCCCAAGAACGCGGCATCGACATCGAAGTGCCGCGCGGTGGCAAAATGGACTGGTCCGCTCTCCGCGCCAAGATCGCCAAACAAGGCATGCGTAACAGTAACGTCCTTGCCATTGCCCCAACGGCTACCATCTCAAACATCATGGGCTCCAGCCCCTGCATCGAGCCTCTCATGAGCAACATGCTCGTGAAATCCAATCTCTCCGGCGACTTCATGGTCCTCAACCCCTACCTCATTCGCGACCTCAAGAAGCGCGGCCTGTGGACCGATGATATCCAAAACAAGCTCAAGTACATGGACGGTGAAATCGAGGGCATCGAAGAAATCCCCATGGACCTCAAGCGCCGCTATGCCACCGCCTTCAGCATCGACTGGGCCTGGCTCGTGGATGCAGCCGCACGACGTCAGAAGTGGATCGATCAAAGTCAGAGCGTAAACCTCTTCTTTGGTGGCACCGAAATGAGCACGCTCAGCCACATGTATCGCGGCGCTTGGCGTAAAGGTCTAAAGACCACCTACTACCTTCGCACCCGCAGCGCCTCGAACATCGAAAAGAGCACCGCCGAGATCAAAAAAGAAATCAGCAGCTCCGTCATCGCTGGCACCAAGCGCGAATTCACCGCCGAAGAAGTCCAAGCCTGCAGCATCGAAGCCATGCGCAACGGCGGGACGTGTGAGGCTTGTCAGTGATAGTCCCTGTCTCCGTCGGACGGGTCTGACATGTCAGACCCGTCCGACGAAGCTTACCAACTCATCGAAGTGACCAACTAGCATGCCAGACGACCCCGAAGGTCCGCTCATGCCGCATGGAGGTTATTTATCGTATGATCGATGCTACCCACTCATCTTTGCATGAGCCAAGATACCTCGGAGGGTTCTTTGAAATCATGCCCCGTATCTTGAAGCGCCTTAAATCATAAGGCATCACGGACAGGTGCCTGGCATTCTATCCCTTTAAACTCATCGGCGATCAGCTTTCCGTGCCTTGAGGACGTTCATTCAGGTAAACGACGCTTCTTCATCTACTGCTGATGTAAACGTGCGAGATCAGATCTTAGGCGGGCCTGAGCCTAGCCAATTCACGGCTGGATTGGGATCAGGACCTCATTCCGGCGCAGCGGGCCTGGCGTCCAGGGTGGATCGTAGTAGGCGCTGAAGGCCGAACCTGTGGCAGTAAGCTGGTTTTGCTGAAGCCAGCTCTTGAGCTTCGCGATGGCCTGCGGCTCGCTGTCTTTCGTGCGCGTGCCTGAGAAGCGATACACAGCAACGCGCTGCGGACTCAAGGTATCGATCGCCACCGCTGGCGAGGCAGGAGCGGGCGGTGCGGCTTTTTGTGCCTCAGGCACGACAAAGGCCATCTTTCCCTTCACCATGAAGACAGGCGTGGTCATGGCGATCTTTTGCTTTTCGACATTGCCACCGTCGATGTAGCGGAAGAGCTTCATGAAGCTGGCATCATCCTCAGCTCGGGTCGTGGTGGCGATCTTGAGCTCTGGATAATCACGAATTTCGAACTGACCATCGCTGCGGATAACTCGATAAGGGGCGGTCTCGTAGCCAGCACGGGACGTGGCACAGGCAGCAACGGTGAGGACCACGGCGAGCAACCCAGCGACGAGGAGAAATGCTTTTTTCATGACAGAGATACGCCGGACTCCCAGCGGCAGTTACTCTGGATGCATTTGGCATGCGCGCTCAGGTTAGCCTAGCCTCACATTCCGATTCGAAAAAACTGATGCTAAGGAGCCTCGAACCGATAGACGAGACGTAATTTTGTTCCATGCAGGTTTACGATCCATCTTTCATCATCCGTTTGGCCTGGGAGGACCGGACGTCTTTCGAGGAAATCTATGAACGGACCGGCTTGATGGAAAAGCAGGTCATTGAAGTCATGCGCCGAGAACTGAAGCCATCCAGCTTCCGGATGTGGCGAAGGCGCGTGTCAGGACGCGTGACCAAGCATCGCAAGCTGCTGGAGCGACGTCTTCATGGCTGCACCGAAGCGGAGGACTGACTCTTCTTTCTGCGGCTTTTTACCCACAGTACCCCACCTCGCGAATGCGAAGAGGTTCGTATGTAGGCGCTCCGTGACCTTCGCCACCGGCTAATCTCTTTCGAGCCTCTGGCTTTTTAGGGACGATCACCGCCAACAAATAAAATCTCGCTACTTGATGAGAGCACACGATCCATGCCGCGATGGCTGAGAAGATAGTCAGAAGACACACGGCAATCCGCAGGGTGTATCGCCTTAGAGGTGAAGCGTGTTATGAGCTAGCCATAGCTTCTCAATGCTTCACCGAGCACCCCGGACCGACGGTCTGGAAAAAGTCGTTCCCCTTGTCGTCGATCAGGATGAACGCGGGGAAGTCTTCCACCTCGATCTTCCAGATGGCTTCCATGCCGAGTTCGGGGAACTCGACGACTTCGACCTTCTTGATGTTCTCTTTGGCCAAAATGGCCGCAGGGCCGCCGATGCTGCCGAGGTAGAAGCCGCCGTGCTTTTTGCAGGCGTCGGTGACTTGCTGGCCGCGATTGCCTTTGGCGATCATGATCATGCTGCCGCCGTGGCTTTGGAAGAGA
>JBIKYV010000225.1:0-4557 GCA_044355075.1 Prosthecobacter sp.
GAACAATCTGTCTCCCGATAATCATGAACACCAAACTGCCTCGCCTCCTCCTCGCAGCTACAGTCTTATGCTTAGCGGCCTGCACGACTTCCAAGCCAAAAGCATCTCAATCTGCTACTAACGGCGCAGCTGCCCAGGATGACTACGACATAGCCACTCAGATCTCTGATCCGCTAGAACCGCTGAACAGGGCGACCTTTGTCATGAATGACAAAATCTACCAATGGGTGCTGACACCAGTCTCCAAGACTTACACGGCAGTTTTGCCCGCAGGCGTAAGGGATTGCATCGACAACGTTTACGAAAATGCCAAGTTTCCTGTGCGCTTCATCAACGCCGGCCTACAGGGGAAATTCAATCGAGCAGGCAAGGAACTTCAAAAGTTTGCGGTGAATACCTTCGCCGGATTCGGTGGCATTATCAAACAATCGAATCGCATTCCGTCGCTATCTGGAGTGCCCTCGGAGGACGCTGGCCAAACGCTTGCCAAGTGGGGACTCGGTCACGGACCATATCTTGTTCTTCCTTTGCTCGGCCCCAGCAGTGCTCGTGAGGTCGTTGGCCTCGCCGGAGATTACGCACTTGATCCAATCAACTGGGGGTTCTTCCTCCAAAGCGATGCTGACGATTGGGCCTGGATTCCTTCGACAGGAAATACCGTTCGCGCCTTACCTTTGCAACTACAGCGTTACAACGACACAACCGCTACAGCCATTGATCCCTATACAGCAGTGCGCTCGACTTTTGTGCAAAACCGCAACTCAGCTGCTACCGAGTAAATCAACATGCAATTCAGCCAAGATCGAGATCTTTCCAGACTTGCAGCTCTGTCATGTTTTGCGGCTGTAGCACTCGGTGCCATGGGCGCGCATGGAGAGGTGCATGATGCCTTGGTCGCCTCAGGAAATCTAGCCTCATGGGAGGCAGGGGTGCGCTATCACCTGCCGCACTCCATGTTTCTCTACCTGTCTGCGCTTTTTATCAAACGTAGTGACAAGGCGGCAAAGCTCGGCTGGAATTTGCTATTCTTTGGTATGCTACTGTTCAGCGGCTCCATTTATTTGCTAGCCTATTATCAATGGCGCTGGCTAGGCCCTGTAACCCCTTTGGGAGGCCTACTGCTGATGGCAGGTTGGCTTTCCCTGTCACTGGCGCGCTGGCAACCGACAGCCGCGCCTTCGATAGAACCGTCTGAGCGCTGAACATCAGCGCTCGTTCATCAAGTTTTCAATCTCCTCGGCTTCAATCGGAGTCGACGCCATCAGGTCTATGTTACGATCAGCGCCGATGACATAATTGTTCTCAAGTCTGACGGCGAGCCCCTCCTCACGGATGTAGATGCCGGGTTCGATGGTAAAGACCATCCCCTCTTCAACAGGCAGCCAAGTTAACCCAACATCATGGACATCAAGCCCCAAAGGATGACTCGTACCATGTGGGAAGTACTTTTTATAGAGAGGCTTGTCAGGGTCTTGATTCGCCACGTCATCACGATCTAGCAGTCCTAGCCCGATCAGCTCGGCAGTCATGCACTTGGCTGCTTCTTCCTGATATTCACGAATGATAACCCCTGGACGCAACATTTGTCGGCACTCCCTTAGCACCCGCAGAACGGCATCGTACACTTGACGCTGACGTGGCGAAAAGCGTCCATTCACAGGGATGGTGCGCGTTAGATCTGCATTGTAGTTCCCATAACAGGCAGCCACGTCCAGCAAAAGCATTTCGCCATCAAGGCACTCACAATGATTGGTATTGTAGTGGAGCACACAGCCATTTGCACCACTCGCGATGATAGGATGATAGGCAAAACCTCGTGCACGTTGGCGGAGATACTCATGCGACAATTCAGCCTCGATTTCAAATTCGTGAACCCCGGGGCGCACAAAACGTAACAATCGGCGAAAACCATCTTCAGTGATACGGACAGCCTCACTCAATGCGCTGAGCTCAGCAGGTTGCTTGATGGCACGCAATTGATGCATCAAAGGTGCTAGCCTGCGTAAATCATGGATCGGATATTCCTCGCGACAGCGTTGGGTAAAACGCATCTCGCGCGTCTGAGTCTGGATCACAGCGCGAGGATGCTCATTCGAATTCAAATAGACTTGCGCGGACTGGCACATCACTAGCCGGAGGTGCATTTCAAAGTCTTGCAACCAGCGCACACGCTCAATGCCTGAGCGTTTTGCGGCATCCTCCTGCGTCAGCTTTTGCCCCTCCCAGACAGCGATGTGCTCATTGGTTTCACGCACAAAAAGCAACTCACGCAATTTGGGGTCAGGAGCATCAGGGAAAAGCACTAAGATCGTTTCTTCCTGATCGATACCCGACAAATAGAACAGATCTGAGTTCTGCACAAATCCCATGGAACCATCCGCGTTGGTCGGCAAGACATCGTTTGAATGCAAAATGACCACCGAACCTGGTGGCAGCAACGCATAGAGACGCTGGCGATTGGATCTAAAAAAATCAGCGGGTAAGGGTGTGTAACGCATCGCCTCTTATTCAAGACGTTGAATGAAATGCCGCCAAGAACGAATTCATTGATTGATTACCTTGGCTGACAAACTCACGATTTTGAAAAAGGCAGAGCCTTGGGGCGCTCTGCGATGTCTGATGATCGAGGCTAAGCTTGATCAGGCTGCGCTAGAGAAAAAGAAGCTGACGAGCATGGTCAGCTCTGAAGTCGAAGCTGAAGGCTAGGGTAGCAGCTAAAGTCAAAAATAAATCTGGCCGCCTAACTAAACAATGATGCAACAGGCTTGCCGCCATCAGTGATCGGAACAGGACGTGTTCCATCCATCAATTCCTTGGCCGGATCGATCCCCATCGCTGCATGAATGGTAGCGTGGAAGTCCACCAAGGGCACCGGATTTTCGACAGGCAATTTGGACAATTCATCCGTCACCCCATAAGCCCCACAATGATTGAGGCCACCTCCCGCCAAAACCATGGAAAAGGCAGTGCCTTGGTGACCGCGTCCGCCGCGTCCATCAAACTGCGCCGGACGGCCAAACTCTGTACCGACGACGATCAGCGTTTTATCTAGCAGCTTTTGATGCCTCAGGTCACGAATAAGAGCAGCGAGCGCCGTATCGAGCTCCTGAATAAGCAGGTGCTGATTCTTGTAGCCTTCGTTGTGAATATCCCAGCCCGTTCCATTCATGAAGTTCAAGTTGTGGGACACCTCAATGAAGCGCACGCCAGCCTGAACTAAGCGACGTGCAAGCAGGCAGCGCTGCCCGAATTCACCGCCATAGTCATTGCGAACTGAGGCGGATTCTTCATTGAGATTAAAGTGTCGCATGAACTTCGGTCCCGAGAGATGCAGAGCTTGCTCTTGAGCCTGAATGTAATCTGCTACGGAGGAATCGCGCGGAGCACGTGCCATCAAGGGTTTCAATAATTGCTCACGTGTCAGCGCACGCTTTTCATCGACAAAATCAGGGCGTGTGAAGCCTGCAGGCCCTGTATTTGTATCAGTGAGATAAACGTAGCCAGCCTTAGCGCCCAAAAAACCAGGGCCACGACTCACATTAGGATAGCCAATCAAAATGTAAGGCGGCATTTCGGGGCTAGCTGCGCCTTTTTCATGCGCGATGATGCTTCCGATGCTGGGATAAATCGTGTTGCCGGAGATCATTCGCCCGGTGTGAACGATATTCGTAGCGAAGGCATGTTCATCGACAACATGATGATTCACTGTCCGCATAGCCGTGACATACTCCATCACCTGTGCCGTTTTCGCCAGATGCTCGACGAGCTGCACTCCTGGCACTGAAGTATCAATGGCCTTATAAAGGGAGCCTGCGACCTTCTGCTTGGACTCATTATCGCCAAGTTTTTTAGGATCAAAGGTATCAATCTGACCCATCCCTCCACCCAACCAGATGAAGATACAATGCTCAGCTTTTCCACGAGGCTGGTGAACGGGCATGTTGTTGGCCCACACTGGCGCTGTGCCGGCGGCTGCTATGGAAGTTAGAAAGGAACGGCGTTTCATATTTTTTGACTTCACTGCGCATAAAAACGCCAAAACGAACTACTTTTCACAGAGACTATTCCTCACTTTCGTGGGGGTGTGCCTTGTAAAACACTCAGCTGCGTAATGAAAAAGCTACTGGACAAAGGAAAGTCAGCGCGGAATTCGGCGGCATGGTCTCTCGAACTCTTCTTCAGCAAGCAAGGCTTTACGGCATTTTAGACTTAGGCTACGTCCAGCCCAATGCCATCACCCGAGTCACGGAGCTCTTGTGCAAGGGAGGCGTCGATCTTCTGCAACTGCGTGCCAAAGGAAAGTCTCCGGCTGAAATTGAGAGTTGGGCTAGAGAAATGTTGCCCATCACACGTTCTTATGAAGTACCGCTTATCATCAATGATCACCCGGAAGTCGCTGCTAAAGTCGGCTGCGAAGGAGTGCACGTCGGGCAGGAAGATGACTCCGTCGCACGAGCACGTGAATGGGTTGGCCCAGATATCTTGATCGGCAAATCAACCCACAGCATTGACCAGGCCTTGGCTGCGCAAGAAGAAGGTCCGGACTACATTGGGTTT
>JBIKYV010000226.1:0-4470 GCA_044355075.1 Prosthecobacter sp.
TGCGACCACCACGCCGATCCTTTTCCCCGCCTGCATGGCTCGCAAAAAGACCGGGATGACAGACTCCACCTTGCCTGGTGTCAGCCACTGGTAAAACTCAGGGCTGCAGGCATAGATACCCGTAAACAGGTGTGTGCCCGGATTCCCCGTGCCCAACATGCCGCGAATGTCCGTCAGCGTACCCTTTGCCAAATCACAAGCGATGTGGGGTGCAGGCCCCTGACTGCGGAGCACCAAGGTCACCAAGTTTTCGCCCCGAGCATGCTCACGGATCAGCGGCTCCAGTGGTAAATCGGTCAGGATGTCGCCATTATAAACGAGGAAGGGTTCGTCTCCGAGCAGGTCACGCACATTCGCGATGCCACCCGCTGTTTCCAGCCGCACGGGTGATTCCTCACGAAACTGGATGGGAGCACCCGCGTAGTTTTGATCCGGAAAAGCCAGCTCATACTGCCCGGGCAGGTGGTGCGTGTTCACCACAAAACGCTGCACACCCACACCTAAAAGGTGATCGAAAGCCTTGGTTATTAGCGGCTTATGAAAAACAGGGATGAGAGGCTTCGGCAGCTGGTCTGTCAGCGGTCGCAGCCGCTCGCCCAACCCGGCCCCGAGGACGAAAGCTTGGTTCACCCTGCCGTTCTAACCTGCTAGCAGGTCATGAGCAAGTGAGGAAGCCCGTGGCTTCCGGGGCAAGATCATCTGTTGATCCAAGACCCCTGATTTGGCTGGCATACCCTGAGGGCGGGAATTCGGCCATTCAGCTAAAAAAGCACATCCAGCGCTTGCCCCGGGCGCGTTTGCTGCCATGAGATGTTAGAATCATTCTAATTCTAATTTACTATGTCCAACGCCTCTTCACGCTCCACCTCCTCGCCGACGGGCCTTCAGTGCCGGATGGCCCTGCTGGGCGCGGATGTGCGCCTCACGCCCCATCGGCGGGAGGTCTTTGAGGTTCTTGCCTCCTCCACGGACCATCCTACCGCGACGGATATTTTCGACCGAGCCAAAACCCGCTCTCCCGGCATCTCCTTGGCCACGGTTTACAACTGCCTGGAGCACCTCACCTCCGCCGGACTCATCAAGCAAGTCCATCTCGAGCGCGGCCAATCCCGCTACTGCGCCAACCTCCATGAGCACGTCCATTTCCACTGCGAGACCTGCGGCAAGGTGATCGATGCACACCCTGCCGCCGATTTTGACCCCGCCAAGTTCTGGAACCTCCCGAAAGGCACCACCGTCACCCGCATGGACATCGCCATCCACGGCACCTGCGATGCGTGCTCCGCACGCTGATTTCAAATTTCAGATCTCAAATTTCACACTCCCTCATGTCCCTCGAAATCAAAGACCTCCACGCTCAGATCCCCGGCCGCGAAATCCTCAAAGGCCTGAACCTCACCATCAAGCCCGGTGAAGTCCACGCCATCATGGGCCCGAACGGCTCCGGCAAAAGCACACTGAGCAAGGTCCTCTGCGGCCACGAAGACTACGAAGTCACCAGCGGCGAAGTCCTCCTTGATGGCGAAAACATCCTCGAGATGGCCGTCGACGCCCGCAGCCGCGCCGGACTCTTTTTGGCCTTCCAATACCCGCATGAAATCCCCGGCGTCAGCAACGCCAACTTCCTCCGCGCCGCGCTGAAGGCCCGCCTGCCGAAGGGCGAGGACATCGACGCCGTGAAGTTTTACAAGCAGCTCTACGCCCGCATGGACCAGCTCGAGATGGACCGCAGCTTCACCAGCCGCAGCGTCAATGAAGGCTTCTCCGGCGGTGAAAAGAAGCGCAACGAGATCCTCCAGCTCATGATGCTGGAGCCGAAATACGCCATCCTCGACGAAACCGACTCCGGCCTCGACATCGACGCCCTCAAAATCGTCTCCCGCGGCGTGAACGCCATGCGCAGCGAGAACCGCGGCTTCCTCGTCATCACCCACTACCAGCGCCTGCTGAACTACATCCAGCCCGACATCGTCCACGTCCTCAAAGACGGTCGCATCGTCAAAACCGGCGGCAAAGAGCTCTCCCTCGAACTCGAAGAACGCGGCTACGACTGGGTCACCGAGGAGCCTTTGGCGAAGGCGGCGTAACCCCAAGAATTGCATCGCCATGCCAGCCATCTCTAGATTCTTCGGTATCGTGATCAAGATGTATTTCTCTGATCACAATCCGCCGCATTTTCACGCGCAATATGGCGAACAGGCTGGTTTGATCGACATCGCCACTCTTCAAATGATCGAAGGCGACCTCTCCGCGCGGACACTCAAAATGATCCAGGAGTGGGCGGCTATTCATCAAGCTGCGCTTCTCAAGATGTGGAGTTCAAAAGATTTTCAGCAACTGCCCGGACTCGAATGAGCCACGAAACCTACACGCATTATCCCAAAGCCAAGGAAGTCGCCGCACTTCCTGGGCATCAACTGCGTGTGCGCTTCGATAATGGTGAAACCCGTCTCTACGACTTCAGCGCCCATCTGAATCTAGAGATGTTCCACCTCCTCAAAAACGAGGCCTTGTTCCGTGCCGTCCATGTCGATGCAGGCGGTTACGGGATCTCCTGGACCGATGACATGGACATCGCCGCCTCCGAACTCTGGCTCAATGGCACCCCACTTTACCCCGAAGCCCTCGCACAGGCGTGAGCCAAATCATAAGTCATAAATCTTAAATCATAAATCCCCATGGTCTCCGCCCCCGACTCCACCCTCGACGTCCCACCGGCCGTCGAAAACGATATCTCCGACATCCGCGTCGATAGCGTCGGCGATTTCACCTTCCCCGAGCGCAATAAGTTCGACTCCGGCTTCGGCATCACGTCGAAGACCGTCGATTACATCAGCGATGTGAAGGGCGATCCCGATTGGATCCGCGAGTTCCGTCACAAGGCGCTCAAAGTCTTCCAGGACAAGCCCATGCCCACGCATTGGGCCACGAAGGACCTCGAAAACATCCACTTCGACGAATTCCGCTACTACCTCAGCGACGGCCAGAAGCCGAAGCGCTCCTGGGACGACGTGCCCGAGGACGTGAAGAAGACTTTTGATCGTCTTGGCATCCCTGAGCAAGAACGCAAATTTCTCGCCGGCGTCGAGGCGCAGTATGACAGCGAGGCCGCCTACTCAAACATCAAAGCCGCCGTCGAGGAGCAGGGCGTCATCTTCGTCAACAGCACCGAAGGCCTGCACAAATACCCCGAGATCTTCAAGAAGTGGTTCGGCAAGGTCATCCCCACTGGCGACAACAAATTCTCCGCGCTCAACAGCGCCGTCTTCAGCGGCGGCTCGTTCATTTATGTCCCGCCCGGCGTGAAGGTGAAGCATCCGCTCCAAGCCTACTTCCGCATCAACAGCGAGCAGTTCGGCCAGTTTGAGCGCACGCTCATCATCGCCGATGAAGGCGCGGAAGTGATGTACATGGAAGGCTGCACCGCGCCGAAGTTCGAGACCGCCACGCTTCACAGTGCCGTCGTCGAACTCGTCGCCATGAAAGGCGCGAAGATCCAATACGTCACCGTGCAAAACTGGAGCAGCAACGTCTTCAACCTCGTCACCAAGCGTGGCATCGCGCATGAAGACGCTGAAGTGCGCTGGATCGACTGCAACATCGGCAGCCGCCTGACGATGAAATACCCCGGCGTCATCATGAAGGGCAAACGCGCCCGTGGTGAAGTCATCAGCATCGCTTTGGCCAACAGCGGCCAGCATCAAGACACCGGCGCAAAGATGGTCCACGCCGCCGACGAGACCACCAGCAACGTCATCAGCAAATCCATCTCCATCGGCGAAGGCCGTGCCACCTATCGCGGCCTCGTGCACATCCCGAAGCACCTCAAAGGCTGCAAAAACAACACCGAGTGCGATGCCCTGCTCATCAACCCCAACAGCCGCACCGACACCTACCCCGCCATCAGCGTCCGCGGCAACCAGCACGCCACCCAACACGAAGCCAGCGTCAGCCAAGTCAGCGCCGACCAAATCTTCTACCTCATGCAGCGCGGCCTGACCGAAGCCGAAGCCATGAGCCTGTCCGTCAACGGCTTCATCAACGACCTCGTGAAGGAATTCCCGATGGAATACAGCGTGGAGCTGAAGCGGCTCATCGACCTCGAAATGGAGGGAAGCGTGGGCTAAAAAGTCTCACTCACAGCACATGGCAGCACCTTCAAGCCTCGCAACTTCCGAGCTTTGGAATTCACTGAATTGGCAAACTGTCAATTTGGTGCCTCACACAGCATCAACAAAACCGATTATTGCTTCAGAGTGCCCCCAAGATGCAGGTCTTTACCGAATTACATTAATCGACAACAAATGGTGGGCATTAGCTTCATCCGAAGTGCCGATCAAAGCTTCAAAAAAGATTGCCGATAGGCGTCTGGAAAGCACTTTTTGGAATGTGCCAGTCGTGCTGACCGTCGGGCGAACGACCTCGCTAAAAAGCCGCCTTGAGCAACATTTTGGGACTAATGACAAAAAC
>JBIKYV010000012.1:0-44125 GCA_044355075.1 Prosthecobacter sp.
AAGACGAGGGTCTATTCTCGCTTCCCCTACCTCCGCCCATTCAGGATCATCTCATTGAGCTTCTGGCGCAGTGCTTCCAGGTCGGGATCGGCGAAGGGACTGTCTAGGGTGCTCACGCTGTTCGTGTTCGCACCCGTGCCGCTGATGGCGCTGTCGAGTTGGGCTTGGCTGATTTCGCCGGGCGGGCCTTGAGAGCCGTCGCTTCCATTGCTGCCGATCATCCCGTCATTGGCAGGCGGTTGGCGAGGGGGAGTCGGCAATAGGCAGTAGAATGGGGGCAGTAGAATGGATCAAGACCCGGTTCGCTGTCATTCGACTGCCTAGTTCAATAGGTTTGGAATCGCCTTTGAGTTCATTCTTGGGACTCTGGAGTTTGAGCCCTCCATTTTCTCGGACGGAGGGACCTTTTTATCGTTCAGAGAGAGCTTTTAGGAGGTCAGCGGCAGCTTTGGCGCCTTGGCAGGGGGAAAGAGGGCATTCGGGCTCGCTCTTAGGCGTTCATCGCCTGCACTTGGGCGTTCCGGGCTCGCGGCGCGGAGGTGGGAGCTGCTTGCGGGGAGGCTGGGGGGCGCTTTTTCTCGGTCAGAGGTCAGAAAAGCACTATCGGCAGTGGATTCGGACCCGTTTGCCACTTTGAAAGTCTCCGAAAACGAGCTTTTGCAGCCTCAGAGCCAGCTTTTGCTGCCTGCCCACCGGCTGCGCGGAGGTCAAAACGTGCAAGTGCAGGCTCGGAACGCCCAAGAGCTGCCCTGGCGGGAGATTTCAGCGCCTGCCGGGCAGCCGGGGCCGGGTCTTTGCCTAGGGCGGCCGGCGCACTTATCATCAAAGGCCAGCGTGTTGTCGGCGATGCGCGCCAGCCATGCCCCCAGGTCTTTCCCTGCGACAGGCGTTTTTTTTTGCATCACTATCCCGCCATGCCGCTGCCCCGCCTCCAAGCTGACTTTTTCGCCCGGATTGCCGATCCGCAGGGCGTGCGGGCGATTTTCGAGCACATGCCCGGCGTGTTCTTTTTCATGAAGGACGACCAGGGTCGGCACATCGCGGCGAACAGCGCCACCTTTGAGCGTTTCGGCATCAAGAGCGAGCGCGAGCTCGTTGGTTCGCTGGACGAGAAATTCTTCCCGCCCGACGTGGCGAAAGCCTATCGCGAGGACGACCAGAAAGTCATCCGCAGCGGCAAACCGCTCATCAACCGTCTCGAAGTCTGGTATGACGAGCAGCGCAATTTGAGCTGGTTCCTCTGCACGAAGCTGCCTGTGCGCGACAAGCGCGGCAAGGTCATCGGCGTCATGGGCATCACGCGACGTGATGAGGACCGCATGCGCCAACACGACGTGCGCGAGGTCACCGTCGCCGTGCAATACGCCCGCGAGCACTGCCACGAGGTCGTCACCACCGCCGAGCTCGCCCGTGCCGCCGGCGTTTCCGAGCGTCACCTGCATCGCAAGCTCCGCATCGCCCTCGACATCAGCCCCTACGAACTCCTGCTGCGCTCCCGCATCCAGTCAGCCGCCGAAGCTTTGGCGAAAACCACGCTACCCATCATCCAAATCGCCCTTGATCACGCCTTCTGTGATCAAAGCGCTTTCACCCAGCAATTCCGCAAACGCACCGGCATGACCCCGAAGGAATTCAGGCAGCGGCATCAAGGGTAATGCTCGGCTCACGGTGAGGTTTGCAACTGACTCGTGCGGATCTCGCGTGGAGAAGGGCCTTCCCACGTCAGCTTCAGCGGCGGCTGCGCTTTCGGCAAACGAGCGCAGAGCGAGTAGCGATCATCGGCAAATACCTCCACTCGATCCTCCTCCACAAACACGCGAACGGAAGTCTCGCCATGCCAGCGGACCTGGAGAGAGCTCCAAGAAGCGCCCGAGGCATCGCAGATCCGAATCTGGTCCTTGGAAAACTCCACCAAGCCCAGCGGTGCCATCCTCAGGCGAAACGTCTGCTCGTGCGGCGGACTGATCGTGAGAGTGGCCCCCAGTTTCTCGCAGGATTCGATGAGAACGGGCGAATCGTGGCGGTGAGGCTTCCAAACAAGCTTGTCGATGATCTTCGCGACCTCTGGTGCCAGCCGCGTAGCGAGTGATCCATCCGGCAGAGCGTGAACTTCACGGACGAGGGCGAGATGACCGCCCCATTGCTGCTTTTCAGCGGTGGCGGGCGTGAGCGGAATCCAGCCGTAAAGCATGAAGCGGCCGTTTTCATCACGAGCGACCTGAGCGGCGCAGAGATCTTTGCCATCGAGTTTCCCACCGAAGCTCCACGGGCCTTCGGGCCGGCTGGCAGTGTAGTAAACTGGGCCGCCGACGGATTTGCGATGATAGATGCTGGTGAGCAAATACCACCGGGAACCGATTTGAAACATCTGCGGGCACTCAGGTTCGTCCTGATCCACCAGATCGAGCACGATACCGTGATCGGTCCACTGCTTGAGGTCCGGCGAGGTCGCGAGGCTGATGCCACCGCCGTTGGCCTTGGGACGATCTTTGATCCAGGTCGTCATCACACAGCCGTAGCGCTTCTGCTCTGGAATCCAGAACACGAAGGGATCACGACGACGCTCATAGTAGTCAGCTGCCGGAACATGAAACGCCTTTGCAGCGCATTCCCAATGGAGAAGATCACGACTCGTCTGGCTGACCATGCGACCTTTCGCATGACCATGAAAGCTGCGGAACACGCCTGCGGTTTCATCGCGAAACACGCCGAGCACAAAGTAGGAAGCCATCCAGTCCACCGCCGTGCCAGGAGCATGCGTAAGGGCCTGCGGCGTCCAGTGTAGGTTGTCTCGCGAGCGCACAAGCATGGCGTCAAATTTACCGGGCTTTAGGTAATAGAGGAAGCATTCGCCCTCGTAGGAAAAGGGATGCACATCACCGAGCGCATGATCCTCCGGCTTGAAATGCAGCCGCAGCGTCTCCGCCCCTAGGATGGAGCCACTGAGCCAAAGGATGAGCGCGACCGTCTTCATGCCATGAGTTCGGAAAGGAGTGCTTTGACATCAAACTCAAGCGCCGCCAAGGGCTGATCGATATGCACGCTGGCGGCCCGCTTCATCGCCATCGGGATGCGAGCCGGTGCCTGGCCCTTCCATACGGATTCATCGCTACCCGGATGCTGCAGAAGGACGACCGCGTAGCCGCGTGCTGACCAATGCTTACCGAGATACGGATTGTTCTCCCGCGAGCCGCCCAGCCCATGGCTGGAAATCACCACTGAGGCTACTTTCGACGCCGCAGGCAGATAGACACGGATCGGCATCGCACGCTCGCGTGAGGCATCCTGCACGGTGAAGTCGAGCGGAGCCGCCCAATCGGCCTCCGGCACCTTCAGCGAATCGTAGGAGAAAACCGACCAGGCAGCGAAACAGGTGAGAAAAGTAAAAACGACTAATTTCATGGCTTTGGGTGACTTTTAAAACTCCGAGCCATGGAAGTGGTCGCGGTCATCGTAATTGTCGCAAAGGTTCCTTAGCGAAAGAGTGGAGGCATTGTTGGAGTTCAAGTCCGGTCTCTTCTCCAAGCCTCCCCGACATGATTCACAGCCTCTTCGTTCTCCCTCTCCTGCTTTTCGTTAGTGCCCTGCCTGCCCAGGCGGCTGATAAAGCTCTGCCACGCAGCACCCCCGAGCAGCAGGGTATTTCCTCTGCTGCGGTGCGTGACTTCATCGAGACGGCGGACAAGCAGATCCACACGCTGCACAGCTTCATGCTCGTGCGTCACGGTCACGTCATCACAGAGGCATGGTGGAAGCCGGAATCGCCCGACAAGCGCCACGTCATGTGGTCACTGAGCAAGAGCTTCACCTCCACGGCCATCGGCCTCGCAGTGGCGGAGGGCAAGCTGACGCTTGATGATCCGGTGCTGAAGTTTTTCCCCAATGAAGCACCTGCGGAGGCAAGCGAGAATCTCAAGGCCATGCGTGTGCGTGATCTGCTATCCATGAGCGGCGGGCACGAGGTGGAGCCGAAGTTTGGTTTCGACACCGGTCCGTCGGTGAAGGGATTCCTCGCGCATCCGGTCACACAAAAGCCGGGCACCTTTTTCCGTTACAACACGCCCGGCACCTACATGCTCTCCGCCATCCTCACCAAGACCACAGGCCAAACGGTGATCGACTACCTCAAGCCGCGTCTCTTTGAGCCACTCGGCATCGAGAATCCCGTCTGGGATGCAAGCGCGGAGGGCTATAGCCTCGGCGGTTATGGCCTGCACATCCGCACAGAAGACATCGCGAAGTTTGGCCAACTCTATTTGCAACGCGGCAAGTGGAACGGCCAGACCTTGCTCTCCGAAAAATGGATCGACGAAGCGACCTCGAAGCACGTGGACAACTCCAAAGCTCCCAGCGGCAAAACCTCCGACTGGCAGCAAGGCTACGGCTTTCAGTTCTGGCGCTGCCAACACAACTGCTTTCGTGGCGATGGACGCGACGGACAAATCTGCCTCGTGATCCCCGAGCATGACGCCGTCATCGCCATCACTGCGCAGACCAGCCAGATGCAGAGCGAACTCGACCTCGTGTGGGAAAAACTGCTGCCCGCCTTTGCCAAAGACGCGCTCCCCGCGAACACCGTCGAGCAAGAAAAACTGCGGCAAGCCGCCGCAAACCTTACCGCGCATCCCGCGCCGCCGAAGAAGGCAAAGCGATGAAATGCACATTTTGCATCATCATGCGGGATTTTTTAACCGCTGATCAGACGCTCATTTGACGCTGATTTTAGAGGTTTGATATTAGCGTCTAGTTAGCGTCAAATCAGTGGTTTTTATCTCTTCGACACATCTCAAAACTCCGCAAATCTGACGGTCCATATCCGAAAAATGCCACGCGACTCATCCATCATGAAACGCCTCTTCCTTGCTCTCGCCTGCCTCACCTCGCTCCACGCTGCTGAAACCTACACTGAGAATCCCGGCAAGCAGGGCGATGGTGCCACTGAGGTCGGGCCAGAATACAAGATTGACCCAGATTTGACGGACAAAGGCAACGCGAAAGGCCGGAAGTTCGAGTTCATGATGAAGCTGGCGGATAGCAAGATCTTCGACGGCAAGGACAAGACGCTGGAGCCTGACAAGAAGAAGGTGAACACCGAGCGCAAGATCACCGTGTATGTGCCTGCCGCTTACCAAGATGGTACAAAGGCTCCACTGCTCGTCATTCACGATGGTCCAGGCCAGTTGAAGCTTATCAGCCATGCGCTCGACAATCTGACCATCTCGAAGGACACGCAGCGCAAGCTGCCCGCCTTTGTCTGCATCGCGGTGCAGAATGGTGGCAACGACGGCAAGAACAGTCAGCGCGGCCTGGAGTATGACACGATGTCGGATCGCCTCGCACGCTTCATTCACGACGAGGTGCTGCCCGCTGTGCTCGCGAATGCCGAGATCCGCGCCGCGTATCCAAAATTCGCGCTCACCGAGAATCCGTGGGGCCGCGCGGTGATGGGTTGCAGCTCCGGCGGGGCCGCCGCGCTGACCATGGGATGGTTTCGCCCGGACTGGTTCCGCCGCATCATCGCCTACTCCGGCACCTTCGTGGACCAGCAGGACGACGACGCACCCGAGGAGGCCAAATTTCCGCTCGGCGCTTGGGAGTATCACTCCGGCATGAAACTCATCGAAACGAACGAGCTAAAGCCCCTACGCATCTTCACCCACGTCTCCGAAAACGACATCCGCGCCAACGACCCCGAGGAAACCTACCACAACTGGGTCATGGCCGGGATGCGCACGAACCTCGCTCTCGACCAGAAAGGCTACCACCACCGCTACGCCTTCAGCAAAAAGACCGGTCACTGCGACAAACGCGTTTTTGAGCACACGCTGGCGGACACGCTGGTGTGGCTCTGGCGCGGGTGGGAGGGGTGAAGGTTGGCGAATCGATTCTGCCCGCTCAAATCGGGCTTGGGTTTTGGAACTCCATGCTTCACCATAAACCATGGGCTTCCACACCGAGAAAGACAGGATCGAACTGCTCATGCAACACCTCGGGGCGGCGGTGAGTTCGGAGCGACGCATTTAATTCACGGGCGGAGTCGCGGCGGTGCTGATGGGGTGGCGGGATCGCAGCCGATTTATCGCCCGGCACGGTGCTCAGAAAACGCCCAACCGGGCGTCTGACACAGCCTTTCACTGCGCTAGGATCTTGGAAGAGGCGAGTGCGCTTATCATCTCGATGACAAACTCATCTCCACCCTCCTGCTAGAATCGCCCACGCTCAGCGGTATGCGTTATGTCACTATTCTTTAGGCTGCCAGCACTCCTGATCCACGGGGCATCATCAACCATGTGAAGACTCAGATGTGCCTGTGGTTATACGTGAAGAAATCACTGAGTGGCATAGCGCGTATGGCAAGACCATCTGCCACGCTGAAGGAAGAAGTCAGTGCCACCCCGCGAACAGATGGCCCAAGTTTATTGTCTCCGATGAATCTCAAACAACTCATTCCACTCGCCCTGATCCAAAGCGCAGCGTTTAGCTCCATCACCGCAGGCTTAGAGCCAGCGGGCATTCGCATGTTCACCTACGCTCATCGCTTTCATGTCTTCGTTTATCGGCAGGTGGCTGGGGTTGTCTTTAAAGGTTAGCAGAGGCAGCTACTGTCACTTGTCCCGAAGATGTCATGGCTGCAGGCGTGCAAAGCATCAGATAGGGTACAACTTCATAACCCCTTCTGCTTGCGGAACAGCGCTGCTTGCCGTCGTGAAACTTCCACCTGATCGCCGGAGGCGAGGGTGATTTGGAGACCTCCATTGAACCACTCAGCCACTTCGGTGATAGCGCGGGTGTTGATAAGATAGGCGCGGTTGGCGCGGAAGAACATGGGCAGTTTTAGTCGCTGCTCCAAGGCGGCGAGGGAACGCGGGAGCATGACTTTTCCGCCTTCAAAGAAGACGTGGGTATAGTTACCTTCAGATTGAAGGAGATAGATGGAGCGCACAGGCACGAACCAGGTGCGATGCTCGCCTTTGAGAAGCACGCGGTCGGTTTCGCGGAGGGGTATTTCGCCATGGGCACCCGTGTCTGATGGCGGCGTTTCGTGCAGTCGCTGGATGGCGACGGCCAGGCGTTCAGGATCGACTGGCTTTAAGAGATAGTCCACGGCGTTGACCTCAAAGGCACGCAGTGCGTGGGCATCGTAGGCAGTGCAGAAAATGATCTGCGGGGAGTGTTCGCCCATGGCATTGACAAATTCAAAGCCGTCCATCTCGGGCATCTGGATATCGAGAAAGAGAACGTCCGGTTTTAACGATGGCAGCAAGCTTAGGGCGGCATGGCCACTGTCGGCCTCACCAACGATTTCGATCTCAGAATGCGCCTCCAGGAGGTGGCGCATCTCGTGCCGAGCCATGCGTTCGTCGTCGATGATGAGGGCTTTCATAAGTTCTGCGGAAGGATGACGGATGCCTCGACTCCGTGCGCGGTTTGTTGGATAGTCATCGTCGCTTTATCACCAAACAGCAGCGCGAGCCGTTCCTGCGTATGGGCCAAGCCGATGCCGCCTTTGTCTTGCCAGCCTTCGGTGAGTGTCCCGGAGTTTTCCACGCGGAGGGTAAGGCTGTCATTCTGTAACTTCGCGGTGTAGCCGAGGTGACCGGAGCCGAGTTTGGCGGCGACACCGTGCTTCACGGCGTTCTCAACGAGAGTGACGAGCAGCAGTGGTGGCACGAGTGCTCTTTCGCAGCCTTCGCCCACTTCACGCTCCACATGCAGGCGATCTCCATAGCGAGTTAGTTCGAGATCGAGCAAGGCATTCACCGCAATGAGTTCATCGCGCAGGGGAATCAGCTTTTGATCATTAGAGGACAAGGAAGATCTCAACACGAGGGACAATTTCGTGACCGCATCACGCGCTTGCTTAGGGCTTTCATCAATGAGGGCACGGACGGTATTGAGAGAGTTAAAGAGAAAGTGTGGATTGAGCTGTGTGGCGATGGTTTGCAGCCGCGCCTCCTTGATGGCGGAATCGCTGCGAAGTGTAGCAATCTCCATTTGGTGCAGCCTCGTGAAAGCATGGCAGGCATAGTAAAGCACTGCCCACATACCGAGTAAGAAGAAAGAGATGATGCTGGTGGAGAACACTTCCATCAGCAGTGAGGCACCCATCATCCGAACTCCAAAGCCTGGACCGACAGCGAGAGCAATGATGCCGTTGATGAACAAAGAAGTCGTCAGCGCAAGCATCATACAGACAGGCATCACGACGAGCAGCAGACGCTTGATCGGCAGTAGATCCCAGCGGTGTCTGAGCGTCAGAACATGCAACAGATGCGTAGCAAGAATGCCGCAGAGAGTGATCACCACACTGTCAATCCACATCACAGGTTCTAGCGGGGCAATCGCCTTTTTGATCGCCGCTTGCATCTCTGGTGTTACGTCATCAAAAGAGATGTCGGGCGGCGATAAGAGGATCGTCACCACCTCGATGAGCGTGAATAAAGCCCAAAGGCCTGCCTGCATGAGTCGGTAGCCCCGCCCGTCAAAGGGCGGTGGGTTATCGGCCATTATTTGGGCATTTTTCATCTTCATTAGTTTGAGACAGCGCAGTAAAATGTCAGCCAGGAAATGACAAGCTGCCTGCTGGCATGATGAACGGCGGCAGAGGCTCATGAACGGCAGGCGCCGCTTATCCGCCTCTAATGCCGCTAATCATGGTGATCTATCCGCCGATCCCATTCTTGGCGCGAGAAGGGAGGATGGAATGATGCTGAGGCATGCCCCCCGTAAGGCAGCTTCACTCATCATCTATGAAAAGGCTGGCAGCTCTGGCCATACTTGGCTTCCAGGTGCTGGTTAGCTGCACCTTGATTCCAAAGTTGCACATGCCCGACTCACCTGTGAACTCGAAGTATCCCAGTGGAGGCAACACGAGGACTGCCGTTAAGGAGATCTCATGGCGACAGGTTTTTCGCGATGCTCCATTGGTTCGTCTCATCGATATCGCACTGGCGAATAATCGAGACCTTCGCGTCGCCATGCTGCGGGTGGAGGAGGCGCGGGCACAGTATCGCATCGAGCGCTCGGCCTTGTTGCCCAGCGTCTCACAGAGCAGCGATTTCAGTCGATCGTATCAGGCAGGGATGACGAGCAATCAATGGCAGCTCAACCTCGGCATAACCTCGTATGAATTGGATTTATTTGGCCGTATCCGGAGCCTGAACGCGAAGGCACTGGAGCAATACCTTGCCAAAACCGAGGCCCAACGTGCCGCGCAAGTCACGCTCGTGGCCGAGCTGGCCACGCAATACTACACGTTGCGGCAGTATGATGAACTCATCGCTAACACCAAGCTCACGCTCGCCATCGTTGAGGAAAGCTACCATCTCAATGACAGCATCTTCAAGGCAGGCGGACTGCTGGAACTTGACCTTCGCTCTGCCGAAGCGCAGGTGCTCACGGCCAAGGCCAACTTGATCGCTTATGAACGTCAGCGAGATCAAGCGGAGAACGGCCTCGTGCTCATGCTTGGCCAGCCTCTACCGACCAACTTGCCTGTGGGCCAATCACTGGCCGATGCACCCGTGAAAGCCGTATCCGCAGGCGTACCATCTGATTTGCTCCAGGGTCGCCCGGACATTCAGGAAGCGGAGCGCACACTGCGCGCCGCGAATGCTGATATCGGAGCTGCACGAGCTGCATTCTTTCCCAGCATCAAACTCACGGCCCAGGAAGGCACCGTCAGCACGGAGTTGACCAGCTTGTTCAGCAAGGGCACCGCTGCATGGAGTTTTGCTCCACAGCTCACGCTGCCTATTTTTACCGGTGGGCGCAATCGAGCCAATCTTGATGCCGCGAAAATCCACACCCGCATCGAAATCGCAAACTACGAGAAAGCCATCCAGAGTGCCTTCCGCGAAGTGGCCGATGCGTTGGCCGCACAACGTGCAGCAAAGCAGCGAATCAGCACCTTGCAGGCGCTCGTAGTAGCCCAGCAGCGGCGCTACGATCTGGCCTCAGCGGGGGATCAGCGTGGCGTGCTGAGCTATCTAAATGTGGTGGCCGCGCAGCAGGACCTTTTCAGTGCCCAGCAAAATCTCATCGGAGCCCACTACGACGCCGTGGCCGCGCGCATCAAACTTTATCAAGCCATCGGAGGAGGTTGGAAATGAAAACACACATCTACATTCTCTTGTCACTCACCGTCCTGTCAGCATGCCAGCGTTCGAGCGAGGCACGCTTTGAAACTGCGCCAGTCTCACGCGGCAATCTGCGCGCTATAGTCACCGCCAGTGGCACACTCGGTGCCGTGGTGAGCGTGGATGTGGGCTGCCAGGTCTCCGGGCGCATCATGCAGCTCAATGCAGACTTCAACACCGTCGTGAAGCGTGGTGATCTCATCGCCGAACTGGATACCTCGATTTATTCCTCCAAGGTGAAGGCTGCTGAAGGCGAACTCGCCAGCGCTCGTGCCAATGTCACGCTGAAGAAGCAAAACCTGGATCGCAAAAAATCTCTTCTTCCAGTGCGGGCATCCACTGAGCTGGATGTGGAGCAAGCTGTGGCCGAGCTGGCACAGGCCGAAGCCACAGTGATCATCAAAGAAGAGACTCTCGATCAGGCAAAGACGGACCTCAGCTTCTGCCGCATCAACGCTCCTGTGGATGGCATTGTCGTTTCCAGGAAAGTCGATGTGGGTCAGACAGTCGTCGCCGCGATGAGTTCACCAGTGCTTTTCACCATCGCACAAGACATCAAAAAAATGCGAATCACGGCTAAGGTTTCCGAAGCCGACATCGGCGGTGTGAAGAAAGGAAACAAAGTCAACTTCACTGTAGATGCCTTCCCGGATGATATCTTCAATGGCGAAGTCGTACAAGTCCGCATCGCGCCGATGACCGCTGAAAACGTGGTGACGTATGAGACGCTCATCGACGTGAATAACCCCGAGCAGCGCCTCTTTCCCGGCATGACGGCGGATATCTCCATCCTCACCGCCGAGCGAAACGATGCACTCAAAGTGCCGAATACGGCCCTGCGCTTCACCCCACCGGAAAGCAGCCATATAACTGGCCCAATCGATGCCAAACTGCAACGCAAGCAGCAGCTTGTCTATGTCCTGGAAGGCTCCGGCAAGGAGCACACGCTACGTGCCGTCATCGTCACCACCGGCATCACCGACAACACGGAGACAGAGATTCTAGACGGACTCGATGCCTCTGCGGTCGTCGCCACGGCGACGCGTGGAGGAACCAAAGAAGATTCGGATGAACCACCGCCATCTTTATAAGCCATGAACACAAGCGTCATCGAGCTGGACAACCTCCAGAAAATCTACCGCACTGGCGATGTCGAGGTGCGTGCGGTGAATGGTGTGAGCCTGCGCATCGTGCGCGGGGACTTCGTCGCCATCATGGGCTCCAGCGGCTCTGGAAAATCCACCCTGATGAACATGCTAGGCTGCCTTGATCAACCCACTGGGGGGCAATACCGCCTCAATGGTGTGGATGTGGCCCGCTTGAGCCGTGCCGAACTATCACGCCTACGGAATCTGAAGATCGGTTTTGTCTTCCAGAGCTTCAATTTGCTCTCTCGCACCTCCGCGTGTGAAAACGTGGAGCTTCCGCTCTTTTACACCAACCCGCATGTACCCCTGCGCGATCGTCGCCAGCGCGCGATCGAGGCATTACAAAAGGTAGGCCTTGGTGAACGGCTCTACAATCATCCCAATCAACTCTCGGGCGGCCAGCAGCAGCGTGTGGCCATCGCCCGTGCCCTTGTCAACAAGCCCGAACTCGTGCTAGCGGACGAGCCCACTGGCAATCTCGACACCCGCACCAGCATCGAGGTCATGGGCTTGTTTCAAGAACTTAACGATGCCGGCATCACCGTCATCATGGTGACGCATGAGTTGGACATCGCCGCTTATTGCAAGCGCATCATCGTTATGCGCGATGGCAGGATCATTCGTGATGAAGTCAATGCCGCGCGCCTCTTTGCCAATCATCAACGTGCCGCGCTCGATGCGTCTGAACAACACGCTAGTCTCTCCTGATCATCATGATTCAAGCACTCAACTCTGCGCTGCTTCGTGTGGGCCTCACGGCCATGATTGCCTTCCGCGCTCTGCGCCGAAACAAGCTCCGCAGCACCCTCACCGCATTGGGCATCATCATCGGTGTGGCATCCGTTGTCTCCATCATGGCGTTGGGCCGAGGCACGCAGAAGCGCATTCAGGACGAGGTTTCTTCGCTCGGCTCGAATCTGCTCGTGATCTTTTCCAAAAGCCGCCGAACCAGCGCTGCCGCAGCTGGCAGTGGTCAGTCTGGCAATCTCACGCTGGAGGATGTAAAAGCCATCCGCCGCGAAATCCGCATTGTGAAGGCCTTGAGTCCCGAGGTCACGCTCACCGCGCAATCCGTCGCGAACGGACGCAACTGGAGCACCACCATCGCTGGTGAATCGCACGACTATTTGCAAATCCGCGACTGGGCGCTCATACGCGGGAGCATGTTCACCGAGCGAGAGCTGAGCACATCTGCCCGCGTAGCCGTGATCGGTTCACGCACCTCACGTGAGCTATTTGGGCCGCTAAATCCTGTAGGTCAGACAGTTCGCATCAAAAACATGCCCTTCACCATTATCGGCCAGCTTAAAAGCAAAGGCGCAGGCATGGGCGGAGGCGATCAGGATGATCGCATCGTCATTCCCTACACCACTGCAATGAGGCGTCTCACCGGCGAGAAATATCCGCGCCTCGTCACCCTACAAATTCACAGCGACGACCTCATGAGCGCTGCCCAGGAACAAATCACCGCGCTTCTACGCCAGCGCCACCGCCTCACTGAAGAGCGGAACAACGACTTCGAGATCGTGAACCAGAAAGAGATCGCCGACACCGTAGATAACATCACCAACACGCTCACCTATCTGCTCGGTGGCATCGCTGGATTGTCACTGCTTGTGGGTGGCATAGGCATCATGAATATCATGCTCGTTAGCGTCACCGAGCGCACCCGGGAGATCGGCACCCGCATCGCCGTGGGTGCGCAGCCACGCGACATCCTGCTTCAGTTCCTCATCGAGTCCATCACTCTCTGCCTGCTCGGGGGAGCCATCGGCATCGCTCTCGGTTACGGCGTCAGCGCGGGCGCCACCATGATTCCGAATTTTCACCCTTCCGTCTCCATCGGAAGCATCGTCGTCGCCTTTGGCATCAGCTTTGCGGTCGGTGTCTTCTTCGGCTTCTACCCAGCTCGGAAGGCAGCAAAGATGAATCCGATTGCGGCATTGAGATTTGAGTGAGGCCTTGAAAGCTTCATGGCAGCGATTTCAGAGGGGCTTCACCCTCCTAATGAGCAAGCTTGGTGGAGTCGTTGGTTATGTCACACACATCGCTGATCACACCATGATTCATCGCAAAGCATAGCAGTGAGACAAAGTCGATATCGTGCGGGTTTTTGGACACCCAAAAATCGGTCGTTGATCCAAGTGCAACGATACGAGAAAGTGAAGACTGCTTGGCACATGACTTCACTCCCATCATTCATGTTGAAGAGCTCTATTGACGACCTGGCCTTGCTGAGCATGACCACGAGTGGCATAGCGGACTCGGAGTGCAATCTAGCCATTGATCCGAAGCCTCAGGACGCGGCCTAGCAAGAGGCAGCAGGCTTCAAGGCAAGGCATCAAGCCATGTGATAAAGTGCTGTTTCCACACAGCGGAGACTTCATCACGGCCCAAAGCGAAGCCGTAGCCGCCGGTAGGGACAATGAGAAGTTCGACGCGGACACTGTCAGCCTCAGGCACAGGTGCGCCCTTGAGCCTTCGCAGATGGCGGACGCAACGGAAACTCCACGTAATCACCGGGCATGATGATTTGCGCATGCAGCAGCGTCGCGGTGGCGATCATGAACAGGGTTATCCGTTTCATGATCAGATACCGAGTTGCTTTTGAATGTCCTCCAGCGATGCACCTTTCGTCTCAGGCACTGACGTTTTTACCCACACGAGCTGCAGCACCATCATGAAAGTGAAGATGAGAAAGACCCAGCCGGGCGCGAAGGCATTCACCATGGCTGGGAAGAAGGTAGTGAGTAGTGCAGCAAAGACCCAGTGGGTGGCGCTACCAAACGCCTGACCGGTGGCGCGATGACGGTCAGGAAAAATCTCTGAGATGAACACCCAAATCACCGCACCCTGACCGATGGCATGAGCAGCGATGAAGGCAAAGATGCACGCAGGCACAATGCCGAAGTGCTCTGTAAAAAATGCCCATGCACACAGCCCAAGCGAGGCGATATAGCCAAACGATCCGATGACGAGTAGCGTGCGCCGTCCAAGCCGGTCGATGAGCCACAGGCCTGCAAACGTAAAGACGAGATTTGTGATGCCGATGCCGATGGATTGCAGCAGCGCCGCCTGGGGACCGAGTCCGGTCATCTCAAAGATGCGCGGGGCAAAATAGAGCACCGCATTGATACCGGAGAGCTGGTTGAAGAAGGCGATCAAAAACGCCAGCAGGATCGGAACACGATATTTCGTGCTCCAGAAGCCACTTGCGGTCGATCGTTGGATCGCGGCGGCGAGGATATCGCCAGCCTCGGCCTCCAGCGCGGCTGTTGAAGCCTCAGGCTGGATGAGTTGCAGCACACGCAGCGCGGCCTCGCGGTCATTTCGCCGCGTGAGCAGCCAGCGTGGGCTTTCAGGAATCGTGTAGCAAAGCAGCATGTAGGCGAGCGATGGAAACGCGGCTACGCCCAGCATCCACCGCCACGCGTGTTCTCCCATGCCGCTAAGCAGAGCATTCGACACAAAGGCCACCACGATGCCAAAAACGATGTTGAACTGAAACATCGCCGCGAGCCTTCCCCGATGCGCGGGCGGCGCGATCTCCGAGATGTAGAGCGGGGCCACCACCGTCGAAACACCGATACCAAGACCACCAAGAAAACGTGCAATGAAAAACGACCAAACATCCCACGCGAGACCGCAACCCACCGCCGAGATCACGTAGAGCACGCCGATAGCGATGAGCGTCTTTTTGCGCCCCCAGCGATCCGTGGGCCAACCGCCGATCAACGAGCCAACTACCGTACCATAAAGCGCTGCCCCCATCGCGAGACCATGCATTGCGCTGCTTAGGCTCCATAGCTTCTGGATTGTCTGTTCCGCGCCAGAGATAACCACAGTATCAAAGCCAAACAAAAAGCCCGCCAATGCAGACGTGATAGCCCACAGCAGCAGCCGTGGATTCATTTTCACAAGGATGGCAGGCGCGGCTGATCTTGGAGTGTCGAGATGCATGGTCAAAATGGATGGTTAGAGTGGCAGTTGTTTCATTGGCGCTGCACTGTAGGCCATACGGAATTGAGTTCATACACATCGAGTGAGAGGATCTTTCCTTCGCCACCACTCGCGGTGAGCTTGGGGGCAATGCGAGCTTCGGCGTTGGGCATGTGTTGGAAGGCACCAAACTTGAAGCCTCGGTCAGTGAAGATCTCGATAAGGCTGTGGTCGCTCAGCAGGCGGAGGTCGAGGCGGCCTTCGCGAACGGGCATGGGCATGGTAGCTTTGCCGCTGGTGAGTTTTTGCTTCTTCACGTCGATGATGAAGGGCGTGCCGCGCAGGTCGAGGATGATCTCAGTGGCGGTGCCGACGTCGATGACGGCGTGGAGGTCGAGGAAAGGCGTCTGCACATCGCGGAGAGGATCGCTTTGAGCATTCAGCGTAGTGGCGGCGATGGTGTGATGTTTGGCGCGGATCGTTTCAATTTCGCGCACGGGTTGCCAGACGAGGCGAGGGCCTTTGCCGGTGTTTCGCAGATTGATCTCGCAGGGGATGTTCATCATCTGCGCGAAGGGCATGCCGGGGAAAAAGTTGTCACCCATCTTGGCCCAGCCTTGCTGCACGACGCGGCCATCGGGCATGTCGCTGTAGTTTTGACCGGCGTAGTAGGCGCTGCCATAGGGGCCGTGCAGGAGATCGCTGGTGCGGGTGAAGTTTCGCCCATCGAAGTCGCCGATAAAATACTCGCCGAGGCCGCCGTGGACGATCCACTTGGTCTTTTGTGTGCCTTCGATCTTCATCGGGAAGAGGTCCGGGCATTCGGCGAAGCCGATGACGCTGCCCTCGCGTTTCCATTGCTTCAAATCGGGTGAGGTGAAGAACACAAACTCGCCTGTTTTGCGCTTCGGGTCCTTTGGGTCGATAGGCGGGAGCTTTTTGCCCTTCTCGGTGCAGTGCAGGATCATGACCCAGCGCTGCGTGGGCTCGTGCCAGAAGACTTTCGGGTCGCGATTGTTGTGCGCCACCTCGGGCAGCACGGGATTGCCCGCATACTTCATCCACGTGCGACCGCGATCATTGCTGAAGGCGAGACGTTGATCGCGTGGCGGCCCTGTGGCGGTGTAGATGAGCACCAGCGGCGGTTCTTTGCCAGTTTGGAAGCCGGAGGTGTTTTTCCAATCCACCACGCCAGAGCCGGAGAACATCATGCCTTCCTCCTCTGCATGGATCGCAATCGGCAGCTCCTCCCAATGCAGGAAATCGCGGCTCACCGCATGCCCCCAGCTCTTGCTGCCACTCTTCACGCCGTAGGGATGCAGTTGGTAAAACAAATGATGCTCGCCATCGAAGTGCAGCAGACCATTCGGATCATTCAATCGCCCGCGCATCGACGTGAAATGAAACTGCGGCCGCCACTGCTCCGCATACACCGGCACGTCTGCCTTGATCGCATCACTGCTCTCGATGGCCGCGATCACCGCCGCTGGTCCGCGCAGCACAGCCGATTGTCCTTTCCACGCGGTGACATCGAGGAAGACATAAAGATCCGGTTTCTTCTCGCGGGTGAACTCGATCTCAAATTCCCGCACCTTCTTCCCGCCGACCTCCAGCTTTACGAGCTGCTTCGGTGCCCCATGGCACACCGGCAGATTCAGCAAACGAGCATCGAGCGTGAGCAAGCGCGTGGCCTCGTCCTGCGCATGAACTTGAGCGAGGCAAAGGAAGGCAATGAGGATGAGTGATTTCATCGGGAGTATCTGTTTCGCACTGAGTTCAGTCCACCTTCAGCTTCTCGATGGGAATTACCGCCAGCTCGGCGCTGTTGTGATTGCCTCGGCGACCACCGCCGTTCGAATAGCCGACGTAGAGTTTTCCGTCGTGCTCGATGGCATAGGGATAGGAAAGCGGGGCCTTGTCGGCGACATCGCCGGGGCCTTGGGGGAAAATGGAGGGGCGGATGATGAAGACTTGGCTCAGCACAGACTCGCCCGGTTTGCTGACGGCGATGGTGAGTGGTGTGCGACGTCCGCCGCTGTCGGCGGTGGTGGTGCAGACGAGGTAGCGCTGGCCGGTGCTCAGCATCCCAGCAGCGGGCTTGGAGGTGGCCATGGGTAGGTTGCTCGGTGCGGAGGCGATCCACGTGCGGCCGTAGTCTTTGCTCACGGCGATGAGCGCCTGCGCCTTGGCTCCGAAGCGGGCGATGTTCGTCACGTTCGGGCCATCGACGATGATGCTCGATTCTCCCCACATCGTGAGTTCTTCGACCGCAGGGATGACCACGAGATCCCACTTCAGGAAGTCATCGCCATGACTGATCGCTACGGCGGCGCAGTGGCCGTTGCCCACGCTGATGCCAGGCATGATCCAGTTTCCATCGGCCATCTTCACCGGCTGATTCAGCGCCCAGAAGCCGCCTTCGATCACCGTGCCTTTCGGTTCCCAGACGTTCGTGGTTTCATTGAGCCGATAGGCACGCGTGTGGACTTTGGACTTCGTGATGTCGGTCAAACTGTGGCCGTAAAAGCTGCCGTGAAAGGCCCACAACTCGCCGCCATGCGAAAGGAAGACGCCGTGACTCACCGCGTGCTCCGTCGAGTCGCCAGCACCGATGGTGAAGGTCTCGCCCCACGTCTTGCCCCCATCGCTGCTCACGCGACCGCGTGCTTGCTCGCCCGGTGTGTTCTCCTCGCCTTTATTGTGACCAAAGGACGCGTAGAGCTTGCCTTTGTGCCAGCCAAGGCCCACGCCATGCAGCCAGATGTAGCCATCCTTCTCGGGCTCGTTCGCTTTGATGACGTGAAACTCCACGCCATCGAGCACGGGCAGTTCAGCGGCCTTCGGCAGCTTCACTTTGGCATCCCACAAAGGTGTATCAGCCACGATGGCCTTCGGGATTTCATGCGTGACCGTCACTGGCTGAAACGTCGCCGCGATGTCCGTCGCGTTCATCACTTGAGCAACGAATCGCGCCTCATCCACCGACCCGCTGAAGGTCTGCGTGCGTCGGCCACCATCATGAATGCCGCCCAGCGTGATCGGAGCCTGCGTGCTCGGCATCGGCTTCTTCAGCTTCACCTCACCCTGGCTTTGACCATTGAGAAACAGCGCCGCCTTGGCCGCGCCGACCGTCAGAGTCGCCAGATGCCAATGCCCCGGCTTCAGCACCTCCTTGCTCGTGACCGTGGCCCAACCGCCCTGCTGCACATACGCCTTCAGCCTGCCATCCGGCTCCACCGTGAGCGACCACTGCCGCTCGTTGAGCGAATAACGATTCTTCCCCGCGATCACCTGCTGCCCCTCATTCACCGCATACGGATTGAACCACACCGAGAACGTGAATCCACTCTCGCCATTGAACCCCGCCGTCTCCTTAAGCTCGATCAATGACAGGCCATCGAGCACGAGCGACTTACCGTGAGCACCACTCGCCACCTTCGCCTTACCGAGGACAGCGATCTGCGAATCCACCGCATCCAGCGGCCAGTGCTCGGCCAGGCAAAAGGAAGACAGTGAGATCAATAGAAGGATGGCTTTCATGGTGCGGGTGGGAGTTGTTGGAGCCACGCCAGATTGAAGACGTAGTGATTGCGGCTGCTGAGGAGTTGGATGCGGCCGTCGCGGGTTTGGGTGGCGGTGAGGTAGCCGCCGGGTTCGGCCATGGTGGGGCTGAGATTGAAGAGGCCTCGGCCATCGGTGCCGGGCACGGCACGCTGTGGGCCTCCGGGGGTGATGAGTCGGCGCACGGGCCAGGTTTGGCCTTCATCGAACGAGACGGCGGCGAAGAGGCCGTAGCCTTTGAAGGTGCTGCCGTCGGCGGCTTGGAAGTCGAGTCCTTGGCGCTTCTTCCAGTTCAATCCTTGGTCGGTGAAGCTGCATAGCAGGATGGGACCTTCTTTGAGCCGCAGCATCACTGGGCGCTGACCGCTGGAGACGGCGGGGAACTCGCTGGCTTCGACTTGCCATGACTTGCCGAGGTCGCGGGTGAAGCTGAGCGCGAGCTTGAAACCGAAGCGTTCTTGATCGGGCAGCGGATCGTTGCGGCTGAAGGCCATGAGGCGGCCATCGGCCAGCTCGATGAGCGGCGCGTGGATGCCGGGATAGCGGGCATAGGTGCCGCCGGGGCGCACCTCACCTTCGCGTTTCGTGAGCTGATTCCACTGCCAGGTCTGGCCGCCGTCTTTGCTGAAGATAAGGCTCGTGGTGCGCGAGTCATGACTGGTGACGAGCGTGCCATCGCGCAGTCGGATGATTTGATTGCCGACTTCGCCTTGTGGCAAAATCGGGCGTGGCTTTGACCACGCCGCGCCATTGTCGGTGGAGGTGCGGATGATGTTCTCGGTGTAGCCGCGAGCAAAGTGGAAGAGCGTCTTGTCGCCATCCCACCAGAGTTTTGGCCCGTGATCGTTCACGTCGGGTCCATCGAAGAAGGGCGAGGCCTCTTCCCACTCGGTGGTGCCAAAACGGAGGCGGCTTGCCACGTTGCACAGCTCCGTGCCGATCTCCATCGTGCAGGAGAACCACGTCGCGAGCAGGTCGCCGTTCGGACACTCGACCACGGCCGGGCTGTGATTGTGCCACGAATAAAGCGGCCCGTAACTGTTCAGCGGCATCTTCACAAACTCCTTCGGCCCGCTGAAGAACGGCACGTTCTCCGCCTGCACTTCGATCTTCGGCACCGACTGACTCACGCGCTGCGCATTCAGCGGCGCGGCGGCTAGCGGCAGTGTTTTTCCTTTTGGAAGCTCACCCAGCACCACGCGGAAACCCGTCGTTTGGCTGCGCGATTCAGGAATCCACGCCGAACGATTCGCCGAGCGCAGCATGTAGCTGAGCAACGAATACGCCCCGCCGCGAAACACGCGGAAGTCGCCATCGCGGCGACCCAGCGGGTCCGTTTGCTCGCCCGCTTCATACGGGCCATGCCAGTCGAGGCACCACTCGGCCACGTTACCATGCATATCGTGGAGGCCCCACGCATTCGGCGGCGTCTGCGCCACCTGGAGCGATGGCGCTTCGTTGATCACGCGATACTCCGCTGGCATCGCCTTGCCCTCGGGGAAGAAGAGCGGACGCCAGTTGTCGTCACGAAACCACTTCTGCGATCCCGCAGGCAAGGCATCGCCGCTGCTGAACAAAGTCGTCGTGCCCGCCCGGCAGGCATACTCCCACTCCGCCTCCGTCGGCAGCCGATAGGGCTTGCCTTCCTTCTTCGAGAGCCACGCGCAAAACGCCGTCGCCTCATTCCAGCTCACCTCCGTCACCGCCTCATCCTCCGCCGCCCGCTTCTGATGCTTCGGCTGAAACTGCCGATACTGCCCCACCGTCACCTCCGTCGATCCGAGATGAAAGGCCCGCGAGATCGAGACCTTGTGCGCGGGTCGCTCATCAAAGTCCGCGAGCTTCGTCTCCTCAGGATGCTTCGTGAAAAAGTAGTCCGAAGTCGGCCCCTCCTGCCCCATGACAAAACTCCCCGGCGCGATGGGAACGAGCTTCATGCCGATGGAGTTCGTGATGGGCTCGGCAGCGTGAATGAAACCACCGAGAGCACTGAGGAACACGGAGATCGTGAGGAGGAGAAGCTGATTCATGATTGAGTAGCGATGCAGTCGATGAAGCGCCATGACTTAACGACCAGAACACTCCCCACAATCACCAAAGGGGCTCATGGACATGGATTGATGCGATCAATGCAGAACGACGTTCGATTTAGCATAGCCAGGCGTTGGAAGGATACCCTCACCGCTTTCCATCTTGGCAAAGCGAAGGCAACAACCTAGCTTCGATCATTGTGAATCCTCCTGCCGACACCTTCAGCGACTACCTTGTTTTCGTGGACGAGAGCGGAGATCATGGCATGGCGACGATCAATCCCGACTTTCCCCTGTTTGCCTTGGCTTTTTGCGTGTTTCCGAAGGCGGCCTATGTCGATGGAGTGACGACCGCCGTGCGGCGTTTGAAGATCGAAACGTTTGGTCATGATCTGGTGATTTTGCACGAGCATGACATTCGGAAGAAGGCGGGTGCATTTGCCATGATGAGCAAGGAACCTCGCGAGGCCTTTCTCAGTCGTTTGACACAGATCATCGACGAGGCCGAGTTCAAGCTGGTCGTGGTGGTGATCGACAAGCGCGAGCTGCACCTCACGGATGCCGCAACGGCCAATCCCTATCATCTGGCGCTGCTGTATGGGCTTGAGCGGGTTCACCACTTGCTCGCAGAGGAAGGCCAGGGCAGCCGCATCACCCACTTCATCGTCGAGGCACGTGGCAAGCGAGAGGACACCGAGCTTGAGCTGGAATTCCGCCGCATCTGTGAAGGCGGGAATGGACTCGCCAGACCGCTGCCTTTCAAGCTCGTGATGGCCGACAAGCGCACAAACTCGGAGGGATTGCAGATTGCGGACATGGTGGCGCGACCCGTTGCGATTTCGGTGCTGCGGCCCGATCAGCCAAACCGCGCGATGATCATCCTGCAAAGCAAGTTCTGGCGTGGGCCGGACGGCAAAGTGTCTGGTTATGGCTTAAAATGCTTCCCCGAGAAAAACGAAAGGCCACCGGGTAGTCCCAGTGACCTTTCACCGAACGGGTAGTCCCATTCCAAAGCTGTTGAGACTGTAACCGCCGTTCCTCCGATTGCAAGCCTCCTGTCAATTCAAGTTTTGGGTGCCTGCGTCGCCAGCGAGATCAAAGCGGGCCGGGCGTGGACGGGGGACCAGTCGGCGGTCAAGGCGTAGGCGGATGGCAAAGCTCTTTTCAGGCGGGGCTCTCAATGTTGGTCAGTGGCGGCAGAAACAATCGTTTGAGGTCTTCAATGAATGGTTTCAGGCGATCTGGGCACACTGCGTTCCATTCCACCAAATGTGACAACAAAGGCTTGTTATCGCGATGAGGAGTCAGATTGAGATAACTTAACGCTTCCCAGTTCTCTGGATTTGCTTCGAGCAAGGGGAGCAATCGAGAGGCTATCACCGCGTAATCTTCACGAAGGCTATCCCACGTCTCTTTATCTTTTTCGACGGCGATAGGATGATCGCTCATGAACCGCTCCTTCCCCTCGAACCACTCGCGGAATTCTCTGTTCGGCGGGAGCTTGGCGTAAGCTTTGTCGATTTGATCCTGCGCGTAAGAGCGCAGCGATGGTGCGTATGGTTTAGTGTTCGTCGTCCATGTCGAGAACTCTTTGTGAGTCTGCCACTCGTCTGCCATGCGACGCATAGAGAACAATGATGCAGCCTCGCAAAAGCTCTCTTCAAGCCAGTGATTAGCGTGCCTTGCATCGTGCCTTTGCCCTTCGCGGCTATGATTTGCAATGGCATGGCAGAACTCATGTGCGAACTGGTAGGCCTGCTGAGCGTAGCTATTCGGTGAGGTATGCAACCCGATGCGGACCCGCCCTTTGCTATCGAGGTTAAAATCGCAATGTGGACAATCCTTGCGAGGATAAACAACAATTTGAGGAAGAGGCCTAACATCACAATGCTTCCACAACTCACCTCCCGCCGGGCGAGCCACCAGCTTCATTCGATTCAGATGCCACGGAGGATTGTTCAGGCCCTTCATGGGCCAGCCGATCGGATCAACGACAACTGAAGGCTCGTCGTTCATTTATGATACTCCTGCAGCGCCCGCAGGGCCGCGGCAGCACCACGAAGCCTGATCATGATGGGGATGCGGTTCTGCATTGCGGCGGTGCGGATATTGACTTCGTCTTCCTTCGGATTCTTGCCGCTGGGCGTGTTGATGACAAGGGCCATGTCCTTGTTCTTCATCAGGTCGACGACGTTGGGGCGCTGGCTGCTAGAGAGTTTGAGGTGGATGCTCAGCGGGCTACAGGCTTCGCTAATGATTTGGGTTGTGGCGCAGCGGCGGCAGATTTCGCGGTAGCAGCGGCATTCTCCTTCGGCTTCAGTGGCCGGCTGATGAGCATCTTGAGCTTCGATTTCGGGCCGATGAGTTTCTTCGCGAGGATGTCGTCCTCGGTGAAGCGGGCCATCAAAATCTCGCCATCGGTGCTGCGGTTGTGATCATACGAAACGTAGATCGTGCCGTCGGGCGACTGGAAGCCGTCGGGGTAGGAGACGCCGTCGCGTTCGTCGAGCATGAGGCCGCCTTGCCAGGTTTTGCCTTCATCGTCGGAGAGCCAGGCGCTGAGTTGTTTGCGACCGCGATTGGTGTCGATGGTCTCGCCGTGCTTCACCAATAGCAAGCGACCCGAAGCGAGCTTGCGCAGGTGCAGACGCGACACGGGATGGCTGAAGCTTTCCACTGCCGTTGGTGCGCCCCATGTCTTTCCGAGATCGGTGGAGAAGCTCTGCATCGGTCCCTTGCCGGTGCGAGCGACCATCCACAGGCTGCCGTCCTTGCGCTCGATGAAGCTGTGCTCGTCCCAGTCGGGATTCGGAAACTGCAAATGCCCCTGGCGTTGCCACGTCGCGCCGTGGTCCTTCGAGTGGAAGGCATTCGCGCCGCGCATCGGGTCCAGCTCTTTGAACGCACCGCTGAAAGGGCCGAAGCCTGCGCGGTTCAGCGAGATGGGCAGCAGCCAGTCGCCATTGCTGAGCACGGTGGGTTTGTTGAGCGTGAAGCCGTGCCAGAGGCGCTTCGGCGCGGACCACACGGGCTTCGCGGCATCGGGATTCTCGCAAATCGCCGCCCACACGCCGGAGCGTCCGTCGAACTGCGCCATGGACTGGTTGAAGAAGATCCACAGCCGCCCCAGCGGATCGGTCCAGAGATTGCCCACGAGCACGCTACGCGGCATCGGCAGCTTGTCGGATTGTCCGTCGATCACCAGCACCGGCTTCGACCACGTCTCCCCATCGTCATCGCTCACGGCGCAGACAAAGAACGCCTTCGCCCCATCCTCCCCCGCTACCCAGCAGGCCCAGAGCCGGCCGCCCGGCGTGCGGGCAATGCCGATGGTCATGCCGTAAGCAAGCTGATCGTAATCATACTTCGGCAGCGGCGAGGTGTTCAGCTTCGGCGGGATCAACGCGAGGTCCGCGACCTTCTCCATGACTTCGATTTCAAAGGCGCGGCGCTGATCCGGGTTCATCGCAGTGAAACGCTCTTCGGGATTTTGTCCGAAGGCGAGCGAGGCGACGAGCAGGCAGAGGGTCAGCGGCGTTCGCTTCATGAAGCTTGATGCCAAGAGGTTCATTTCTGCCATTCTCCCTTCACGATGGGCTTGGTGGTGAGCTTCGCGGGATCGAGGACGACATGTTTCACCTTCGCCCGTTTCCAGGTGTAGGTGATGTGGACAAGGCCGTCCTTGGTCTGGATGATGGCGGGATAGCTGAACTCTTTCTTCGGCTCGTCTTCAAAGACCAGTGCCGCTTCCCAGGTCTTGCCATCCTTGCTCACGGCGAGGTTCAGCGGGCTGCGGCCTTTGGCGGTGTGGTTGTAGATGAGCAGATGACGGCAATCGGCGAGCGTGACGGCATCCGTGCCGGAGTTGGGGTTTGGTAGCTCGGTGAGCGAAATCTCGCCCCAGGTCTTGCCAGCGTCCTCGGAGGTAATTTGGAAGACTTTGCTATTCTTCGAGCGACCAATGGCCTGCAGTTTATCGCCGCCAAGGAAGAGGATGCTTGGCTGGATGGCCCCGATCTTCAAACCATCGTGCAGCAGCTCCGTGCGTGTCCATGTCTTACCGAGGTCGGCGGTGCGCTCGAAGTAAATGGCCCAAGCGCTGGGCTTGGTGTCGGTCTCGTTGCTCGTCGGGCAGAGGATGTCGCCATTGGTGAGTTGCACGGGCTTGTTCTTGATGGGGCCGAAGATGCCTTTCGGCAGCTTTTGAGCGGCGGACCAGGTTTTGCCGCCATCGGTCGATGTTTTGAGCTCACCCCACCAGGTGCTCGGCGATGGGCCGACTTTGTAGAAGAGCATCAACGGGCCTTCTTTCGGCTGGAAGAGCACGGGATTCCAAGTGGGATGCCGCGAACCGTCGGCTTGCACGCCATTGGCCGTTTCGACGCCTTCGGTCCATTTGCCATCGGGAAGCTGGCGCGACACCCAGATGCACACATCGGGATTGCGTTCCGCCGTGCCGCCGAACCAGGCCGTGACGAGCCCCGTGGGCGTTTCGACGATGGTCGTGGCGTGGATCTGCGGATAAGGGCCAGTGTCGTAGATGTATTCGGTGGTGAGGATGGCGGGATCGGCGGCGATCCATTGCCAGGAGGTGAGTTCGTGGCTGCCATCGAGCTTGCGCCAGACGACGGCGTAGGCCTTGCGACCATCGGAAGTGGTCAGCCTGAGCTTGTAGTTGGTCCCCGCGACGACCTGCTGCTCGGCGGCGTTGACGCTTTGCAGCGTGAGTGTGGCATCGTGGGCTTTGACGGCGAATTGCGCTGCCTTCAGCACTTCGGCATCGGTGGTTGCCGCCTGGCTAAATCCGCCTGCGAGCGGAGGTTGCTGACCATGCGAGGCAGGAACGATGGCGAATAAGGCAAGCGTGAGGAAAAGAGTGGGCTTCATGGCAGGTGGTATCAGGAGATCAAACCGAGGCTTTGCAGTCTTTCACGAATGATTTCGCGCTCAGGCTCGCGGAAGCGGTGGAAGGGCTCGGCCATGGGGTCGTCGCAGATGCCAAGGAGGCTAAGGCCGCATTTGATGCCTTTGATGATGGCGCTCTTGTGCTTGCCGACGGTGTAGATGGCTCCGGCGAGCTTCATGACCTGCGCATGAAGCTCTCGCGTGCGCTGCAAATCCTGCGCGGCGGCGGCTTGATACATCTCGACGTAGAGTTTCGGATGCAGATTGGCACCGCCATTGATGCCGCCATGGCCGCCGAGCAGCACAGCCTCGGCAGTGAGTTCCTCGGGGCCGACGAGCACGCTCCAGTCGGCGCGTTGCTTCGCGATCTCGATGAGGCGGTGGAAGTAGATCATGTCACATGAGCTGTCTTTGAGGCCGCAGACGCCCGGCATGTCGAGGGCGCGACGCACGAGGTCCAGTTCGAAGCTTACCTTCGTCAAACCGGGCATGTTGTAGAGAAACAACGGCAGTGGCATCTCAGCGACGAGGTCCTGCACATACTCCAGCATCTCCGGCGGCGCGGCGGGGAAATAATACGGCGGCGCAAGAACCACATGCGTCGCTCCGGCCTCCGCGGAGTATTTGGCGAGGTTCACGCTTTCCGTGAAGGAAGTATCCGTGATGCCGACGAGCACCGGAACGCGGCTTTTGGCGATGTGGCAGGTGCGCTTGATCAATTCACGACGTAGGCGGTAGCTGAGGCTCGGGCCCTCACCAGTTGTGCCAAGGATGAAGAGGCCACTGACGCCACCGCTGATGAGATGCTCGATGAGTCGCTCCAAACCAGCGATGTCGAGGGTGTCGCGGTCCTTGAGCGGAGAAATGAGGGGAGGAATGATTCCTGAGAGAGGCTGGGGCATGATGTCGGGGAGTTTTTAACCGCTGATTGGACGCTAATGAGACGCTAATGAAGAACTCTGAGATTAGCGTCATATCAGCGTCAAATTAGCGGTTAGAAAATGGGCTATAAGAGCTTCACGTCGCCGCAGAGCGAGACTTCAAGGCCGAGTTCGGCGACGGCGGCGGCTTTGATGCGGGCGGCTCGGTTGGCTTGTTTTTCGTTAGGGCAATAGACGACCTGGATATGGTTGGATTTGTGGCGGGCCATCATTTGGTCGCGAGTGACGCCTTTGAGCACGGTGTGCATGATAGGCCATTGCGGCGTAGTTTCGGCCCAGCGGCGATTTGTTTCCTCATCGGGCAGTTTCACGACCTCAGCGACGCCGATGTCGGCTTGTAGTTTGCCATCCATGACGAAAACGCGACTCCAGACGATGTGGCCAGGTTTACTGATGCCTTTCATCGTGCCGCCGCCGAGTTTGAAGTACATCGCGGGCTGTCTTTCAGTCGAGGCACCTTTCCAGCCGCCGACGAAGTGCGCGGGCGGAGCGGCACCGCTGATGAGGAGCACCCAGACGTAGTCTTTTTTGAAGGTTGCGCCCCAGCGCAGGTCGTGGAGCGTGTTTTCGGAGGCGAAACCGAGTTCGCGCCAGAGTTTGTAGGTGATCAGGCCGTCGAGACCGGCGCATTCATCAACTTCGTTGAAGTGGGGCAGCGCTTCGCCTTCAAAGAGCACGCGTTGGCCATCGGCGCTGAGCACGGGCGGGCGGTCGGCATTGTTGAGCATGCCTTCGACGAGGTCGCTGGCCGGTGTGAGGTCTTTGAGGCCTTGTTGATATTGGATGCCGATGGCGGCGCAGCCGAACTCATCCGCGAGGCGCACGGCAGCGATGTACATCTTACATTGGAGCAGGATTTGCGGCTCGGTGAGCTGTGTGGCCTCGTCGGTGCCGAGGTTCATTTTCAGGCCTTTCTTGCGCAGCCAGGCGAAGACGGCGGCGGCATCGGCATCGCTGACTTCACGCATGGCGGCGTAGAGCGTGGACTGGCTGAGGCGCTCTTTGAAGCAGCCGGTGGGATGCAGCAGGTGATCCGGCACGATGGCGTTGAACATGCCCATGCAGCCTTCATCGAAGACGCCGAGGATGGCCTTTTGATGGCGGAAACGGCGTGCGAAGTCGCGTCCCGTGGCGTCATCGGCCGCAGGCAGCTTCAGCATGGAGAGCGGGCGGACGTGGCTTTGATCATGTTTGACCGCGCCGGTGGTGAGCCACTCGCGCAGGCCGTTTTGGAAGAAGGTGTCGGTAAAGTCCTCGCTCCAGAGCGTGGAGTAGTTCACGCCAGCCTTGGTGAGGGAAGCGTTGAGGTTCAAAAGTCCGACGAGACCGGGCCACTGGCCGCTCCAGTTCGCCACCGTGAGAATGGGACCGCGATGGGTGGTCAAACCGGCAAGAACATGATGCGAATACTGCCACACAGCCTCGGCGACGATGAGCGACGCATCTGGATCAATGCCACGAAAGACCTCGATGCCCATTTTCTGCGAGTCGATGAAGCCATGTTTCTTCACGCGATCAAAAGAATGCGCACGCTTCACGATGCAGCCTTCCGCTTTCAGCGCGGCGGCGAGTTTGTCCTCCATATCCTTCTGAGCAGCCCAGCAGGTCTGATTGGCAGCAAGGCGGAGATCACCGGAGGCGACGAGGTAGATGGTCTTCATGGTTGGGGGTTCACGGAGAGTAACGCCCACCGCCCAGCCAACTCAAAACATGCTCCGACTCCATCTTTGGCACCTGCTTGACGATTCTTGACCTTGTGACGACAGTTGCGGCCATGAAAGTCTCCGAAACGGCCGATTACTTCTCCAAGCAGGTGCTGCGCACGCGGCGCTTTTTTGTGGAGCAGGTAAAGGGCAAAAGCGGTGAGAAAAGCTGTGTGATACTGGTGGCAGGTGGGTGTGAGTGGTGTGCGCCAGACTTTGTGATTCGGCGGATAAAGTTTCCCTTCGTTGCTTTTGAGTTCGTGGCTCGCGGAAAGGGCCAGGTAACACTGGCGGGCGTGAAGCATGAGCTTTCGGCGGGTCATGCGTTCTTCTTTGATCCGGCGACGCCGCATGTGATCGAGAGCGACAGCGAAGAACCGATGGTGAAGTACTTTTTTAATCTCACGGGGCCACGCGCCTCAGCGCTGCTGGAGCAGCTGGATCTTCGTGCCGGGAGTCTGATCCATGTGTTGGATGCTGGTCGTGTGACAGCGCTGCTGGAGGAGGTGATCGACCATGCGCTACGCGGTGGAAAGGTGGCGTTTCGGGTGGCTAGGGCAGCACTGGAACATGCGCTGGCGTTGTGTGCGGATTCGCGTCAGCACGCAGCGACAAAATTTGACCCGGCCTATGCGACCTACCTGCGCTGTCGCGGGCATCTTTTGCGAAACTATCCGGTGCTCAACAGCATCGAGCAGGCGGCGAAGCATTGCCATATTTCCGCAGCCTACATGACACGACTTTTCAAGCGCTACGACACCGAAACGCCACTGGCCTGTCTGACTCGGCTAAAGATGAGCCAAGCGATGATCAAACTGCGTCTGCCCGAGGCTCAGGTGAAGGCGGTGGCGGCGGAGCTAGGCTATAAATCATCAGCGCACTTTTCACGCGCCTTCAAGGCGTGGAACGGAAAATCGCCGGTGCAAATGCGGGAGTGAATGCCTGGAAATTTTGGTGAAAGCGGTGTCGGAAATGCCGACGAGCACGTGAACGCGGCCTTTCGTGAGCTGGCAGGTCTTTTTCGATCCATTCATGACGCTGGCGGTAGCTGAGGCTCGGGCCTTCACCAGTGATGCTAAGGATAAACGCCTCTGATACATCATCGCTGATGAGAGACTCGATGAGTCGCTCCAACCCGACGACATTGAGATATGTCGCAATCTTTGATCGCTGCTAACCGCATCTTAAACGTCAAGAAATCGGGCGCTCAAGTGTCATCACACATTCGAGATGCTTGGTCTGAGGAAAAAGGTCGAATGGCTGAACACCAGCAAGCTGATAGCCCGCGCTGGTGAAGAGAACTAAGTCGCGCATCTGTGTCGCTGGATTGCAAGACACATAGACCACGCGACGGGGACCGAACTGAAAGAGTTGCTGCAGGAATGCCTCACTGCATCCAGCGCGCGGAGGGTCGATGAGCACTACCGTTTCTTGGCCAGAGTGCGGAACCTGGGCAAAAATAGCACTCGCGTCCGCCGCTAGGAATCGGCAATTTGTCAACTGATTGAGTGCTGCATTATGGGCAGCTCTAGCCACGGCGGTTTCTGAGATTTCCACACCAATCACCTCCTGAAACCGAGGGGCGGCACAGATACCGAAAAGGCCACTGCCGCAGTAAGCATCCACTAAAAACTTGGCACCACTGGCCGCCGCCTGATCTACGGCGTGAGCTACAAAATCTGCGAGGATAAAAGGATTGTTCTGAAAGAAGTCGCCAGCGAGGAATTCAAAACGCATCCCCCCCACCTGCTCAACGGTGATGGCATCAGGGCGAGTCAGCACGCCATTCACTCCTGCGCGCAGCAGAAGAGTTGCACCATTTTTGTAGCTACCTGCTCGAGCAGCTTGCCGGGCACGACCTAGTGCCTCATTGAGCGCTGGCATGGCAATCGGGCACGATTCCACATCAACCATCGCATTCCGGGTACCCGCCCGAAGAAAGCCGATTTCTGCCACCTCACCGCCTTTGGGTCGGTGAAAGTGCGGAGTGATCTTGGAGCGGTAGCCGTACTGCTGCGGCGAGGAGATCACCGGCTGTACGGGCTGCTCCAATTTTGCCATATGCAATAACAGTTCTTCCACCTGCCGTCGCTTCCACTCCAGCTGCCTGTCATAAGCGAGATGCTGATACTGGCAGCCGCCACATTGACCAAATAGTTCACACAAGGGCGCAACGCGATCGGCGGAGGGTTCAAGGACTTCCACCAAGTCAGCGTTGCTGTAGTTCTTGTGATTCCGATAGATCCGGCAACGCACGAGCTCGCCGGGAAGGGCAAAGGGCACAAAAACCACCCAGCCATCCACCCGAGCGACGCCGCTGCCTTCGTTCGTCAGGTTTTCGATACGAACCTCCAGCTCCTGGTGGTAGGCAAAGGGATGGGGCACAAACTTTCTGGGCTGCATGGTTTATTCGTGTTTAGCGCCCAGCGAGCATGCAGCAAGAAGTGAATTGCATCTATGCGACAGATGCGGCTTTTCAGTCCCCTACCTGCACCATCCTTGACCCTACGCCCCACGCTCGCCACGCTCGCCCTTATTCCGAATGTCTAAACGTCTCTTTCTCCTTGATGGCATGGCGCTGCTCTACCGGGCGCACTTTGCTTTTATCAAAAATCCGATCCGCACCAGCGATGGGGTGAATACCTCGGCGCTTTACGGCTTTGCCAACACACTGCTGGACATCATCGGCAACCAGCAACCAACACACCTTGCAGTGGTGCTGGACACCTCCGCGCCGACGCCAAGGCATGAGATGTTTCCCGACTACAAGGCGCAGCGTGAGGAAACACCGGAGGACATTTCTACCGCTATTCCTCTCATCCACCGCCTTTGTGCGGCGATGCAAATCCCGCTGATCAGCAAAGATGGCCTGGAGGCGGATGACATCATCGGCATTTTGGCCAAACGCGCAGAACAAGAAGGCTTCGAGACCTACATGGTCACGCCGGACAAAGACTTCGGTCAGCTCGTATCCGACTCGATCAAGATCTACAAACCAGGACGCCAGGGCAGTGACGTGGAGATCCTTGGCGTGAAGGAAGTTTGTGAGCGCTGGGGCATTGAGCGGCCGGATCAGGTGATCGATATTCTTGCCCTGATGGGTGATGCGGTGGACAACATTCCCGGCATTCCTGGCTTTGGCGAAAAGACTGCCACCAGTCTGATTCAGCAGTTTGGCAGCGTGGAAAACCTGATTGCCAACGCAGCCCAACTCAAAGGCAAGCAAAAGGAAAAGGTAGAGCAACATGCAGACAAGGCAGTGATGTCGAAAAAGCTCGCCACTATCTTCACCGATCTCCCCGTGGAGGTCAGCCCTGAGGAATTGGCACGGCGTGGCCATGATGAACCTGCGCTGAAAGCACTCTTTACAGAATTTGAATTCAACGCGCTAGGCCGCCGGGTCTTCGGCGATGAATTCAAGGCTGGCCGGGGCCGCATGATGGCGAAGGAGGAAAAGCCCACCTCAGCATCAGGCGATCTGTTTTCTACCGAAGAGATCACCCAGCAGGCATCCCATAGTCTGCGAACCCTCGCAGATACCCCGCATCAGTATCATCTGATCCGCACGGCAGAGGAGCGCGCGCAACTCATTGCCCAATTGGAAAAGCAGCCGCGCTACTGCTTCGACCTGGAGACGACCTCGCTCGACCCGCGCGATACCGAAATCGTCGGCATCGCCTTCTCTTGGCAGGCAGCTGAAGGTTGGTTCGTTTTCTTCCCTCGTGATCCCAAAGAATCCACGCAGGTGCTGGAGGAATTTCGAGCCATCTTCACCCATCCGGGCAAGAGCGAAAAGATCGGACATAACTTAAAGTTCGACCTTTCCGTGCTGCTGGCGAAGGGGGTGGAGGTCAGTGGGCCGTTTTTTGACACGATGATCGCCCACTCGCTGATCGAGCCGGATCAGCGCCATGGCATGGATTACCTCTCCGAGACCTACTTGAGCTACACTCCCGTGCCCATCAGTGCGCTGATCAATACGGAAAAGGAAAAAGACCTCTTCGCCCCGCAGAGCATGGCAGACGTGGCCGCCGCTGATCCGCAAAAGATCGCCGACTACGCCGCCGAGGATGCGGACGTGACCTGGCAGCTCGCAGAAAAGCTGCGCCCACTGCTACCGGAGCATGGAGCGGAGCGTGTGTTTTATGACATCGAATGCCCTCTCATCCCGGTGCTCGCACGCATGGAGCACCTGGGCGTGAAGATTGATGTGGCAGCGCTTCACGACTTCGGTCTTCAGCTCGAAAAACGCGCGCATGAGCTGCACCAGAGCATCCAGGAGCAGGCAGGAAGTGCTTTTAACCTGAACAGCCCGAAACAACTCGGCGAGGTGCTTTTTGAGCGCCTGAAGCTCATGGAGAAGCCGAAGAAAACCGCCACCGGCCAATATCAGACGAATGAGCAGGTACTGCAATCGCTGACCGGCCTGCATCCGATCATCGGTGAGATCCTGGAATACCGCGAATTCACCAAGCTGAAGAACACCTACGTGGATGCACTGCCAGAATGTGTTTCCAAAATCGACGGGCGGGTGCACACCACCTTCCATCAGCTCATGGCGGCCACCGGGCGCATGGCCTCCAGCAATCCCAACCTGCAAAACATCCCCATCCGCTCGGATTCAGGCAAAGAGATCCGCAAAGCCTTCGTGGCAGGAGAGCCTGGCTGGGTGCTGCTGAGCGCGGACTACAGCCAGGTGGAGCTGCGTGTGATGGCTGCCTTGAGTGAAGATTCTGCGATGATCGAGGCCTTTCAGCAAGGTCAGGACATTCACCAAGCCACTGCCGCGAAGGTCTATGGGGTGCCGCTGGATGGCGTGCTGCCGGAGATGCGCCGCACGGCGAAGATGGTGAACTTTGGCATCATCTATGGCATCAGCGCCTTTGGCTTGTCTCAAAGGCTTGGCATCCCCCGAGGTGAAGCTTCCACCATCATCGACAACTACTTCAAGCAGTTCCCTGGCATCCACCGCTACATGGAACAGATCGTTAAGGATGCGAAGAAGTATGGCTACGTCGAGACCATCACCGGACGCCGCCGCGTGATTCGTGACATCGGCAGCGCGAACGCGACCATCCGAGGCGGCGCTGAACGCATGGCGATGAATACACCGATCCAGGGAACCGCTGCGGACATGATCAAGTTGGCGATGATCCAGATCGCTCAAACCCTGCATGAGTCAGGCATGAAGACGCGGATGCTATTGCAGGTGCATGACGAACTTCTTTTCGAAGTCCCAGAAAATGAGGTCGAGCGAGCCCGCGAACTGATTTTACAGCACATGCGCGATGCCTTACCGCTCGGCGATGTGCCGGTAGAAGTTGAGGCTGGCACGGGCATCAACTGGCTAGAAGCACACTAATGAACCCAAGCGATTCTTATTTCTCCGGTTCAATGTGCTAAGTCGATTCCGGTGACGTTTGTAGAGCCACTGAGCAGCGACTATCCCCTGCCCTCAAACCACCTGCCGCACACTCTCGGCACTGGTCAGGGCTAGGCTACTGCCATCTGGCAAAGCCAGCAGGAGGTGCCCCTCCGCCGTCAGGTCCATGGCACGGCCATAGACCTCTCTGCCATTCACAACGGCGCGGATCTGACGACCGCGCTGCCAGGAACGCTCGCGCACTTCGGCGATAACGTTGGGAAAGTCATCGCTGAGTCGGCTCAGCTGATGATCCATCTGACGCAACAGCGCCCGGGCGATGGGATGCCGATCCAAGTCCCGCGTCGTCTGGCTGGAAAGCGCGGCGCGTAGTGAGGTGGCAGTGTGAGCCAGCTCGGGCGGGAAGTCGCAGGTATTCACGTTCAGGCCGATGCCCAAGATAAGCCGCAATCCCTGCGTGGTGGTAACGACCTCGGCCAGCAGGCCTGCGATCTTGCGATCCTGGAGGTAGATATCGTTAGGCCATTTGATGCGTGGTTGCAGCGGCAGCTCATCCTCAATAGCTCGGCAGATAGCCAGCGCAGCCAGAGTGGTGACCCGAGGCCAAAGCGAGGGCACGGCCTCAGGCGCGAGCAGAAAACTGAGCATCAAATCCTGTCCCCGAGGAGCGAGCCAGCGGTTCTGCCGCCGGCCGCGTCCTGCGGTCTGACTTTCCGCAAAGAGCACTAGGCCAGGCTGGGCACCGGCCAGCGCGGCCTCTTTCACCAGATCACTGGTGGAAGTGACCTCATCCTCGACACGCACCTGCCAGGGCAGGTCCGAGTCGTGAAGCAGGTGTGCATCCAGCGTATGCATGGCAGGTCAGAGCTGATCACCCGGGTGGAGTTCATCGTGGTCCTCCGCGCACTCCAGGTGAGTGGTGATATGTACTGTCTGGCGAGTGCTTTGAATAACGGTGCGCTCGATTTCTGTGCTGACCCGATGAGCCTCTTTCAGGCTGATGTCATCGGGAAAAAGGAAGTGGACATCGACGTAGTGAACGTGCCCTGCATTGCGATGACGTAGTGCGTGAAAGCTAACGCCACGCGCTGCTGTCTCGCGGGCGAGAACTTCGTCAAGATCACGTGTGAGCGAAGGATCGGCATGGTCCATCAAGCCGGCCACGCTCTGGCGGATCAGGTCATAACCCGAGACAAGAATGTTGCCCGCCATCAGGATACCGCAGATGGGGTCCCAAGCCGCCCAGCCCGTGAAATGCATAAGCCCTAACCCCGCCAGCGCGCCGAGACTGGTCAAGCTATCGGTAAGCACGTGGCGGCCATTCGACTCCAGGATAAGAGAACGATGGCGGCGACCGGTGAGGATGAGATGCCAGCCTAGGCCTCCATTGATCACCACCGTGGCAAAGGTGATAAGCACGCCTGTGCTCAGGTGTGCGACCGTCAGCCCCTCCATCCAGCGACGAATCGACTCGTAGAGGATGAAAACAGCCGCCAGCACAATCAGCGCCCCCTCAATGCCTGCGGAGAAGAAAGCCACCTTGCTGTGGCCATAGCGGTGATTTTCATCCGCAGGCTGAGCTGCTAACCAGAGGCTGTAAGCGGCAAAGATGACGGCAGCCACATGCACCACCGATTCTGCGGCATCGCCCAAAATCGCCGCTGAGCCCGTGAGCAGGTAGGCACTCATTTTCAACACCAGCATGACAAAGCCCACCGCTAAGGAAAGCCGCATGGCATGGGTCTGGGCAAGGTCAGGCTGGTGCATCGGAGACGACAGGTCAGGAAAGAAGCAGATCACAGACACGCGCCGTGTCTGCCAGATCAGGCAGGCAATGCCAAGGCTGATGCGGCAGGAGCTGCTCGGCAGCAAACTGGCCGGTGCCGACGGCGAGACAGCGAGCGCCGATGGCATAGGCGCAAGCGATATCCTTAGGCGTATCACCAATGACAATGACCTCGCTCGCCACATAACTGCGGCCCGTGGCACGGCTCATCCGATCCATGGCAAACGGGCCAAGCAGGTTGCGATCCACCGCATCATCTCCAAAGGCACCATCGAGAAAGTGGCTAGCCAGATCGAAGCGAGCCAGCTTTAGCTCTGCCCCACGACGGACATTGCCCGTCAGCAGACCGATATCGGCCTCACCCACCGCAGCCAGAGCAGGCAGCAAAGCCAAGACGCCAGGCAAAGTGACCCCAGGAAAATCTGGTGCGTGCAGGCGGCGATGCAAATGATGAAGGTAACAGGCCAAGTAGGCCTCTTGGGTAGGGCCATCCAGTTCCCGCCCAGCATGACTGAAGATCTGGCGCAAAATCCCACCATCCGTGGCACCCGCGAGGTTCAGCGGCGGAAAAGTATCGCGGGACAACCCCAGCACATCTTCTAGCGCATCCAACAACGAAGCACCACCAGCGCCTCCGGTGTCGAGAAGCGTGCCGTCAATGTCAAAGAGAAGAAGTCTAGCCATGAGAGGGAGAGAAAGACCAGCCCGCGCCGCAGGTCATGTGTTTTCTTTGCGACCGAAGCAGAACGGCGAAAACATTCCTCAGATGAGTCCCAGGCTCAGCGCCGCCGCTGAAGCCTAAGGCTAATCGCAACAGCCAAAAAAGTAGCGGTGATCATGAGCGTACTGAGTGCATTGATGACGGGCAAGTTGCGACCGGTCTTCATCATGCCTGCCACCCGCAGTGGCATCGTGGTGGTGCCCGGACCACTGACGAAAAAGGTGATGACGTAATCATCGATCGAAAGCGTGAAGGCCAGCAATCCCCCCGCCAGAATGCCAGGCAGGAGCAGTGGCAGCAGCACGCGACGCGTAGCCTGCCAGGGGCTAGCACCCAAATCACGCGCGGCATCCAGCAAAGAGAAATCAAAGTCCTGCAACCTAGCCAACACTACCATGGCGACAAAGCTAAGGCAAAAGGTGGTATGGGCAATCCACAGGGTGAGCATACCCGTCTGCAAACCCACAGCCGTAAAGAGCGTGAGCAACGACATGCCCGTGAGTACATCCGGCAGAGCCAGCGGCACGATCACGAGCGCACGGTGAACCTCTTGCACCCACGAGCGAAAGCGATAGATCGCCAGAGCTGCCAGGCTACCCAGAACCATAGAGGCCAGCATGGCAGAGAGGGCAAGCTTAAGCGTCACTTCCAGCGACTCCCAGACTGGCTTGGCTTGCCAGAGTTGATCATACCATTTCCAGGTAAACCCCTGCCACTGGCCTCCAAAACGAGATTCATTGAAGGAATTCACCATCAGCACGACCAGCGGCAAGTGCAGAAAGAGTAGCACTAAGCCTGTGAGGAAGGCGGGGAAGCGTGAGCGTTTCATCAAACCACGAGCAGCTAGGATCCAAGAAGCATCTCTCAGCGGCGCACCATGATCGTTGGCTCGGTCCAGTTCCAAAAACGCGGAGCGAGCAGAGTTGCTGAATTGGTGGCCTCCACCGCGAGGCTATTGTGATCACCATCCTTGTCCGTGGTGACATTGCCTTTAAGCTCGCCCGCTTTTAGCGCAGCATTCACCACCTGGTGGTTAATACCCCATAGCAAAAAGCTACGCCCCTTGCCATCGACACGCATTAGATGCAGCCCCCCCGCCGGCTTCTTTTTGTCCTTGAGGATGGCGAAGCATACTCCGCGTTCCATTTTGCCATCGACAGGCTGCCTTAGAGCTAACGTGAAGGCCTCGTTCTTGCCCTCGCCACTAGTTTCGCGCAACTCTAGCAATCCCTGCTCAGCATCCAGTACCTTGAAGGCAAAAATTTCCCCAGGTTCATTCACAGGCGACCAAGTGCCCTCCCATTCCACAGGCTTTAATTGAACAGGCCCAGCACCAAAACCATCTGGCACCGTCGTCTCGGGGCAAGAGCAAAGCACGACGCCCAGGACCAAGGCAGCAGTAGAACGAACAAGAAGCGATTTCATGATGAAAGTAGTCTGCCCTAACGCAGCCATGACAAGCAAGATGAAAACTCGACGCTGGCACAGCCACAGCTTATAACCTCGGGCATGGGCTGGACCTCTGAAGACGACGTCGAACACAAGCAACAGGTACAAAAAGAAATCGCGCGGCGGCAGCAGCGCGGAGAGCTCCTGGAATCGCTAAAGGCTCCTGCGGGCAGCCAAAAGCTCTGCACGACCTTTTGGGGTCAAGCCTGGTGCCGAAACCTTGAAGCCTACCAGCACTATGAAGCACGCCTGCCCCGAGGTCGAAGCTACCTACGCCAGGGAAAGGTTTACAACCTGCACATCCAAGCGGGCGAAGTCTCGGCCATCGTCGCGGGCTCTCGACTTTACGAAACGCGTATCCTCATCCAGCCCCTGCCGCAGGCTCAATGGCAAGACATCGTCCACCAAAGCGCTGGTGCGGTGGCCTCCATGCTTGACCTACTCGCTGGCAAACTAGGCGATGGCCTGATGCGGGTGCTGACAGACACCGAGCACGGACTTTTCCCCAAGCCAAAAGAGATCCGCTTTGACTGCACCTGCCCTGACTACGCTGACCTGTGCAAACATTCCGCTGCTGTTCTGTATGGCGTCGGGGTGCTGTTGGATGGAATGCCCGAGTTACTCTTCACCCTGCGCCAAGTAGATCAAGCGGAGCTGCTAACCCACGCCAGCCAAGCTACCGCAGCAGATCTAGCCATGCCCCTATCAGGGTTAGAGGGCGCAGATTTGTCTGCTCTTTTTGGCATCGATCTGAAAGAATAGATCGCAGCGCTGAAGCTCCCCCCCATAGGCTTCGGGATCATTCAGCAAAAGTCCTGGCGATAGAATGCAACACCAACGCGCTCTCGAGCTACCCTCAGTCCTCATTTTTTCTCTTATCGAACTCTTCGGCGTCTGCTCATTCACCACCGTCTCAGCCACTGCCTTTGTTGAAGAGCAATGCGTCAATTACCCTGACGTAAATGTGAAAAAGGCGGGCTCGATTTGATCACCTTGAACGTCCATAAGCTCGACGCCGCCTTCTCAAGACCGGGCAGCACGCCTTCGAGAGCTTGCGCGATGAAGAATTGAGCGGATTAGTGACAGGCTAATGCAGATCAAGTGACTCCAACGAGCCGTTTGCAACCGAGAGAAAATGCGACATTCTAATCGCCAATGATTCGTCCTACTTTTTCACTCTGGGCTTCCTTGGCTCTTTTTGCCATTGGGATGAGTGGCTGTTCGACCAACACGATGCCTACCCCAGCCCAACTCGACCAGTTGGAGCGACAAGTCCGAGCCGAGCATCAAGGACAGTATGACGAATTAGCGAGACAGCGATCTCTAGGCCAGTTGAGTGTCGATCAATACCAGAGTTCGTTATCCACCCTCAATCAGAAGATTCGAAATAAGGTGGACACCATGGTATGGAGCCGACATCAGCTAGCGCAAAGCGAACTAAAATCTCTCGGCATACCAACACCTGACGCCCCTGTCCAACTCGAGCCCCCCTTGGCCGGACAAGTCAATGGCTCTCTTTATAGCTCGTCTCGCGTCAACGGACTTGGCAATCAAATCCAGGGAAACTTCATGCGCGACATGGGCGGTGGAAATTTCAACACCGGCCGACGCGCAGGCACCATTTATGACGCCCAGTAATGGACGGCGCCGATGAACCTGCAGCACCTGAAAAATATCGCTCAGGCGACGATCGAGCGCACGTTAGAGAGCCTACCTGATGATCTGAGAGAACCCTTGGTTAACTGCCGCATTGAAACCGAAGATGAATATCAGATGGAGGCGGCAGGAGAGACTAAGTTGGATCATAACCTCTTGGGAGTTTTCACAGGAAATAGCCTGCTAGATCCCGTCTCAGAGCCATGTATGGAAATGCCCTGCATCAGGCTCTTTTTGGGTAATCTCTGGGAGCATAGCGGAAAAAACAGAACTCGGTTTCGCGAGGAAGCAAGAGTCACTCTACTCCATGAAATCGGACATTACTTCGGGATGAACGAGCAGCAGGTCGCCGATCTTGGCCTAGCCTGAAAGAATGAGTTTTTTAGGCAACTCGGCTGGCTTTATCAATATCCATCAAGACCTAACTCTTCGAGTCGGGAAGAGTTAAAAATGGCTTTATGATTGCCCAGCTGTCCATATAGCCAATCGGCTTGGTTACATCAAAAGAAGCAATAGCCTAAACTTTGCCTCAAGGCGACCAAACAAGATCATCTCCAGAACAGTAGGAACAGATTGAATCTATAACCTTCTAACTAAAAAAGGTTGATCGAATTGATCACGACAAGTGAAAAAAGAATGATGGCAGGTAAAAACATATTTTGCCTTCATGACGAGCAAATTACTTTTTGCTCTGCTTCAGTTGAATTGTTTCTGAAGAAAAATGGCGGTGAGAGAGGGATTCGAACCCTCGGTAGCGGATAAGGCTACGCATCTTTAGCAAAGATGTGCTTTCGACCACTCAGCCATCTCACCAATACACCTTCGCGCAGAACGCGTCGGAATATTATTAACTAGGCTGACTGCGACCAATTCGTCAACGCAAAAGATGAAGATTGGCGAGTTTGAAACGATTTTACCGACATGCGCAAAATTGGTGTTGTCGTGAAAGTGGTCATTCGGTAGAACAAGCGTCTAATTTTCACTTATTCACACCTACCATGCTCTGGAAGCTCCTCTCCATCTTCTCCGCCGCTTGCTTGATTGCGTCCTGCTACTTTGCATGGGTCAATCAGCAGGATCTAAATGCCGAGCGCGCCCGTGAGAGCTTTGCCAAAGCCAATGTCAAGGCAGCCCAAGACCGTGCTAAAGAGGCGATTGATGCCCTCGCGAGCCGTCAAACGGCGCTTGAATCCGCCCAGAAAGAGCTTGCCGGAGCGAAAGATGAAACCGTAAAACTCTCCGGTTTAGTGGCTGAGAAAGAAAATTCTCTAGGGCTCATCAAAGGCAATTTGGATCAATTACAGCAAAATGTCTCCGCCATGGAGAAGCAAATCGAAGAGGCAGGTGACGTGGAAAAACTAGTCGCGCAGATCGAAAACTTGAAGCGCAAACAAAAAGAAGCTGAAGGAGCCTTGGCCAATCAGACACAGCGCCTAGCTGATATCAAATCTAACTACGATGAACTCGTTTCCTCAACCGCAAAACTTCGTGAAACCGAAGCGCGTGGACGCCGTGGCATCGTAGATCCAGAATTCACAGCGCGCGTAGCTCAATTCTTCCCTGAATGGGATGTCGCCATCTTAAACAAAGGCAACACAGGTGGAGTATTTGCCAATGCCGATCTCGAAGTAAAACGTGGCAAGCAAGTGATCGCCAAACTGAAGGTCAAAAATGTAGAGCAATATGGTTCGGTCGCAGAAGTCATCCCAGGCTCATTAGCAAGTGGTCTGGTAATCCAAAACGGCGACACGGTGGTTGCCGTGCCAGTTCAAGCAGCACCCGATGCCCCAGCGGCAGCTACAGAAGCTGCACCAGCAGCACCAGCAGCACCTGCAACGACGGCACCCGCCGCTGCTCCGATGAGCGCTGATCCCTTCGGTGCACCTGCGGCTCCTGCTGCCGCCCCATCAGCTTCCGATCCGTTCGGCGCAGCTCCAGCACCCGCAGCAGCGGCTCCTGCTGCCGCCTCTGATCCTTTCGGTGCGGCTCCTGCACCCGCACCTGCAGCAAGCTCCGACCCCTTTGGTGCTGCGCCAGCGACACCTGGCACGACCGACAAGCCTAACATGAATGACCCCTTCGGTGCCGCTCCCGCAAAGCCTTAATTTTTCAGCTCCTCACGCATCCCCCTCACTTTCATTACCGTCATGACTAAAGTTTTTTTCATTCTGAGTGCTGTGATCATGCTCGTCTCTGCCTTCTTTGCGTTCCAAAATGGTCGCGAATACGTGGCCGTGCGCAATAGCGTTACAATGATCAATCTCGACGTTCAGAAAGCACTGACAGAAGCCAACAACAACGTTACCAAGGTCACTCAGGCCAATGGTGAGATTGCAAAAGTTCAGAGTGAACTTGATGTAGAAAATGAGAAAGTGAAAAGCCAAAAGCTGAAACTAGCTCAGGTCGAAAATGACCTTCGCCGAGACCAAGATGCGTTTGATTCCTCGAACAAGAAGCTCGCCGAATTAAAAATGCGATTGGACAAACTCCCCCAAGGAATGAAGCCCGAGACCATGGTTGAGGAGATCAACTCCATGAAAAAGGCAACCGCTGAAACGGAGGCAGCCACGGAAATTAAACGTAAGGAAGCTGACGGGGAACAGGAAAAAATTGCTAATGCGCGTCGTGCTTATGAGGAGGTCATGAAGAAGATTGATGACCGCAAAAAGTCGTTTGATCGTAACAGCCTTGTCGCTCGTGTCGTAGCCGTGAACAATGCCTGGGGCTTTGTTGTGGTCGATGCTGGACAAAACCGTGGCATTACCGAAGCAACCAAATTCTTGGTGACAAGGGGTAATCAAACTGTTGGCAAGCTGAGCATTGTTTCCGTTCAAAAGGACCGCACGGTGGCAAACATCCTACCTGAAACGATCGCCAATGGCCTAAGCATTGCTCCAGGAGACCGTGTGATTTTGGAAAATCTTTTCCAATAAGGCGTCGACGGGCGTTCTTGATGGGCGTTTACCTTTCTTTTCATCCATCATAACATGCACATGAAACTCCGGAATCTCCTATTGGGTGCCTGCAGTCTTCTTTTGATCGCTGCGAGCATGACATCCTGCGCTTCAGATGAACCGAAGCGTCGGGAGCGTCAACCTCCGCCTGTTGCTGATAGTACAATCCCGTGGAACCGCCCCACAAAGTGGGAAGGCACAGGCCGCTATGGACAGATGATGCCGATGAGTCGCTAAGTGGGCTCTGCCAGATGGACAGAGCAACGGTCACTTCATCCGTGCTATCATCCAACAGTGGAGTTTAGCCTTTGGGTAAGATCCTCTAGAAAACGGGCTCACTTTGGCCCGATTCTGGCGTTATTCATTGGCAGAGCCACCAACCAACCCCATGCCCACCTTTGCTGTTCAGCAGCCTCGCCATCCCTTGGAGGCGAAACCACCTCCTGACAACAGTATGTTGGCAGCCTACAAGACCGAGCCTGGAGTCTACGATGAAATGGTGGATACCAATGGCCGCATTCGTCCGCATTGGTTGACATTCGCGAGCTATCTGGAGCATTGCAGCAGGGGAGAGCATGACTTTCGCGTCAAAGATGTCCAAAGGCTACTCAGGGACCATGGTGTCACCTACAATATCTATGAAGATGCTTTGGGGACGAGTCGGCCTTGGTCACTCGATATTCTCCCCTTCATCGTTTCTCAGGAAGATTTCAGCCATGTTCAGGCGGGAATCGATCAGCGTGGTAGGCTTTTGAATGCAATCCTGTTGGATCTCTATGGACCACAGCGACTGCTCAAAGATGGACTTTTGCCGCCACGTTTGGTTCATGCTAACCCTGGTTACCTGCGCCCTGTGCTGGGGGTAAATCCACCTGGCGGTCGCTTCATTTTCACGATGGGCAGCGATCTAGTCCGTGATGCGAATGGACGTTGGCAGGTATTGGCAGACCGCACTCAAGCTCCGAGCGGTCACGGCTATGCTTTGGAAAATCGCATCATCATGGCAGATGTGCATGCGGAGGAATTCAACGCTTCCAAAATTCGCAGGCTGGCCTCGTACTACGAAATGAAGCGTGAGATGCTACGATCTCTGGCGCCGCGCCATCGGCATGGTGAGTCTGGTATCTTGATGCTGACCCCTGGTCCTTACAATGAGACCTATTTTGAACATGCCTTTCAGGCACGATACCTGGGATTCCCTCTGGTAGAAGGTGCAGACCTGACTGTCAGGGATCGCCACCTGCTGTTGAAGACACTCGAAGGCCTCCGGCGTGTCGATGTCGCCATTCGTCATGTGGATGACGTGTATTGTGATCCTCTGGAGCTTCAGGCAGACTCTTTGCTCGGCACTGCTGGACTTTTGGAAGCCTGGAGAAATGGCAGCATCGCCCTGGCGAATGGCCTGGGCAGTGGGCTCGTAGAGACCCCTGCCCTGCATCCTTTTATGCCAGGCCTTTGTCGTCATTTACTTGGAGAGGAACTCCTCTTGCCATGCGTCCCGACCTGGTGGTGTGGCCAACGCCGAGAGTTAGACATGGTCCTGGCAGATCCAGACCGCTGGGTTATCAAGCCTGCGTTTATCCGCGGCGCTCGGGATCCTGTATTTCTTTCGGATCTCGATGCTGAGGCCAAAAAACGCATGCTGGAAACGATCCAATCAGCCCCACACGAATGGGTCGCTCAGGAGGTTCTACAACTCTCGACAACGCCCACCTGGACAGGTGCCAGCCTAGAGGCCCGCTGTCTGGTCTGGCGCACCTTTGCCATCTCACAGGGTGAAGGCTTTGCGACGATGCCAGGAGGTCTCTGC
>JBIKYV010000082.1:0-15340 GCA_044355075.1 Prosthecobacter sp.
GTCATCGGCTAGACCGATGAGCACAGGGTGCTCGCAGTTCACCAGCCTGTTGTTGATGACCTTGGCGCGCTTTACCTGAAAGTAGCGGTTCAATGGCGAATCAGGGATACCCATCATCAGGCATAAGGCGGACCTCCCCTCGTCACCGCGTAGGTTTTCCAGGTAGTTCCCTCGCACGGTGTGATCTTCTCCGATGATGCGGATGCCGCCGGTGCCGGCAACGTTGTTGCCGAGGAAAACATTCTTTTCCACCAGACAGCCATTCCCATGTCGCAGTGTCAGCGTGCCACCGACCTCCAGAAAGGTATTGCCCCGATACACGTTCCTGCAGGATTTGTTCGAGATGCATTCTGCCTCGCCATTGCAGCGATAAAAGACGTTGGCTTCGACTAGGCAGCCGCCCTCCAGCATGGAGGTCTTGCTATCGCCGATGCGGATGGTTTCGCCGCCGTTTTTGCCCAACTTTTCGCGTGGACCGAATTCGTTGTGATCGATGCGGTGCTGCCCAACGTTATCTCCGCCTAGCCAGACGACTAGGGTCGTTCCCTTGCCTCTTTTGCCCTCAAGGCGGCAGTGATCCACACGGTTGCTGTGGCCATAAAGCCCCACCCAGCGTGATTCTTTGGCCTTAACCTCCTTCGGGGTTAAAGTGATCGCGCAGCGGGTCAGCCGACAGTGGCTAGACAGGGTTTTCGAGTCTTCGCGGAACTCGATCAGGTCACTCACACTCGGCTCAGGATTGCGGAAATGCAGCCCCTCCACCACAAGATATTCGCCTGCAATGCGTAGCGTGCTTGTGCCGGTGAAGACCGTCTTGCCCGGTGCGTTCGCACGTAGGGTGATGGGAGCTCTTTCGGTGCCTTTGCCCTTCAAAATGAGGCTCACATCGGCAAATTCACCCTCTGGCAGTACCAGCACATCGCCTGGCGCGGCGGCGGGTAGCTTCGCTGGATCAGCCACGGCTTTTTCCACAGCCTCGCTGGTGATGGAGAAACTCAGGAGGATAAACAAGCTGACGGTCAGGGAGTGCATCAAGCGTTGAAACTGTCTCAGTCTGGTGGTTCATTCCACAAAAACAAGTTGCCCACTTCTCTGAGTGGAGTAAGTGACTAGCCCTTCGACCCGCGCAGTTAGCTCAGTGGTAGAGCATCACCTTGACATGGTGGGGGTCACAGGTTCGAACCCTGTACTGCGCACCATCCTTTTACGCATAGGACGGCTCCACGGCTACCATGATACAGAATGCCTCTTTCTTTCTGGCGCTGAGATACTTGAGGCCCAAACGAAACTTCGTCTCGGTCATCACGCTCGTCTCTCTCATCGGCGTCGCGGTCGGAGTGCTCATGATGATCGTCGTCCGCTCGGTCATGGCGGGTTTTGAGGCGGACTTCCGCGATACGCTGATGGGTTCCAATCCCCATATCATGCTCAGGCCCGAGAGCGATGATGCCGCTGCACACGGGTCTGATGTGCTGAAAAAGCTACAGGCCCAGCCAGGTGTGTTATCTGCGGTGCTCTGCGCGATGGACAAAGTCTATCTTGCCAAAGACGACGCTCAAGCGCTGGCCCAGCTACTCGCCGTGCCGGCTGCAGAAGCAGCCAGTCATCTGGCCAAAATGCGCACCCACCTTCTTGCGGGGAGTTTTGACCTTTCAGAAGGTTCACTGGTGCTGACGGATCAACACATGAGCAGTTTGGGACTCCAGCTTGGTGATGAGTTCAGCGTCTATGCCGGCCCGAACGTGAACGAAGCTGTGCGCCAGTACAGCGAAGCGAATGAGCAAGATGATGATGCCAAACGCCGCGAGATGATCCGCAAGATCAGCCTGCATCCGCAAAAGCTGCGTGTCTCCGGTGTGCTGCGAGGTGAGGCCGTTGGGCTACTCGCCTGTGCCTCGCTCAGCACCGCGCAGGCCATTTTTCGCTTGGGAGATCGTCCTGGTGGCATCGCCCTGGAACTGGCGGAACCCGAGAAGGCTCTCGAAATGTCAGCGGCCCTCGCTGTCCTCGCGCCAGGCTGGCGGGTGGAAACCTGGGCCGACCAGGAAAAGGCACGTCTTGCCGCCATGCGCAATGAGCAGACCATGATGCAGTTCGTGCTCTCTATCATTGCCCTAGTGGCTGCCTTTTCGGTCATGAATACGACCATCACCGTCACGACTCAAAAGCGACGTGAGATTGGCATGTTGGCCGCGATTGGCAGTCGTCCCAGTCAGATCATAGGCATCTTCACGCTGCAGGCGGTCATCGTTGGTGTGCTGGGCACTTTGCTGGGCCTGATCGGGGGTTTGCTGGTTCTCTGGTTGCGTGATGATCTACGTGCTCTGCTCGACCTAGCCGCTGGTGGCCAGGTCCAGGCGGTGGAGGGTGTCTTTCTGTCCACTATCCCCGCTCAATTGGATCCCTGGCACATCAGCATCACCTGTGTCTTTTCCATCCTGCTCTGCATCACCGCTGGACTTATCCCCGCCTGGATCGCAGCTCGTTTGGAGCCCGCCGCTGCGCTCCGAGATTGAGACATGATGTCTGCTCACAAAAAAGCTCGGAGTTCCAGCGGAATCTCCGAGCCTTTTGGTGATGATGCTCCAGCGTCGATTAGGCCTTGTTCACGACGTATTCGTAAAGGCCATTGGCACCTGGGTAAGGGATCGGATACTTGCCATTCGCATCGGCGACGAGTGGCGCAGGGCCGTCCATCGTTAGTTTGTCCGCACCTGGGGCGAACTCATGATCGTGCTTCATCAGCTGGTCAAAGGTAACCAGCTGACCTGTGTGGGCACTCATGCGGCCCATCACCGTGACTAGGCTGGCCATCGCGCCGCGTTCCACTTCGCTGTAGGGCTTGTTGTCGTGGATGGCGTCCACGAGGTCTTGCCACTCCAGATCGTAGGGATTGGGTTCTGGCTGCTTGCCCCGCCAGATAATGTCCTTAGCGCTTTTGTTCTGGCCCTTGAAGGTCATTGCTTTGGATGGGAAGTGGCCGGCGGTGGAGATGATGGCCATGCCCTTGCTGCCATGCACGTAGCTTGCGAACTCGTTGTGCGTCTTCATGGCATTGCGACCCTCTAGCCAGAATTTCGTGCCATCGCGGAAGGTATACTCGACGCTGTAATGGTCGAAATTTTGGTCCACGTAGTCGCCACGATCCGTGCGGCCTCCGGTGGCCTTGGCCTCGATCGGAAAGTCGTTCTTCATCCAGCAGATCTCGTCGATGTTGTGAATGTTGAAGTCGCTAAAAGCACCGCCGGAGGCCCATAGGAAACTATGGAAGTTCTTGATCTGGTAGATCAGCTCGTTCGGGTCCGTACTAGCGTCCCGTGGTTTCGTGAAGCAAGTGCCCACCGGTCCCTGTAAGCGGTAGGCGCGGCCCAGGATGATATCACCGATTTCACCCTGCTGGATACGGTCAAACAACTCTCCGCGCACGCGGCAGTGACGGCACATCAGGCCTACGCCAACCTTCAGATTTTTTTCCGCCGCCTTCTTGCCCAGCTCCAGCATCCGACGTCCGCTTGGCGCATCTACACAGATCGGTTTTTCCATGAAAACGTTCACGCCCTTCTCGATCGCATATTGAAATTGCACCCAGCGGAAAGCTGGCGGCGTCGCCATGATGACGATGTCATTGGGCTTCAGCATATCGATAGCCTTCTTGTAGGCATCGAAGCCAATGAACTTCGCATCCTCTGACACCGAGAATCGGTCGGGATGTTTGGCGCTAAGTCCGTTGAAGCTCGCCTCCAAGCGATTCTCCTGAACATCCGCCATCGCCACTAGGCGGGTACGCTGTTTCACGCCCATCATGTTACTGGCCGCACCCGTGCCACGGCCCCCGCAGCCCACTAGCGCGACGCTAATCGTGTCATCCCCCGCAGCGTGAACGTAGGGAATATGAATGCCGGAAAGCACGGACAGGCCCGCAGTGGCCTGCGTGGCGGTTTTGATGAAATCGCGGCGCGATGAAGTGACAGGAGTGTTTTCCATAAGGATCTAAAGCTTGAACGAAACCTACGCCTGGCTGCAAGTATTCTTTGCGACGCAATGCGCCCTCACCTGTGCTTTCAAAAGCTTCGTGCTGAGGGTAGCTCAACGAATCTTAGCTTTTGACAAAGGTCCTGGTGAATCAAATGCCAGTGGTGATGAAGAGGTCACCCATGCGTGCTCCCTTCTTCGCTAAATAGAGCTAGTCAAAGGATCTGTGATTCACCGCACAGGGATGATGATCTTTCATGATCTTGCGAAGGCGATCATTCTGTTCGATTCGTAAATCCGTGGATGATAGACCTTGATGGCAGAAAGCCTGATTCATCCACCTTTTCCTGCCATGAACAGCTTATGACGCCCATCAGCTTTCATCGTTCGGATTGTATGGGCATCAGCTGCTCAATCCACCATGCTATGAACTTGCGTTGAGCAGATTCGCTTCAATCATCATTCTCAATCATGACGGAATGGACCCATCTACTGCTTTTTGACGGCGTCTGTCATCTTTGCGATCAGACGGTGCAGTGGGTGCTTCGGCACGACCAGACTGGGGTTGTTCGCTTTTGCTCCATCCAGTCCGAGCTTGGGGCTGCGCTTTATCGCCAGCATGGATTCGATCCCGAGAACCCGCATTCGATGTTGTTGATCACGCCCGAAGGCCATTTTGTGAAAAGCGACGCAGTCCTAAAGTTGGTGGCCCTGATGGGTGGTAAGATGGCTTGGTGGCGCGTGTTAACCATGGTTCCAGGTTCACTGCGAGATGCGGTTTATTCCTTTATCGCGGTGAATCGCTATCGGTTCTTTGGCAAAAAAGCGCATTGTGTTTTGTCTCGGCCTGAGTGGAGCGAGCGATTCTTGGGTTGAGGCAGCTTTTCAAAAGCATCTTAGGTTAGAAATACTCACAGTGTTAGAATTTGGCATTCGAGGCCTGGGCCGTAAAATTTGGTCTGCACCTAAAATGCTAAAGCGAAGCAGACAATCCCGAAGTCGTGAAAGACGCTGCATCTCGGCCTTGGCAAGTTTTCGATCTGACATTTCCATGTTGTCAATCCTGCGGATCTATGGGCAGATTCTCTCGACATGTTTTGGATTCGTCTCTTGTTTCTCGCCGCTAGCTTAATCTCCACGGGTTGGTACATTGACCGAGAGCAGCGTATGGGTCGTTTGCAGCACTTGGATGACCTTTTTCTCGACTTTCTCACGTCCAATTCCCGCGAGCGACTGAGCCAGCCTGATCCCTCCGCAGAGGGGCAGGTGGTGATGGTGGCTCTACGGGAGACAGATCGCCTCGATTACAGCGGATGGCCGCCTAAGCCACTCGATTGGCAAATATTACTCAAGTCTCTGCAAGGTCATGAGCCAGTCGCGCTGGTCCTAGCCACGCCGTTGAACTGGGGTAGCCCAGCGCCGGAATTCCTCTCCTCTCTGGCGGATACGCTGCTGCCCTACACTAGCGTGATCAGTGCGGCGGAGACGATCTTAGCGGAAAAGACCCGCGCCCAGGCATCGCCTCCCTTCTTGGGCGATTTGGTAGAGACACTGCCGCTATTCCAAAGGATCGAAGGTGACTTGCACCTAGCTCCTGCGATTGCGGCTCTGGTTTCAGTTCCAGACCCAGCCTTGCGAGTCATTGGTGAACTGGGGCTAGAAGCCAGCCAACTCGATCCGGCAGGCTCGTGCGTCCTCCCTTACGCCTTGCGAGTCGAAGACCGGTTGTATCCTAGCCTGCTGGCCCAGGCCCTGGCCAGGCTTACTGGCACCCCTTATGCTGATCATCGTATTCGCTTGGGGCCAGGTGCCGCCGCCTACCTCTCGAACGGAGCTTTTGTTCCTCTGGGCAAGGACGGCTTAGTGAAAGTAGATTGCAAGGGCAAGGTGCCCGTGATCAATGCTCTTGATCTCATGACCGGCACTCTAGCGGAAACCCTTTCGCCAGAAGGCAAGTCTGCCCTAGGTATCGGGAAAGTCATCGTCATCGGCCTAGATCATGACGATCATGCACGTCCGCGCCCTGCCTTTATCCACGCTCAAGCGCTGAATCAGTTGCTTGCATTGCCGCATTTGACCCAGCTAGTCGGCTGGCCCCAGTGGCTTGTTTGGGGCATCGCTGTGTTAGCTTCGGCCTGGATCGCCCTAGGCCACGGCGCTCAGCATCCGCTGCGCAGCGGACTGATCTGCATCTTTGCAGCGTTATTGATTAGCTTTATCGCCTTTCATGCATTGCTCGTGTGGGTTCCTCCCGCCATGCCGGGCGCTCTCATGGTTACGGGGTCTCTTGTCGGCTGGATCGCTGGTAAAAGAATGCCGAAAGACTCCGGCGAGGCCTCTAATCTCGACGCAAAGGTCTAACGATATCGTTGCATAAAGTCGGCTGCGATGTGTGCCATATGCGGCACCAGATGCGCTCCATGCCTGCCCGTGCCTCTTTGCCCGCCCAGATCAGCCATCACACCCAGGACGCCATTTTCCGCCGCGTGCATGGGGGAAACCTGGTTTACAATACTTGCTGGGAGGACCCTCGCCTGGACCGCGCCATGATGCGCTTGGGCGCCAGCAGCCGCGTCGTGATGATCACTAGCGCAGGCTGCAACGCGCTCGATTACCTACTTGATGGCCCAGCGGAAATCCAGGCTGTGGATATGAATCCACGTCAAAATGCCCTGCTGGAATTGAAAAAAGCCATGATTCGCTGCTGCGATGTCGAGGAGATCTTCCAGACTTTTGGCCATGGCACGCATCCGGACATGCGCGGCCTCCTGGATCGATTGCTTGGTGAACTCCCCCCCCACGCCCAGCGCTACTGGCAGGAAAAGCACTACTACTTTCGCAGCTCCTCGCTGAACCCCTCTTTTTATTACCGTGGCACAGCCGGGCAGATGGCCTGGATCGCACTGCATACGTTCTTTGGCAGCAACCAAGTGCGCGATTACATTCACGCCCTTCTCCACGCCAACAGTTTGGAGGAGCAGCGCTGCCTCTACGCCAATGTCCGCCCTATTCTCTGGGGACGCTTCATTTCCTGGCTGCTGCGCCAGCCCATGGCTATGACGATGCTCGGCGTGCCTCGAGCCCAGGTCCGCCTAATCGAGACCCAGTTCCCTGGTGGGCTCACTGGCTATATCCAGCAAAAGCTGGAGCACGTCCTTACCGAGGTGCCCTTTTCGGACAATTACTTCTGGCGCGTTTATTTTACGGGCCACTACACCCGCAACTGCTGCCCCAGCTACCTCGTGCCGGAAAACCAGCCCCTGCTGCGCGAGCGCGAGCCCCGGCTGAAAACCCACACCGCCACCCTGGCGAACTTCCTCCGCGAGCACCCTGGCGCCTACACCCACTTTGTCCTTCTGGACCACCAGGACTGGCTGGCCGCCCACAAGCCCCAAGCGCTGCTGGAGGAATGGCAGCTCATCTTGGCAAACAGCGCCCCCGGCGCCTGCATTCTTATGCGCTCCGCCAGCCCCCAGATCGACTTCATCCCAGCCCAGATCCTGCCGCGCTTACACGTCGATACCGCCCAGGCAGAGCACTATCACCCGCTTGATCGCGTCGGCACCTACGGCTGCACCCTTCTCGCCCACGTTCTTCCATGAGCACGCTCCTCGCCGCCAACTCCGCGCCAGCTACTTCACCTGAAAGCCTGCATCACCACCCGCTCTCCGCTTACTACCGTTGGCACGCAGGTATCTATGATCTGACCCGCTGGGCCTTCCTCTTTGGCCGACAGTCATTGGTGCACAGCGTCTCGCAGCATATGATGATGCCCCAGCGTATCCTTGAGATCGGCTGTGGCACCGGCAGTAACCTCGTTGCCCTAGCCGCCCGCTTTCCTAAAGCCCAGGTTATCGGCCTCGATCTCTCGCGTGATATGCTTGATCGTGCCCGCGCCAAGGTGCGCCCCTACGGTTCCCGTGTCGGCCTTATTCACCGCGCTTACGACGCACCAGTGGCTCTTGGCCCAAAGTTTGATCTCATTGTCTGTAGCTACTCACTCAGCATGATCAATCCCGGTTACGATGAAGTGCTGCGTATCAGCCGCCACGACCTCAGCTCGCGTGGCCTCATCGCAGTGGCCGACTTTCACAGCAGTCCTTTCGCTTGGTTTCGCCGCTGGATGGGGGTGAATCACGTGCGCATGGAAGGCCAGGTTCTTGCCACGCTTGAGCAGCACTACCAGCCGCTGACCTGCCAGATTCGCTCTGGCTACGGAGGCCTGTGGAGCTACCTAAACTATATCGGTAGCGTGCATCCGTAAAAAAGGCAGTTTTCTCATCGCAGAAAACGTCTGCGTTTGTTGGTGATGAGCGAATATAGCGAGTTAGACTTATTCACGCTTTCGGATCTCATCGCGATACTTTGCCACTTCCTTCTCGTAGCGGCTAATCTCGCTGTTTTGGACCACACTACCTTCGCGATAAGACGTACCATCCGGGCGTTCCGCGCCGGTGATGGAAATGGAAAAGTCAAATCCATCAGATTTCACGAGCGCCTCCCTAATGAGAGGGCTGCTCCATGAACCTGAATCAACACTTGGGATCTGAAGTCGCCTACTTTCGCCAGAGGCTAATGGGGCATCCAACAAATGCTGCATTTCTTCTTCGGCGATGACTTCATGTCCCGCGTCGTGCTTGATAAGCTGAGCTTTGCAATAAAGTTTCTGAATAGGATTCGAAGAGTCATTTCTTAATGTGAAATCAAAGCTGGGACCGTTATTCCATGCTAGCTTTCCATCTTCTACCTTTAGCCTTGCGTAAGATACCTTCTTATTTTGTCCAGACTTCTGAAGAGCAGAAGCTAAATTTTCTTCCGCGGCGCGCAAAAACCCCCTGTATCTCTCCAATTCCTCATTGTTGGGATGGTAGCTAACAAGCCCACCAGCAATCGCGCAAAGAACAAGAGCAATAACCAAAATCAGAATAACAGGCGATCTGTCGGTATTCATTTTTGTGTTTAGTGCCGAGTGGGGATGAATCATTCACCGAAGCCTAAAAAGCTTAGCGCTTTTAAGGCCAACAAATTCGCGGATTGATGAATGAGCTTTAAAATTACCAGGGATGGTTTGGCTTATGCATGCATTCAATCAACAAAATGATTAGTATTGTATCGAATTAATATGTATATATCTATATGAGATATTATATATGAAATACCTTTTTTTAGCTTTTCTTGTCATCCGATCTGTTAAACGCGTTTGTTTTTTATATTCGGATTAGACGTAAATCTATTTTCTTAGGATTTAATGGGGTCAAGGCTTCGGTGCGAGGCAGCTATTGGATCACTTGGTTCGACGCAAAGGAATAGGATCGGCCTTGTTCTAGGTATTTTTTACCTTTCTTAGCCATGAGGGAGCAGGCCTCGCCCCTTTTCGCCTTTAGGATGGTTTGCCTTGAGGACAAATTGCTATGCGGGTGTTGAGGAAGAAGCTTCTGCCCTTGAGGGTGAGCCCGCCGAAGTGCAAAAAGTCACAGAGTGTGCCCCCAAGGCTAGCCCTTTGGCTTCAAGCTTTCATCCAAAGTCGGCCAGATTATGGACGCTCGGTGCTACTTTAAGGAAAGCACGTCAGTGGCAACGCATCTTTAGCGACTCTGAACGGCTAGCGTCGATAAGCATTGCTTCAGGATGCTCTGCTGGGCCTGGGCCATAGCGGCAGCATCGTCGGGCATTTCGTCCTCCCAGCCGCCTAGGTGTAGGAGACCGTGGATGAGGTAGAGGGCGAGTTCTTCATCGAGACTTTGGCCATGCTCTGGGGCAACGGTGGCAGCGGTGTCGGCGCTAATGAGGATCTCACCATGGTGAAAGGTAATGACGTCCGTGGGGGTAGGGTCATCCAGGAATTCGGCGTGCACGCGGGCGATGTCTGCATCGCTGACGAAGGTGATTTCGATGTCTTCGAGATGTAGCAGGGGTGCGTCGGCATGTTTAGCCTTGGCTTGGCAATGCGGCAGGGCGGCGATAGCCAGCTTCTTTAGCCAGCGTAAGCGCGGTCGCTGGTGGAGGGGCTGCTGGTGAAGGTGCAGGCGCGGTAGTCTTGCGGACATTTCAGGCAGCGGAGGCAGGTGGAGTTTTCCGGGGGCTGCGCTTTTTCCGCTCGGAGGGCGGTGTTTCGCCACTCATGAGATAGGTAGGTTCACCTAGACTGGCGGGGCGGCCTTCGGCTAGTCCGGCGGAGGCTTCAGATGAAGGTGTAGAGGTAACGCGTGGGCTGATGATACTGGTGTGAGTGGCCCCATTGGCTTTTTGATACTTCACGCGACTGTGCATCATACTGAGCAGGGTTTTCACAAAGCTGGCCTTGACGCGGGCGAGCTCGGCAATGGTGAGGTCGCATTCGTCGAGCTGGCTGTCGGCCATGCGGCTTTGGACGATTTCATCCACTAAGGCTTCGACACGGGAAGGGGTGGGTTTTTCGAGAGAGCGGGAGGCGCTCTCGATGGCGTCGGCGAGGGAGATAATGGCGGACTCCTTGAACTGGGGGCGTGGGCCTGGGTAGCGGAAGACGTCCTCGGTGACTTGGGGGACGTCATCCTCTTTAGACTTGCCCTGTTCAACTAGACGGATCATTTCGGCCTTCTGATCCAGGGCGCGTTTGTAAAAGTACCAGGCGAGCGTAGTACCATGGTGCTGCTCAATGACATCGATGATGCGGCAGTTGAGTTTGTGTTTGATGGCGAGATCGACACCGTCTTTGACATGGGCGATAAGGATGAGTGCGCTCATGCGCGCGGTGAGGTCCTCATGGGGGTTGAGGGCCGGGTCCATATTTTCGATGAAGTACTCTGGCTTGGTCAGCTTGCCAATGTCATGAAAGTAGGCGCAGACGCGGGTCATGACGGCATTGGCACCGATGGCCTCAGCAGCAGCTTCGGCGATATTCGCCACAATGAGGCTGTGATGGTAGGTCCCGGGCGCCTCGATGCTCAGGCGCTTCATCAGCGGGTGGTTCAGGTCGGCCTGCTCCAGCCAAGACATTTCGGTGGTGACGCCAAACAGGCTCTCGATCATGGGTAGGATGCCGCCAACGACGAGGCCAGTGAGGATGCCGATAGTTAACGGCACGCCAATGATGCGGCCTAGGTTTTGCGGGTCAAGGGCACCACTAGCATGGTGCTGTATGAGGGAAAAAGCGGCGGCGAGTAGGCCGATGTAGATGCCGGCCATAAAGAGCTTATTCCGGCGACGCACGTGGTTGGTGAACAACACGACTAGAAAGCCTATCAGGGCGGAGCAGGCTAGGTAGGTGATGAGATTGACCGGGATGAAGACAATCGCCCCCAGAAGGCTAGAGTAAATGGCTCCAAAAAGGCCGATCTTCCGGCCTAGAGCTACGGACAGAATCATAGGCCCCAGGGCATGTGGCAGTGCCAGCACGGGCAGGGCAGAGGTCCAGCCCCTGCTGTACCCAAAGTCGAGCATCGCTACGCTGGCGGTGAACTGGATAAGCAGAGTACCGAGTACGAGCACCAGCTCGGCATTGTCTGCCACATCCTGGCGCAGGGCGACCGTCAGGTGTACCACCATCGCGGCACCGATGGCGGCAGCGGCAAGGTAGGAGGTGAGCTGGGGCTGAACGGTACCAGGCACGGCAGCGGCAGCGGCTTTCATCAGCAGACCTAGGCCGCCAAAGAAGAGCACATAGAGCATGATGGTGGCTGCGGGGTGGGTGCGCAGCTCATCGACAAGATCATCGTCCTGATGCTTGCGACGCACCTTGCCACAAGAGAGGCCTTCGCGTTGCAGACGTGCGCGCCGGAGAGATTCGAACATGAGTAGGGAGGCTGGAAGCTATCACAGGCAGCCGAGCGGACAAGGGCACTTTTGGACTGGTAACGCTTCAAAAGATTAACTTTACCAAAGTAAAATCGCCCGAGGTGAGGGTGAGATGTTTCCAATCAGTGGTTAGGGGTAGTGGGCAGATTCTTTGCAGGAATCGTCGCGCTCGGCTTGCTTGTCGGGCTTTTCCCTGGCAGGGAGAGTACACGATGTTATGGCGCGTCGTCAGCCTTGGAGTCTTTTTGTTCTGGTCAGTGATGATCTGGCTAGTGATTCGTGATGCCTACTTTCCCGCAAAGTCGCGTTTAGCTGCGCTGCCGCCTGAATGGGTGCTGGAGAAGTTCCTGACTGCTCCGGCACTTTCTGGCGGTACGCTACATATCCTGCGTGGTGAGGAAAAACTAGGCCACGCCAGCTTCAGTGCTCGGCGGCAGGAGTCCGTTGGCCAGCCGCCCAGCTTTGTGGTGCTGGTGAATGGAGTGGTGAAAGTTCCTGTGGGGATGCAGTTACTGGAGGCGGGTTTTCGTCTGACAGCTGAGCTGGAAAAAGCCGAGCAATGGAAGTCCCTTCAGGCCAGAATCAGCCTGCCCGAGACGGAGACTGAGGCAAAGCTCGACTGGCAGGGAAGTGCGAAACTGCCAGTTGTGGAGGTGAAAAAGGGCGATCAGGTCGTGATGGATAGTGCGGGTCTGGCAGCCCTGTTACCCATGACAGGCGGTCTTGAGATCATGCCCATGCCTGCGGCTGGCGTGCAGCCCCTGATCACCGCGCGGGAGGGCACCCTGAAGTTGGCTGGTCGTGCCCGCCGCTGCTATGTCGTGACAGTAGAGGCTGTGGCGGGCTGGCAGGCAAACCTTTACTTGACCGAGCTAGGTGAGCTGGTTCGCGTGGATCTGCCAGGCGGCTGGCAGTTGATCGAGCCGATGATGGACGCTTTGGAAAAGTGAATGGCGAAAGAGAAATGCTCTGCACGGAGGGCATACCGGTATCGCCTTCATGGATGATGTCTTCGAGACGCCTGTCGTCCGCGCAATCATCCTTTAGTCATCTGAGTGCTTTGGAGTTTACGGAGGGTTGTTCATCAATCGCATGATCTCCGCGTCCATGCCGCTGAGGCATGCATCTTGATTTGCTGCTTTTTGGGATCGCGGTTGCAGTCGGTGATATCTCTTGGCAGGGAAGAGACCACTATGCCTGCCTTGCAAGCCATTCTCTTTGACCTTGATGGGACTCTTATTGACTCTTTGGCCGATCTCGCGGCGGCGGTGAACCGGATGCTCGTCCAGCACGGGTATCCTCCCCGCGAGCACGAAGTTTTCCCGAAATACATAGGCGATGGTGTGCGGCAACTCGTGTGCCGTGCTTTGCCGGAAGAAGCAAGGACAGACGCGATCATCGACCTCTGCCTGAGGGACTATCAGCGCCATTACGAGACGGGCTGGCATGATCAAACCGTGGTCTATGAGGGCATGAAAGAGGCATTGCAGGAGTTGCAAGCGCGTGGGCTAAAGATCGGCTGTATTTCGAATAAACCTCACCGCTTCACCAACCTGTGCTGTGACTACTTTTTCCCCGCCGAGACCTTTGGTATCGTGCTCGGTCAGCGCGATGAGGTGCCGCGCAAACCTGATCCAGCAGGCGCCATTGAGGCAGCGGCCGCGCTGGGGGTCCCGGTCAGCCAGTGCGCTTATGTGGGAGATTCTGGTATCGACATGGCCTTTGCGAAAAATGCAGGCATGTTTGGCATCGGCGTCAGCTGGGGCTTCCGTAGCGTGGAGGAGCTGCGCCATGATGGTGCGCACGTGATAGTAGATCTCCCGAGTGATCTGCTGAAACTGCCGAATTTGCTATGACCGCAGGCTTGGTGATCTAGCTAAAAAGCTGCAACTCAGGCCGGAGCATCGGGATTGATGAACATGTAGCCGGCGCTGCGTACCGTGCGGATGTAGTGCGGCTGGTGTGCATCATCGCCTAGCTTTTTCCGCAGCGCAGCCACATGCACATCCACACTGCGGTCAAAGACTTCGTATTGGCGGTCGCGTAGGTTTTCGATCAATGATTCGCGCGATTTGATACGGCCGCGCGACTTCATGAGTGCCATCAGGATGTCGAATTCCACTGGGGTGAGGACGAGCGGTTGGTCATTTTTTGTAGCCACACGAGCATCCAGGTTCAGCCGCACGGTGCCTACGACCAATTCCTTTACCGGAGGTTCTATCACACTGGTCTGGGCGATCAACGAGCGCCGGGTGACGGCACGCAGACGGGCCAGTAGCTCGCGCGTGGAAAAGGTCTTCGGCAGGTAATCGTCCGCGCCGATCTCTAAGCCTACGATGCGATCTGCTTCCTCTCCGCGAGCCGTCAGCATCAGGATAGGCACGGCAGACTTCGCGCGGATGCGGCGCAGCACTTCGAAGCCATCACAGCCGGGTAACATCACATCTAAGATGATGGCATGCCAATGGCCGCTGAGCGCTCGCTCAGCCCCTTCAGGCCCTGTGTGTTCTAGCTCCACTACATAACCCAGCGGGGCCAAGTAGTCGCGAATCAGGGCCGCGAGCTTGCGATCGTCGTCAATGACGAGGACATGCGTTTTGCCATCAGGGTGGGGCGTTGTTTCGGGAGACATGGCGGGAAAAGATAAACAGAGCGGCTGGCCAGCGCGGTAGCTTTTACACAGCCTTCACAAAAAACGCAAAAAACGCGCTGACTGATAGGGGTGATGGGTTTGCAAAACAGCAGCCCACCAATATCTTTCATGGAGGCCAGATTTTCGTACTCCAGCGCGCAGGTGCCGACATCTTCCGCCGTTTCCCTGGAAAGATTGGCATGATCATGCAGCGTCACTTTGAAAAAACATCTCCGGTATAGCGGGTGGCGGTGTGACGACCCACCCCTACAGCCGCAATCGGCTGCGCTTCATGACCCACTACGGTATCTATGGCTGTGAGCCCGATGACTTTGCTGTAGTTTGACTCAGTGGCCGAGTGTCGCCGGAAGCTCCCGTGTGTATTTTGAGAAATGCGTATCGAGTTTTGTCGATCTTACGCCTTGAGTCAGGGCGTTATTACCTACACAATTACACAGTTCTTATGTGCCTCTCCAACGTCAGCCCACCTACGCTGCGCTTTGCGCGATGGGCGATTGTGCTGGCATTGTGTTTTTCGGTGGGCCTGCAATGGGTCGTGCTTCAGGGCATCGCCTGGACGGGCATGATGATCAAATTTTCCCAGCAGGACAGCATCGCTGAAGCTGTGAGCAAGACCTTCGATGGAGAGCATCCATGCCCGCTGTGCAAGGCCGTGCAAAACGGCATGGATGGCAGCGGTCAGAGCGACGATACGTCAACAGCTCCTTCGTCCAAAGATCAGGAACTGAAGCTGACCCTAGCGCTCGTCTGGATTCCCCAATTCGCTTTCCCCAAGAAACAAACGCTCTCTTGGCCAACGGCCCATGAAGTCGCCGTGATTCGTCAGGAGCAGCCTGAGACGCCGCCGCCGCAGTGTGGCTGCTGAGCTGTCTTCGCTTGGCTTTCGCATCCTTTACATTCGAGTTCGGAGAGTGATGCCTATGATTCTCGCATCACCCA
>JBIKYV010000227.1:0-4414 GCA_044355075.1 Prosthecobacter sp.
AAGGAAGAAGCCCGGTGTTTGCTGGGGCGTATCGAGGAAGTATTCCTTTTCTTTCTTATCAGCAGCGGAGGTAGTGATGTCAGCCATGGTGGTTAGGTTGGGTGGTAAGAGGGCTGACGAATAACCGTCTCCACCATGGCTTCCATGCCATCTTTGGCGGTAGATGTGTCGGATTCGGCAAATATAGAGTTTTAGCGAAGTCTTACCGGATGGAAATGCCGCGCAATCTTAGGGGCGAACGCAGCGTTGCCATGATTCCATGCGCTTTGTTTTGATCCTCCTTTTGAGTCTGGCGATGCTTTTGCACTCTTTCGCAAAAGCGGAGAGACCTAACATTCTGGTTATCCTCGTCGATGATATGGGCTTCAGTGATCTCGGATGCTACGGGAGTGAGATCCCAACGCCAAACCTGGATGCTCTGGCGGCTGGGGGCGTGCGCTTCACGCAGTTTTACAATACGGCGCGTTGCAGCACCACACGCGCTTCTTTGATGACTGGGCTGTATCCGCATCAGGCCGGGATGGGATATCTTGATGGCCTAAATTTGCCGGAGTCGAAAGGAACTCATGCGAAGCTAAACGACCGCTGTGTGACGATGGCGGAGGTGCTAGGTGCGGCGGGCTATCATACGTCGATCGTGGGTAAATGGCACCTCGGGCAACAGAATGGCACGCCGCCATGGAAGCGTGGCTTCCAGCGCACGGCGACGACACAATTTGGAGAGTTGTATTTCCCCAAAGAGCGTAGCAGGGAAGCCTGCAAGTGGGTTTACCTTGATGGACGGAAAGTGGCGGCGGATTCGCCGGAGGTCGGCATCGGCGAGTGGTATTCTACTTTCATGTTCACCGACTGGGCGCTGAAATTCTTGGATGATGCAAAAGCAAGTGGAAAGCCATTCTTTCAGTACTTCGCGCATGGGGCACCACATTTCCCATTAAAGGCTCCGAAGGATGTCATCACCAAGTATCGTGGCAAATATAAGATCGGCTGGGATAAGCTGCGCGAGGCGCGTCATGAAAAGCAAATCAAACTCGGCATTGTGGATGCCAAGTGGCCACTCTCGCCAAGGCCGGCAGATGTGCCTGCGTGGGATTCATTGAGCGAGAAGGACAAGGATCGCTATGACCTGTTGATGTCGATTTATGCCGCAATGCTCGACTGCGTGGATGAAAGCGTTGGTCGAATGATCGCGGGGCTGAAAGAGCGTGGCATGTTCGAGAACACGTTGATCTTTTTCATGAGCGACAACGGTGGCAATGCCGAAGGCGGTCCGCATGGCATTGCTCAAGGGCCGGATTTAGGTGGCCCTGATAGTAATGTCTTTCTTGGTATGACCTGGGCCACCCTGAACAACACGCCTTTACGCCGCTATAAGCACTTCACGCATGAGGGTGGTATCAGCTCACCACTCATCGCGCACTGGCCAGCCGGGCTGAAGACTTGGAGAGCTGGAGGCAAGGAGACCGTGAAAATCAACCATGAGCCGTGTCACCTGATCGATGTCATGGCGACAGCCTGTGATGTCAGCGGTGCGTTGTATCCTGCTGAATTCAGAGGATATCGTATCTTGCCGATGGAAGGCATCTCACTAATGCCGGCCATGCAAAACGAACCGCTGCACCGTGTGAAGCCGATTTTTTGGATGCATGAGGGCAATCGCGCCGTGCGCACTGGGCCTTGGAAGCTCGTGAAGAAATTCAAAGGCCCGTGGGAGCTTTACAACATTGATGAGGACCGCACCGAGCAGCAGGATATCATCACAAAATTCCCCGCCATGAGCCAGCATCTGATCCGTCAGTGGGAAGACTGGGCAGCCAGCAGCTTTGTCGATGAATGGATCGGCAATTCCCGCAACGACTGGGGGGAGGAATACCGTCCGACGGGTGCGCCAAAAAAAGCGAAAAGTAAGTGATCCGATATCATCCCATTTCGCCTCATTGCCACCTACTGCTTTTGCAAATATGAAGACGCTCAAGATCACGTCTCTCAAGGCGATATTTTTCTTTGAGATCGAGATGCTCAGCGATGAATTCCATTTCGGAGGCATCGTCGGTATGACTTTCCAATCGTGACTTCAAGTTTTCGAAGGGGTCACCTGAATACTGGTGTTGCGCGGCCTCGATCTGGTTTTTTTTCATGGTCTTGATCTGGTCGGCGTAAACCTTGGCGCGTTTGCGATGGTGGGTTGCGCATTCTTTGCAGAGCTTTTTGAGCTCGTTGCCAGTTAGTGTGACGATGATTCCTTCGATCATAGGTTGGGTATGCTGTGTTGATGAACCCCTGCAATTTATTTGCGGGGGAAATGGATCTTCAGGACGTCTGATGGACTTTTCCTGTGGGGTGAAATATGCAATTCAGATGGAGGCAATTTGGGTCTTTTTTGCCTGAACTAACGATGAGAATATCATAGCTGAATTGGCCTGAAAATCCAATGGTTAAATCTTGTTTCAAGGAGATAAAAACCCTTGCAAACAAGAGGAAAATTGAGCCAAAAATCACGGCGCTAATGAGGGCGTTTTTATCAAATTTCCCCACTCAAAGAGAAGCGCTTACTTTGACTTTTTGTTGTCGAGAAAGGCTGCATGAGAAGGGATGCATTTCCTGCCTGTCACCGCATTTTAAATGCTGAATGATACTTCACTGACACGCATCCAAATCTCATGAGGTGCATCGGCCTGAATGGCAAAGCTGGCTTTAGCCAACAAGCATCAAAGCGATTGAAATGATGGGTTCGTCTTGTTGCGAGTCAATAGCCCTGCCATTTCGCGGTCACTTCTCCAGCGACATTAGCTCAATCTTACGGAACCACACTGGCTGGCCCTCTGCTTGTAACGCGATGTATCCGTAGCTGAGCTTCACATTGCCACCGGCAGAAGTGATGTCGCTAGCGGGAGCGATGCTGCATGTAGGATCAAGCACCGGATGCTGGTAGCGCAGCACCTCAGCGCCATTGATACGATGGATGATCTCATCGTTGCCGTGCACCTCTATCTCCGCACGTACCCATTTCTCTGCCGGAAAAGTGGGCGAGCTGGATTTGGCGATATGCTTCGTGAATAGCTGACCCGCCATCTCCACATGCGTGCCAGGTGTGCAGAGATTGCCCGTGGGACGCGATCCCTTGCCTTCATCGGCCAGAAATTGTATCTCCAGACTTGCAGGAAACCCTTGCTCGAAGCGCATGCTCTGCGGTGGCTGCGCATGCAGCATCACGCCACTGTTGAGATTCACATACTTGGGCGCGTCCGACATCATCGTACCGGTGAAACGATACTCCAGGCGTAAGATGTAATGCGAATAGGCTAGGTTACTGAAAAGGTGCCCATATTGCTGGTCAAACTTCTTGTAGCCATCGTAGTTAACCTTCAGAATTTCATCCTCGACACGAAACGTATTGGCAAAGTTGTCTCCTAGCGGATGCTTCGCGATCTTGATTGTCCAGCCACTCAGATCTTTGCCATTGAAGAGCGGAATCCATTTGGGTTCCAAAGCTGTGGCAGTGGAGACCATGAGTGCAAAGAAGAAGGCGCAAACAGAGCGGATCATATTGACCCCATGGATGTTTTTCTCAGAAAATCCAAATGGAAGAATCGTCTGAATCTTGCCAATGAGCCAAAAAACACTGATCCGCTCGCCGCACACAGCTTGATGCTAGATGCGGCAGCAGGTCGATGATGGGCATGCGATTGGTCTCAAAGCGCTCAGTGACATGCCCAAGACTCATGATCATCCCGCGACCAAGTCGTAGCCACGCCACTCACGGATGGTGACCTCAGCAAAGCTGCCAATCGGCAGCTTCTTGTCCACAAAGACCGTGGTGTCGATGTCGGGTGCATCCATTTCGCTACGAGCAATACCAGGCTCTTCGACGAGTACGCGCATGGTTTTGCCGATATGACGCTGGTTGATGTGCTGCACGTTGCGCTCGATGGCGCGCATAGCCTCATTCCAGCGAGCTTTGCGCGTCATGTGGTGAATGTGGCCTTCCATCTTGTCCGCACGTGTCCCTTCCTCACGGGAGTAATTGAACACGCCAGCGCGTTCGAATTTTTCATCCTCAATGAACTGAAGTAATTCATTGAAGTCAGCTTCCGTTTCTCCAGGAAATCCAACGATGAAGGTGGTGCGGATGGCGATGCCAGGAATGCCTTTGCGGATGCGTTTTAGCAAATCACGGATGTAGCCCCCGGAAGTCTCGCGACGCATCAGCGTTAGCATGTGATCGCTGATGTGCTGGAGCGGAATGTCGATGTAACGAGCCACCTTGGGGCTTTCGGCGATGGCTTGGATCAAATCATCACTCCAGTGTGCGGGGTGCGTGTAGAGAAGTCGAATCCAGAAGTCGCCGGGGATCTCGTTGAGCGCGCGGATGAGGGTGCTCAGTGATTCGCCTTTGCTGCTATCTACGCCTGAG
>JBIKYV010000228.1:0-4400 GCA_044355075.1 Prosthecobacter sp.
CGGCGGGCCACGGCCACGACGTCGTGAGAGGTCATGTCGGGGCCTTTGTCCACCAAGAGGACGCCGTTAAGCGAGTCGTCGGACTTCATGTTCGAGGGCATTCAAAAAGGTTTCAGCGGCCGCTTCGATGGGGCCTTTCATACGGGCTCCGGCAGCCATGCGGTGGCCACCGCCGCCGAACTGGCCGCAAATTGCGGAGACATCCAGGCGGCTGTCTTTGGAGCGTGAAGAGACGCGGATTTTGCCATCCGGCAGCTCTTCGAAAATAACAGCGCTAATGACGCTGTCGATCATGCGCAGGGTGTCGATGATGCCCTCGGTGTCGCCGGGCTCCATGCTGACTTCCTGCATGAGTTTTTGGGTCAGGTTCCAGCTGACGACGCGACCTTCGGCACGAAATTCCATCTCATTCAGCATGGCGCGCATGAGGGTGAGCCGACGTGCGGGGTAGGTCTGGTAGAGCTTTTGGGCCAGCCATGCGGTGTCGAGGCCTGCGCGCATCATCTCGGCAGCGATTTCGTGGCTGCGCGCTGTGGTGCAGGAAAATTGGAAGGAGCCCGTGTCTGTGCTCAGGGCGGTGAAGAGATGCTGCAGCACTTCATTGGTGAGGGGAAAGCCGCCTGTTTTCAGCAATTCATAGACGATCTGGCCGACGGCAGGCTGGCTGCTGTCCACGTGATTCAGTCGGCCATAGCCTGGATTGGTGCCGTGGTGGTCGATGTTTAGCAGCAGCGGAGCTCCATCTAGAACCGCTTTGGTCGCATCCCCCACGCGCTCGTGCGTGGCCGTGTCCAGTGCCACGGCACAGTCAATTTCCAGCGCAGTGTAGGGTGGGCTGAGCACGGTGTCGGTCTGCGGTAGAAAGCTCAGGTTTGAGGGCACGCCATCCTCCAGCAGGGCATACACGGTTTTGCCCATGGCTCGCAGGCTGAGCGCAAGACCGAGCACTGAGCCCACGGCATCGCCGTCAGGACGCACGTGCGCGGCAATGGCGATCCGCTGCGCTGAACGCAGGGCATCGGCAATTTCAGAGAGAGAGTTGGCCGGGCTGGACATGGGGGCGCAGGAGAAAGCACTTCGGGCAGACATCGCAAGGAGGAAGATGCCACGCAGACCACTGGCTTGACTCTTCTGCCCAGAATCGTGAAGCTAGGCGCTGATGTGGCGCTTTTTTTTCTCTCTGGTTGGGTCGGGTATCTTGCTCCTGCCTGTGGCGGGGCAGGTGGTAGATACGCCGCGATTGTCTACAGAGACCATGGATTGCCTGCGGCAGTATCCAGAGATCCATGCCATGCAGACAGGCGCAGGCTCGCCGGAGACGCCTGCCCAGCGGGAAAGTCTCGCCATCCGGTTGGTCGCGAAGCGCCTGAGCCTGACGCCCGAGCTTGTGGCGCAGTCGCTCAAATCTGGCGCGCAGCAGCTGCTGGATGCGAAGGCTAGCTCCAAGCTGGATCGCGCAAGGGCCAAGTTCGCGCTAGGTCGCTACGACGAAGCTCGAATGCTTGCCCTGGAGGCTGGCGATGACGCGCATCGTGCCGCGACGCGGAAGCCTCTAGAGGTCGTGGCAGCGCTGCAATTGGCTGCCTTTGCTGCCATGGAAAGCGGAGCCTTTGAAGAGGTGGTGAGATACATCACTGTGGCCTCGGGTGAGGTGCCGCCTGAGCGCGATTTGGCACTCTGGAGTCAGCTCCAGACTGTGACCGCCCGTGCTTACGAGGGGCTGAAGATGCCGCTGGATCAGGAGCGGATGCATCGGCACATCTTGCAGGAATACGAGCGCCGTCTGGGGGAGGGCCATGCTGAGACGGTGCGTACGCGCAGTGAACTGGCGGGTTTGCTTTACCTGCACGGCAAGGATGAAGAAGCCGAGCGCCAGAGCCGCCTGGTGCTACAGCATACGCTGAGGCTGCACGGCCCCCAAGCTGTGGCAACGCAGGTAGCACAGAAGAATCTAGCTCGGGTGCTAGAGAGCATGGGGCGACCGGCGGAAGCTGAGCCTCTGCGCCGTGAGATCCTGAAGCAAATGATGGCCGATGGCTCGGGCGCGAGTGACAGCGAGGTGATCGCAGCGCATACACTGTGGGTGAAAAATCTGATGGCTCAGGGTCGGCCAAGCGAGGCAGAGCTCGAGGCACGCAAGCTTGTCGATCTAGCGGTCAAAGCTGTCGGTGCGGATGCGATGCCTGCATTGGAGGCGCGCTTGCTTCATGCGCGTTTGCTTGTGCAGTTGCCGCCTTCGGTCGAGGCGGCGCGTCTGCTGGAGTCACTTCGGGCGGATGGTCTGCGCATCCTCGGTCCCGAGCATCGGCTGTGCCTCACCAGCTCGCTGCTGCTTGGGCAGATTTTGAATCCTCTGGGCCGTCATCAGCAGGCGCGGGATGTTTTGGAAAGGGCGCTCGTTATCCAGCGGCGCATCTTGCCCACGGATGACCTGGAGACGCTAGAAACGAGACATCAGTTAGGTGTCGCCCTGCTAGGCCTGGGAAAACACAAAGAAGCCTTGGCCGAGATCCGCATCGCCCTCGTGGCCTACACACGGCTGCTGAAGGAAACCGATCCCCGGCGCGTGGCCTGTAGCCAAGCTGCGCAAAAGCTCGCGAATCTCGAAGAGGGGAAAACTCTTCTCATTGAGGAGCAGCGCGCCCTCTTCCGACAGGTCTGTGAGAGCTATCCTGAGTCAGATCCAGTGCGGCTGAATGCGCATGTCATGCTGGCGAATTACATCGAGAATTCAGGTCGCCATGAAGAGGCCTTGAGGGAGTATGAAACCTTGATGACCAACTGTCGTCGCGTGCTTGGGCCAGAGGCTGAGCCCACCTGCCTCGTCGCCGACAAGATGGCTCTCTGCGAGCTTTCGGCGGGTCGTATGGAAGCGGCGATCCAGCGCCTGGAAAAGACCTTGGCCATTCGATCAAAGCGATACCCCAACGCCAAGACAGCCTTGGAAGAGGTGCGCTTTCACCTGGGCTATGCGCTGGGGGCGAACCGGCAATACGAAGAGGCCGTGCGCTGCATGAGCCTAAGCTACGAGGCCTGCAAGAATCTGCCGAATGTGAACCCGGACTATCTCGAATTGATGCGGCGCACCCTTGCTGAATTTCAGCAAAAACAGAAGCAACCCACGGCCACGAGTGTCGGCGGCGCCATCGCCCCCACCCCAAGCACGGCTTTGCCTGAAGTCGGCACGTTGAACCAAGTGCCTCGATTTTGAGCCAAAGGTAGTGCTACTTGGCCTTCGCAGGATCGACCTCGGCTTTAGCGCTGGTTTTTTTCCACTCATGCGTGCCCTGCACGTCGGTCTTGCCCTCGATGTCGTTGTCGGAAAGCCGGACTGCTTCTGCGGTGGCCGAGATCTGCAAAGTCGTGCCTTCGAGCTGGGAAATGTGGTTTTGAGAAAGCTCATGTCCGAGGGGCTTGTCGGGATTTTTTACAATCGCAGTTCCGCGAATGCGGATGCCATCACGCCCCTGAAGGATTTCATTGCCGATGAAGTGTCCCTGTGCGGCATCTGCAACCTCCAAGGCTAGGCCACAGCGGATGAACCAGCATCCTAGCACATCCACCATTTGGCTTTGACGGTCGATAAGCACGCCCGTGTTTGCGATTTCGCGGAAGCTGCATCGTTCCACCGCGGCTTCGCGTGTGTTGGAGATGTGGATGGCTGTGCCGGGCCAGTTTTGGAAAATGCAATCATGCACCATCACATCGCGCGGTCCGCTGCTTTCTCTCGCCGAACTGCTTGCGGCAACTTCTGCCCCGCAGCGAATGGCTAGGGGCAGTGGGCTTGGGCGAGCCAGAGCATCGCTGGCTGTTTCCAGGACAAGGTTAGCAATCTCTACCGTCTCGGTTTTTTCGCCTATCGTGATCAAGGCTTCGCCGTTGGCAGAGTCGGCAAGCCGAAGCACGCAGCGCTCACGCTCCATGCCACGCAGAGCCAGCTTTTTGACTCCACGCAGAAGCAAGCCTCGCGATAGCTCATGCACACCAGGTGGGATGCTGACCACACCACCACCGGCTTTGACGGCCTGGTCGATCCATTCCTGAATCGGAGCCTGAGCCGGGGCCGCATCCGTGGTGTGACGGAGTAGAAGCCCAATGCAGGCCAGGAAGGGAAGGGCAGAAAAGCGCATGACGATAAGGCAATCTGGCAGTCAGAGGTCGGCATGTCTGCCAAAAAGAACCCCCGCTGGGCAGCGGGGGTTCAGAAGCTAGAGCCGAGATTGACGCCGGATCAGGCGAGCACTTCGGTAAGAATGCGTCCACCGTTCACGATGTCGATCGGGCGTGCGCCGTCGGACATGATGCGCTTCTCACCATTGATGCCGAGCGCGCGATACATGGTCTTGGCCAGATCCTCAGGGCCGACCGCGTCGCGATCAGGCTCGCCACCGAGAGCATCG